>DASXKQ010000360.1:0-53714 GCA_036496745.1 Polyangiaceae bacterium
CCGTCGAGCCGGAGGTGTACAGGATGAAGAGTGGGTGCTCGGCGTCCACGATTTCCGCGTCGCGTCCGAGCTCCGGGTTCGCGCCGCGCACGGCGTCCGCCCAGTCGAGATCGCGCCCGGCCTGCATCGTGATCGGCGCGCGCTCTTGGCCGAGCCGGCGATACACGATGACTTTTTCGACGCTGGTCGTCCCGGTCACTGCGCGGTCGACGGTAGCTTTCAGTTCGACGACGTTGCCACGGCGCAGCGCGCCGTCCTGGGTGAGCACGAGCTTGGCGCCCGAGTCGTTGATCCGATCGCGCAGGGATTCCGCGGCAAATCCGCCGAAAACGACGGTATGCGGCGCGCCCACTCGCGCACAAGCCAGCATGCCGATCACGACCTCCGGCACCATGCCCATGTAGATTGCGACGCGATCGCCCTTGCCGACGCCGAGCCCGCGCAACACCGCCGCGAACTCGACGACCTTGCGATGGAGCTCCGCGTACGTGAGGCTGACGGACTCACCGGGCTCGCTCTCCCAAATGAGCGCTGGCTTGTTGGCCGTAGGTGTCCGCAAGTGACGATCGAGGCAGCTCTCGGACACGTTGAGCTCCGCGCCGACGAACCACTTGGAGTGGGGCAATTGCCATTCGCACAGCGCGTGCCACGGTTTGCGAAACACGAGATCACGAGTCTCTCGCTCGTAGAACGTGTCGGGCGAATCGAGGCTCTCGCGGTAGAGCTTGTCGTAGTCCGCGCGAGTCTTGATGCGCGCGCCGGCAGAAAACTCCGGGCTCGGTTCGAACGTGCGATTTTCTGCTGAGTACGTTTCAATACCGGTTTTGTCGCTCATGTTTCCCTCGCTTCCTACCAGAACGCATAGCCCACGTGGATGCCAAGGCCAGCTAGTGCCACGGCTCCCGCTCCTGCAAACGGTTTCTTGTCCTCGATTGCGTGCTCGTTACTGTTGAAATTTGAGACACCGTCGATCAAAAGCGTCGCTTCGATACCCGCCAGCACGTGGCCGAAAATGAGCTGGGCGCCGGCCTCGAAGGAAAAGTACGGATCGAGCGCGCCGCTCGACCCACCCCGTTCGCTGGTCGTGTTCGCCCCCTGATCCAACTTGAGATCGTGGTGTACGAGGCCGAAACCCGTGGTGCCCGTGAAGCGAATGGTCTTACCCGGGCTCAAGTAACGCGCGTTCGGTCCGAAGTGCACGCTGTTCAAGGTGTACGCGCGTGGGGTCGCGGAGTTCGGCGCGGTCGCGCCGTCCACGTGCACCGACGCGGTGGCTAGCATCAGCTCGATGGCCAGCTGACCGAACGGGCGATAACCCGCGCGCACGTCGAGCGTGCCCAGGGTCGGGGTCTTGCCGCTGGGCGCCGTGAGTTCGAGCGGCTTGTGTCGCAGACTGGCGGCGCCGAGCGTGAGCAGTCCATAGAAGCCGCGCGGCATTCGGCGTGGAGGCGGCTTCGGCATGGTGCCGGGCGGCGGGGGAGTCTCGTCGACGGCTCCCGCGTTGACTGGCGCGCCGAGATCCGCACGCACTTCGACGACCTTGCCGAGCGCGACGTTGACCGTGGTCTCGAACGTGTCGTAACCGTCGCGAAATACCTGCACCAAGTGATCGCTGCCCGGCGCGACGCTGCCGTGCCATTCGTGAAACGCGCGCGTCTCACCGTCGACGGCGATCGCCGCTTTGGGGTCGACGGCGACGACGTTCAGAAAGCCGTCCGTGGGCTTCAATTTGAGTTCGACCGGCAGCTTCTTTTGGCCCGACGCGACGCTGAGCGTCCGGCTGAGCCGCGCGTAGCCGCGCGCCTCTGCGACGAGCGTGTGCTCGCCGATGTCGACCTCGATGCCGCTCTGCAGCTCGTCTGCGGTCGCCGGGCGGCCGTCCAGGGTGACCTTGGCGTCGCTCGGCTCGACGTTGACCACGATCGAACCGACCAGCGCGCTAAGCTCGTCGATCGCGGCGTGCACGGTTTGCCGCTCGTCCGCGCTCATTTCGCTGCTGTGCTTGGCGAGGAGCTGCTCGAGCGTCGTCGCTGCTGCGCGATAACGAAACAGTGCTTTTTGACAGAGCGCCACGTTCTGGAGCGACCCCGGCCCTGGCTTTTGTGCGTAAGCGGCCTCGAACTCCGCGAGCGCGCCCGAGTAGTTGCCGTCTTGATACAGCTTGATACCGAGCTTGAAGTGACGTCGCGCTTCGGTGGTGTTGCTGTCGGGCGCGCTGCCCGTTGCGCTGTCTACGCCCTCCGCGCGCGCGTTCGTCGTCACGCTCGCGAGCGCCAAGCTCAAGCAGAGGATCCCGTAGCGGCGCATGCCGATCGAGGTCGTACCATGGCCCTGAAGCGCGCGAAAACCGAGGCCGCGCGCGTCGCGCAGGTCGCATCGGGTCAGGTATTCGCGGACCCTACGGCTCGCGCGTGCTGAGTTGTAAGCCGTGCGCAACGGCTCCGGACGGTTTGGGCGTCGGGCTCGCGTGTGCGCTCGGGGCAGGACTCGGGAACGAGGCGCTTGCGGTCGTGGTGGGAGGCGGACTCGCGTTTGCGCTCGTGAGCGGCGAGTTGGTCGCGGAGCGACTCGCGGTCGTCTTGGGGTGCGGTCGCTCGGGAGCGCCAAGCGCGCCGACGTTCGATGGCGCGGGCAGCGCGCTCGGCGCCACGTCTGGCGTTGCGGGCACGGGCTCGTTCGTCTTGGCTGCGACGCTCACGGTGGGTGACGATGGAGCGCCCGCAGTGGTTGGCGTGGGATGCGCCTTGCTCATGAAGTAGGCGGTGAGCGCGAAGCCGCTCAAGGTCGCAACCGTGCCGGCCACGAAGGTGCCGTAGCGTCCGCGCGGTGAGGCGGCCCCGCTGCGCGCTCGTCCGGCGAGCGTGCTGTCATCGGCGGCGCTCGCGACGGGCCCCTCGTCGTATTCCGCCGGATTCGCGAGCGCTTCGAGGAATGCTTCGGCGCTCTGAAAACGCCGCGAGCGATCGCGCGTCAGCGCCTTCTTGACGATCGCGGCGACGCCGCCCGGGATCTCCGGCACGTGCAAACGCACGTCGTCCGCTTCGCGCGTGCAAATCGCGATCAAGACGGCCTCGTACGTGCCGGCCACGTGCGGTGGGCGACCCACCAGCATTTCGAACAGGATCGCGCCCACGCTGAACAGATCACTCCGTCCGTCGATGTCTTTCGCCGATTCTGCTTGCTCCGGCGACATGTAAAACGCCGTGCCGAGCACGGTGCCCTGGCGGGTGAGCGTGTCGGCGACGCGCGCGCGAGCCAGCTTGGAGATGCCAAAGTCCACGATTTTCACGAACGAATCGTCGTCGTCGCGCGCGCACAGGAACACGTTGTCGGGCTTCAGGTCGCGATGCACGATGCCGGCGGGGTGAGCGCGCACCAGGGCGCGCAGGACTTGCGACGCAATTTTGAGCGCGCTCGCGACGGGCAAGCGCTTTTCACGGCGCAAGCGCGCCCGCAAATCCTCGCCCGTGAGCAGCTCCATCACCAAAAAGGGCAAGCCGCTTTCCGTCACGCCAGAATCGAAGATCTGGACGATATGGGCGCTCTCCACCACGCTGGCCGCTTGCGCCTCGCGCTCGAAGCGCAGATATGCTTCTCGATTGCGCGCGGCCTCGGCATCCAGGAATTTGAGCGCGACGCGCTTGCCGATGCCGATATTGGTGGCTTGGAATACGGCGCCCATGCCGCCGCGACCGATCAGGCGATCGACGCGGTACTTACCGGCGACCTCCGTGCCGGCAAGCTTTCCGATCTCGAGATCGGCTTCGTTTGCGGGGCTCGCCATCGGGTCCGCTTCGAAAAAAGCGGCGCTGACAGCGTAGCATGGCGCTGCGCACCCGGATTTCGTCGGGAATACTCAACCGATCGCACTACGGCCTCGCCAGGCGAGCCTACATTTAGCCGACGCAAACGACCCTTGCAGGGCCGCGCAAACTGGAGCGCTCAGCGTCCGAGTTTGCTGAGCGCCGCTTGAATGCGCGAGGTCGTGCGAGACGCCGCGCGATCGTGCATGACGCCTTTGCTCGCGGCGCGCGCGAGCGCCTTGGAGGCTGCGGCGACGGGGGCTTTGGCGGCGGCTGCGTTGCCGGCTGCGATCGCGGTGCGCGCCTTTTTGACGGCGGTGCGCAACGTGCTGCGGGCGGCTTGATTGCGCTCGGCGCGCACGACGCGCTGGCGGTTACGTTTGTCTGCTGAGGGATGATTGGCCATCGGGGAAGCGACCTACTGGATGCGAGGAAGGCGAGGCTCGGACGAGCGAAATCAGCTCTTGGCCTTGCGCGCGTCGGCGGCCTTGGGATCGTACCCCTCGGGATGAACGGGAAACTTGGGCGTCTCGAATTGCTTCTTCTTGGCGCCTTGGCTGCGCGCTCGGATGAAACGCCGACGTTCCGTTTGCCGTGTGGAGGAGACCATGGTCGTGACTTTCGAAGGAGCCCTGGGGGCTCGAAGGGCCGGGACTATGTTCGATGGGTTCTGCCTTGTCAAATGCCGGCGAAATCAGGGTGCTAACCTCCGGCCCGCGTGGACAACATCACCCACTCGCTCGCCGGGATCTGGCTAGCCGAAGCGGCCCTGCCGGCGGCCGGCCGAACCGGCGAGGGGCGGAGTTCGGGCCTGCGGAGCGCGCTCTACTTCGCCGCCATCCTCGGCAACAACTTGCCGGACGCCGACGGACTGTATGCGGGCCGGCTCGCGGCGCGTCCGCTCGGTTACCTGCTCCATCACCGCGGCCACTCGCACACGGTCGCGCTGGCGCTGCCGCTCGCGCTCGTGACGTTCGCGCTCACGCTCGGCTTTTTGCGCTTGCGCCGCCAAGAGCTCGAGCGGCGCGACGTCTCGCGTCTCGCGCTGGTCGCGCTGCTCGGGCCGCTCCTGCATATCAGCTTCGACTTCGCCAACAACTACGGCGTGCATCCGTTCTGGCCGCTCTACGACGGTTGGTTGTACGGTGATTCGTTCTTCATCGTGGAGCCGCTGTTTTGGGCTGCCTTGATCCCGCCGCTCTGCTTCCAGGCCCGCACGCTGCTGGCGCGCGGCGTGCTCGGCTTCGTGCTGGTGTTCGGACTTTGCCTGTGCACGTTCTCGGAGTTCGTGCCGGCGCGCATGGCGGTGCTGGTTTTCGCGTACGCGGCGTTCTCTGCGGCGCTCGGCTGGCGCACGCGACCCGCGGCACGCGTTTGGTTGGCCGCGGCCCTGTTTGCGCTGCCGGCGCTGTCGTTCGCGGGCATGCACCGTTTGGCGCGCGCGCACGTGCTCGAGCTCGCGGCCCGACAATTCCCGCGGGAAACCACGCTCGACGTCGTCACCACGCCGACGCCCGCCAACCCCCTGTGCTGGAACATCACGCTGATCTCGCGCGGCGGAGCCGACTACGTGGTGCGAAGCGGCACGCTCTCCACTTGGCCCAGCGTTTTTACCGCCACCGCGTGCCACTACGAAGCCGATGAACACCCGACCGCCCCGCACACGCGTGTGACGGTAGCTGTGCGCCCGGAGCTGCGTTGGTCGCGTGAATTTCGCGCGGCCGGCGGTGAACTCAGAGCGCTGGCCGCGGACGATTGCCGAGTTGCGGCCTTTCTGGGCTTTGCCCGCGCGCCGTATTGGACGCCGGCCGGCCACGGCCCGCAGATCGTGGGCGACGTGCGCTACGACCGTGAGGCCGCGATCGAGTTCGCCGAGTTCGCGCTCACGCCGAACCCGCAGTGTCCGCGCCACGTGCCGCCGTGGATCCCGCCGCGCAGCGACGTGCTCGACGCTACGGTCGAATCGTCGCGCTGAAGCTGAAGCTCGCCTCGGCGAAGGGCTGTGTCTTGGCGCGCGAGAGCGCAGCTTGAATGCAGGCCGCGGCGGGTTTGCCGGCGGCCGCGCCGCTCACGGTGACGCTGCTCACGTGACCGTCGGAACCGAACACGATCAGCGCGCTCGAGGCGTCGCTTTCACCCGCGACACAGCGACGCGCGGCGCTCATCACGCCGGACATCGCCGATTGCACGGCACCCGTCGAGGGCTTGGCCTGCAGCGATCCGCTCACGGTGCCGTCCGCGGGGCGCATGGGCGCTTCCGCGCTCGACGGCGGGGTGGCGGGCTTGTCGCCGGCGGCTTCATTCGCCTCCGCCTTGGCGACGGGCGCGGGTGGCGCGTCGTCTTCGAGCACGATCTTGTCGGGCGCGGGGGCCGCGCTGGCTGGTGAGGGCGCGCTGCCGGCTCCCGAACCGGCGGCCTTGCTCGCGACGGCTGCGAGCGCGACGATAGCGGGCGCGCTCGGCGTCGCGGTCACATTGGCTGCTGCCGGCGCGGCATTCTCGCGCGCCAAAGCGTCGGGCTCGACAGCTTTGGGTTCGACAGGCACCGGCGCGGCGGCAAGCGGTGCCTTTTCGGCTTTTTGCTCGACGACCTGAGTCACGATCAAGGGCGCGGGCGCAGGCCTCAGCCAGAGCGCCACGGCCGCCGCGAGCGCGAACAGCGTACCGCCGGCGCCGACCCAGTAACCCAGTTGATTGCCGTTGATGCTCGGCTTGAGCGGCGCGACTTCGGCAGCGCTCGCAACGGCCGCGGGCGCCTCCTCTTCCACCTGAACCGAGTCGGTTAGATCGACGGGGGCGGCCGCAGCGTCCGTTTGCCGCAATTTTTCCGCGAGCTCTTCGGTGTGCGCGCGGCCGCGCGCCGCGTGCGCGAGGCTCTCCTTCGCCATGCTCGCGTCGCTCGCGCCGCCCTTGGCCAGAGTCTGGCGCGCGAGAGACGCGAGGCTCTGCGTGCGCACGCCGGAGTTAGCCAGCGGGGTCGAGCTGGCGGACTCGGGCTCGCCCGCTTCGCTCGCAAGCGGGGCCGCGAGCAACGCCGCGTCGGTCGAGCCCGCTTGAATCTCCGGCAGGCGTGCTTCGACGGCGAGCGCCATTTTTTCCCAGTCGCGCTCGAGCGTGGCGAGCGCGCCGAGCATGGCCTCCGGCTTCTCTCCCAGATCGACGAAGGAGCTTCGCGCGTCGCTCGGCGAGTCACTCATGCTGCGCCCTCCTCGTTCTTCAGCCCGTGGCCGTGCTCACTCAAGAACGCCTTGAGCTTTTTGCGGGCCTCGTGCACGCGCCAGGCGATCGTGCCCTCTGGACAGCCGAGCACCTCGCCGGCTTCGGCGTGGCTGAGGCCGTCGATCCCGACCAAAATCAGCGTGGTGCGCAGCGTGTCGCTCAGGGAATCGAGGCCCGCGCACAGCGCTTGGCCGAGCTGCTTGTCCTCACTGATGCGGCCCGGATCAGCGATCGTGGCGCGCGTTTCAATCAGCAAGCCTTCCAGACGCGGGTCGTCCGTGGAACCGCCCTTGCGCTCGGACTTGTTGGCACGAATGGAGTTGAGCGAGAGGTTCACGGCGATGCGATAGATCCAGGTGAACGGCTGACTGCGCCCGTCGAAACGATCGAGCGCGCCGAACGCGCGCACGAAGGTTTCTTGCGTCACGTCCTCGGCCTCCGCACTGTCGCGCAAGAGATGGACTGCCAGTCGGTAGATGCGCTTTTGATGGCGCCGCATGAGCGCGCCGAAGGACTCGTTGTCGCCGCCCCGGGCTGCGTCCATAAGCTCGCGATCAGTTCGCTTCGACATGATGCATTCTGCGCTACGGGACGCAGACACGCTTGCAGGATGCAACCTCGAGCCGACATAAAGCAACACCGCTAGTCAGACAAACGAAGCGCGGATTTTCGTGGGTCTCCGAGCGTACTCGGAAGTGCCACGAAAAATCGATGAGTTTCAACGGGATAGAGCCTGCTCGCTATGAGCTCTTTCCGAAAAACCTACTTCTGCTCACTCGAACCGAGACGCGCTTTGAGCAGATCGCCGAGCGTGCCGAAGCCACCTTCGGCTTTGAGTTTCTGTCGGTATTCTTTGTGCGCTCTGCGCTCTTCGTCTTCAGCGTAGCCGCGGATGCTGAGCTTGGGTTCGCCGTGACGTGAGTCGATGTCGATCACTTTGAGATCGAGCACCGTGCCCGGCTTGAACGCCTTCCTCAGATCCGTGCCGCGGTTCGTGCCGGTTTGACCGGCTGGAATGAAGCCGCGCGCGGCGCGCCCGGTGACGCCGAGCAGGCGCACGACCACGCCCGCTGCCTCGCCCTTGATCACTTCCGCTTTGACGAGCGCATTCTTGACGATCTTCTGCGGTGCTTCGTTGGCGCGCTCGGGCGGCGGAGCGGGGTGCAAGCTGAGCTTCTTCGAACGCTGATCGAAGTGGTGCACGATCACGTTCATCTCTTGATCGAGCTTCACTAGATCTTGCGGGTGCTCGACGCGATCGAGCGACAGATCCGCGACGTGCAGCAGGCCGTCTACGCCCGGCTCGAGCTCGACGAATACGCCGAATTTCTCGATGCGCGTGACTTTGCCGGTGTGCACGGTGCCCGGCCCGAACTTCTGCTTGGCCTGCGCCCAGGGGTCTTCGACCAGCGCTTTTCTGCTGAGCCAGATCTTGCCGCGTTCGTCGATCTTGGTGATCTTGACCTCGAAGCGATCGCCTGGTTTGACGAGCTCCTCGATCGGCGCGCGCGAGTCGTGGCTGACCTCCGAAACGTGCACGAGACCTTCCAGATTCTCGGCGTCCGGCAGCGCGACGAATGCGCCCCACTCCACCACCGTGCGCACCACGCCGTTCATCACCTGGCCTTCTTGCAGCAGGGTGAGCGCGTGCTTGCGGCGCTCGTGCGCCTCGGCCTCCAGCATCGGCCGGCGCGAGACGACCACGTCGCGGCCGCCCTTGTCGTATTGAACGACCTTGAACTCCATGCGCTGCCCGAGCAGGGCGGTAAAGTTGGCGTTGGCCGGGTGTAGGTCCATGCCCGACGCGGGCGCGAAGGCGCGCAGGCCGTAGATGTCGACCTCGACGCCGCCCTTGATCACGCCCGTGATCAGCCCTTGAATCAGCGTGCCGTCTTTCGACGCCTGCTCGACCTTGGGCTTGCTCTCTTCTTCGCGCAGAGGCTTGCGCGTGAGCACGACTAGGCCGCCGCGAATGCCGTCGTTGTGGACGCGCGCGACGAAGCGGTCGCTAACGCTCGGTACCAGATCGTCGGCTTCCATCTCGCTGCGATCGAAGATAGCGAGCGCCTTGCCGGCGAGATCGACCATGATCGCGGTGTCGAGCACGGCCGTCACCTTGCCGAACACTTCTTCACCGGTGTGAAAGGGCGCGCGCTCGCTGGCGCGGTGCGGTCTCGGTGCGGAGCGGCGTTGCTCACCGCCTTCCCCCGCGTGAGCTTGCGCGGCGCCGGGCTTCTTCTTCTTGCGGCGACGCTTCTTCTTCGGCTTGTCGGGGGAGGCGCCGCCTTCGCCGCGCGCGCTGGTCGACTCGTGTTCGCCTTCAGCGCTCTCGCCGGTCGAGTCATCGGACGCAGCGTCGTCGTTCGCAGCGTCGCTCGCAGCGTCGTCGCTCGCAGCGTCGTCGGACGCAGCGTCGTCGCTCGCTTCGCTCGCCGCGTCCGAACTCACCTTCACCTCGGGCGGCGCGGCCGCTTCGGATTCCGCTGGGCTCGCGTGTGGTGCGGCTTCTGGCGAGGTCGCGGGCACGTCGCCGCTCACCGCCTCGGGCGCACTGCCGGAGGTTTGTTGGGAAGGGGTCTCGGTGGACATGACGGAAGGCCGGATGGCCCTATATCTCGCTTGTCGTCGCGTGCCAATCAGCGAATGCGAGCCGTTCAGCGCGCGATCGGCAAGTGACGATTGGTGCCGCCGCTGCGATCGATTTCGAGACCGCCCGCGCTCGCGCTCGAGTCAAGCTTTTCGACCAGCTTTTGTGCGACCGACACGAACGCCGCCGCCGTTTCGGACGCGGGCGCGGCCTGGACCACGGGGGTGCCGGCGTCGCCCCATTGGCGGACGGACGGGTGCAGCGGAATTTGACCGAGCAGTGGCGCGGACGCGAAATCCGCGATGCTCTGGCCGCCCCCGCTGCCGAACAGCTCGTGTCGCTTCTCGCAGCCGTCACAGATGAAATAGCTCTCGTTCTCGACCACGCCCAGCACCGGGATGCCGACCTTCTGCGCCATCGAAACCGACTTGTACACGTCTTGCAACGCGACCTCCTGCGGGGTCGTCACGATTACGGCGCCGCTCGAGCGCACCTTCTGAGAAAGCGTGAGCGCGATGTCACCCGTGCCCGGTGGCAGATCGAGCAGCAGGTAGTCGAGCGTGCCCCAGGCGACGTCTTTCAAAAATTGCATCAGCGCGCCGTGCAGCATGGGGCCGCGCCAGACGACGGCCGATTTCGCGTCCTCGAGCAAGAACCCGATGCTCATCAGCTTGATCCCAAAGCGCTCGAGCGGCTTGATCTGCTTGCCGTCGCTGAGCGGCTGTCCGCTGATGCCGAACATGGTCGGAATGCTCGGCCCGTAAATGTCGGCGTCGAGCAGGCCAACCTGATGGCCCATGCGCGAGAGAGCGAGCGCGAGATTGCTGGCGACCGTGCTCTTGCCGACGCCGCCTTTGCCGCTCATCACCAAAACCACGTGGCGCACGCCCGGTACCGGATCGTCCGGGCCGATGTCGCGCGATGTCGCGTCGCTGCTCATGCGCACGAAGTAGGACCGAAGGGCAGGGCTGTCAAACGACGACCAGACGCGCGCCGGGATCGGGCCGTTTCAGATCCTCAGGTCTCGTGAAGGTTTGCGCTACCGGAACGCCGCGCTCGTCGCGTCGAGCAACGGGTTCTTGTAGCCGTCCGCGCCGTATGGAAACTGCAGACCCTCGTTGATGGTCCAGATGATGGTGCCGCCGTAGCCGTTGTCCTTCACCCACTGTGCTTTGGCTTGCACGGTCGGCACGTCTTCGTAAGTGAGAAACTGCGTGGCGGGACCGGGGTCGCTTGGATATTGATCGGTCCACGCTGGGTGGAACTCGGACGGCCAGGAGAGGGCGGTGGTCTGCGCCGCACTATCCCAAGTGGAGACCACGCCGCCTTTGTTCTCGAAGTAGCGCACGATGTTGCCGTAAGAGAGCGTGCTGTCGTCCTCGAACACGCTCGCGCTGCCGTAGCTCTGGAGCGCCGCGGTGACCGGCGCCCCCACCGCGCGCCCATAGAAGCCGATGCCGACACCCAGCTTGGACTTCGGAATGCCGAGCGCCGCCCAAGCCGCGAGCGACGAGGCGACGTCGAACGGGTGATTGGAGCCTTCACCCGTGAGCGGATCCAGGTACCAGACCGCCCAGCCCGAATAAGCGCCCGAGCCGGTGTAGGTCATCACGTTGAGTTGGTCCACGGAGCCGTACGCTTGCGACCACATCTGACTCGCGTCCGTGTCGATGCCGAGGTTCAGATTGACGGCTCCGACGGGTACCGTGATCAAGAAGCCGGGCGGCGCAGCCGCGCGCAGCGCTGTGACCAAGCTCTTGAAATCGGCGTAGTTCACGGAGTCCTCCCAATCGAGATCGACGCCGTCGTAGTTCCACTTGGCGCAGGCCGCGACAATGTCGCTGACGAGCTGAGCGCGATTGGCCGCGCTCGCCGCCGTCGCAAAACCGACGCCCGCGCCGCCGCCGCCGAGCGAGATGAGCGGGTGCGTTCCACCGGCGTGTGCGGCGCTCGCGAAGTCGGCCATGCCGGTTGCGCCGAGGTTGTCGATGGCGTTGCTCGAATCGAGCGTGGCGTACGGGCTATTGGTCGTCGGGGTCGCCGGCGCGCGCGGCTCGACGAATGAAATCGCGGCGTGCGTGAGATCCGCCCAGGCAATTTTGTCGAGCGGGTACTGGCTCGCTTGCCACACCGCCCAATAGCCGTACACCCATTTGCCCGACGCGCTCGTGCCGCCGCTACCTGCGCTGCCGCTCGCGCCCGCGGCGCCGCCGGAACCCGCATTGGCGGAGCCGCCGACCGCTCCCGAGCTGCCCGCAGCTCCACCATTTGCAGTTCCACCATTTGCAGTTCCGCCGTTCGCGGCGCCGCCGTTTGCGCCTGCGCTGCCCGCAGCGCTACCGGCGTTGCCCGACGCCCCGGCGGAGCTCGTGCCGCCGTTGCCGCTAGAGCTGGCGCCCGCTTCGCCGTTTGGCGTCGCGTTCGAGCTCGACGAGCCACAAGCTAGGGAGAGCCAAGCGAGTCCCAGCGCGACGCAGTAGGACCTCACGTTTGCGAAGTACGACGCGGTCATGGCTGACCAGAGTATCACGCTCGGCCGACGCGCGCGGATCCGAACAAGCCCCAAGGAACAAGGGTGAGCGCGAGGACTTAGCCGAACATCCCGCTCGCCCAGGCGATCACGACACCGAGTCCGAAGCCGATACCCGTCGCGATCAGCGCGGGCCAGGCGTTGCTCCCGATTCGGCGAATTGGCGCGACCGTCGCTGAGCGACGAGCGGCGAGCGAGTCGTCGTAGTCTGGGTCGCCCTGACGCGGCATGAAGTCCGTGCCGGCCTCGAGGCGTGGCGTGCTCGCCGAGCGCGGGATGCGCGGCGCCACCAGCAGCGACTCGCTCACGCGCGCGAAGCTCGCCTGAATTGGGATCACGGAGGAGTCACGCGGGGCGCTCGTCGGCGAACGTTGGCCAGCAGAGCCCGGCGCAGGCGTCGAGGAATCGTCGATGCGCACGGCGTGCAACGCGCGAACCGGCGCGAGCGTGCCGAGCAGAGCGAGATCGCGGTCGCGGTTGCCAGCGACGAGCGGGATCGGATCACTCAGCAGCTTGCGCGCCGGCCCGAGCGAGAAACTCAGGGCGTTTTGACCCGCGAAAGGTCGCAAGTGTTCGGCGAATTCCTCCGCGCTCTGCAGGCGCAGGCGCGGGTCCGCTTTGAGCCCGCTCTCGACGACCGCGGCGAGCAACTTGGGCACGCTCGGGTTCGCTCGCGCGAGGGGCACGAACTGCCCGCTCACCACGCGGCTGACGACTTCGAGCGCAGTCTCCCCATCGAACGGATCGCGTCCGGCGAGCATCGTGTACAGCATGGCTGCTGCGGAATACACGTCGGTGCGCGCATCGACGTCGTGGCCCTGCGCTTGCTCGGGCGCCATGTACATCGGCGTGCCGCCCGAGCCCTTGGCCTTGCTGCCGTCGGCACCGGTCATGCGACGCGCGATACCGAAGTCGAGCACCTTGACCAGCGGGCGATCCGGCCGCGGATGCGTGACCATCACATTGGCCGGCTTCAAGTCGCAGTGCAGGATGTCGTGCGCGTGAGCGGCTGACAGTCCCGCCAAGACCTGCAGCATCAGCTCGCAGGCGTAGCCGTAGGGCAACGCGCCGCGCGCTTCGATGATGTCGGCCAAGGTCTCGCCGTGGAGCAGCTCCATCACGAGGTAGGGCATGCCATCGGGCGTCACGCCGAGGTCGTGAATGTCGACCACGTTGGCGTGCCCGATGCGCGCGGCGGCGCGCGCCTCGGCGCTGAACGCGTCACGCGCGCCGGGCTCCGCGAACGCACCGGGGTTCATCACCTTGATCGCGACGTACTTGCCGACGAGCAAGTGCTCGGCCTCGTACACGGTGCCGCTCGCGCCCGCGCCGAGCTCCCGACACAGGGCGTACTTGCCGTCGAGGATGACTCGGTTCGGTTCTTCGCGGGCGGCGGACATCTCCGGAATGGGAAGAACGGCCACTTTGCGGGATTCTTGAGGCGCGGCCGCGAGTCGCAAATTGCAGCGGGTAAACGAGCGAAATCCTCCGTACAAAGCAAAACCGGCGCGCCTCCGAGGAAGCGCGCCGGCTGGGCAGCCCTGGGGCTCCGTGTCTGTCTTACGAACCGATCTTGAGCGAGGTTGCGACCGAGCCACCCGCCGAGACCGCCTTGGCGAAGTTCGTCGAGGCGTCCGCTACCGCGTCCACGATCGGGATGATGCAGGCGGCGCCCGACAAGTTGAGCTTGCTCGGACCGGCTGCCGCGATGTTGGCGCTCGCCGAGCCTGCTGCCGTGATGCCGACGGTGAAGTCCTTGGCGCGGCCTTGGACGACGAGCAAGAGCTTCGGCAGGTTCAGCTTCAGGGAGTTGAGCGCTGCTTGCAGATTGAGCTGCCCGTCGGCCGTGAGGTTCGCGGCCGCGGTCGCCGTGACGCTAACCGAGGGCGGAGTGCAATCCGCTTTCGCGCTGGCGCTGGCATTGCAGCTGCCCTGACAATCTGCGTCCATCATGCAGTTTGCTTTGAGCGTGCCGCCGGTGCACTTGAGCGGTGTGGCGTTGCCGGTGCACATGCCGTCACAGGTGACCTTGGCCATCGCCGTACCCGTGCATGCCGCGTCGCACGAGCCTTCACACGAGCCCGAGCAGCTGACCTTCGCCATCGGATCCGTGTAAGTGCACTTGCCGCTGCAGGTACCGTTGCACGTGCCGTCCGCTTGAATGCCGGTGCCCATCGAGGAGCCGCCGGCGGTGCAGGTGCCCTCGCATTTGCCGGTGCAATCGACGCCACCCATGGCGGTCGCCGAGCACGAGCCCGAGCAATTGCCGCTGCAGCTACCGGTGCACGAAATAGAAGCCCCCGCGCTCGCCATGCAGGAACCGTCGCACTGCACGGTGAGCTTGCCGCCTTCACACGTGGGGGGCATCGCATTCACGTCACAGGATGCGTCCACCTTGCAGTTAGCCTGGCAGTCCACGTTGGCGGATACGGACGCGCTGCACACGGGCGGCGTCACCGACACGCTGACGCTCGTGGCGAGCGTGCCGCTCGCGCCAAAACTGCCGTTGATCTGCGCAACGGCCAGTGCGCACCAGGCGGTGACCGCGTCCGTGCCCTTTTTGCCTTTGACCGACGCATCGTTCGGATCAGCGCCGAGATCGGTCGCGATGTTCTTGCAAGCGTTGGTGACGTCGTCGAGCGACGCGGTGGCCGTGGCCGACAAGTCCGAGGCCGCTTGAGCGACCGCCGTGAACGAGCCCTTGATCGAGACATCGACGCCGAAGTCGGCCCCAGACATGTCCGCGCCGACCTTGAAGGCGTCACAGCAGAGCGAGCTCTGGGCGTCCTTTACTGCCTTGCAGCTGCTGCTGGTGACGATCGCCGGCACGATGAGTGCGGCGAAGCCGAGTGCCGTGATTGATTTCGTGCGTTTCTTGCTGTTCATTTTAGAGAGAGCTCCTTCTCGTGTGTGGGGCGAGCACCACCTCGGACCAGTTTTTTCCGATGCATCGATCGAAACGAAGGGCGCGAGTGTATCCCGGGAGTCGAGGCCGATGAAACCCGGTCCTCCCGCGAGCACGCAGGCGCGGCATGGGTTTAGACGTGCGACGCGTGGAAGCCGATCAATGGCTTCGGCAACGGGCGGATTTCATGAGAGATCGACGCTCGGGTCCGGTCGGTGAGCCGGCATCGTGAGCCGAAGTTTGGGCTCATTGCGCAGGCCAACAGCCGGTTTGCTGCGACGACAGGATCAGGTTCTGCGCGGTGTTTGCGCCGTAGCACGCGCCGCGCAGCGCGTTCGTCGGGTCGTCGACGCAGATCATGTCGAGTCCGCTCGGACTCGCGGGGCAGCCGCCGCCGGCGCACAGGCCATTCGCGTCGGCCATGCCGTTGCAGCTACAGTGGGCATTCACGTCGACGCACCAGCGCTCGCCGCTGAACGACGAGGAGGTGCACAGGCCGTCCGCGCCGCAGTCGCTGCTCTGCACGCACGGCTCACAGCCCTTGCCAGTACCCTTGCACGCCTTGAAGCGATGAGCGCAGGTGGGCGCGGCGTTGCCGCTCCACAAGCCGCAGACTCCGGCCGTCCCCCACGGGCAGGAAGGATGCCGCAGATCGCAGAGCTGGGTGCAGATGCTGGCGCCGCTTTGGTCCTTGGCGCACACGCCATTCGGCACGCTCAGACAATCCGCGTCTTGGCTGCAACTGCTACAGAACTCGCGCTCGCGGCACACCGTGCGCGTGACGCCGTACGGATCGCATTGGTAGCCTAGACCGGGCCCGATTTGCTCGCTCGGTACGCATGTCGGATCGAGTGGCACGCCTTGCTGGTTACAGATGTCCTCACAAGGCGGCTTGCGGATCTGACCGCAGTAGAAGCCGTCCGCGCAGTCGGCGTCCGTGCTGCAATCGCGCGTGCAGTACGCGGCGAGATCGCCGACGCCCGAGCCGAGGCAGATGAAGCCGTGCGTGCCATCGCATTCCGTGCCGTAGGGGCATTGCGTGTAAAGCTGACCCTTGATCGCGTTGCCCGCGGGCGCGCAGTAGTCGGCTACGGTGCCGCCCGAGTCGGTAGCCGGCTGACACTCGCCGAGGCCGTTCTCGGCGCAATCGAAGTGGGAGCGGCAGGCCAGGCGACACGCGCCGCTCACGCAGAACAAGCCGTGCGCGCCGTCGCACTGGCTGTTGTCCGCGCAGGGCTCGGGGCCCGTGGTCACGCCGGCGTCTGGCGAGCACTGGCCGTCGGGGCACGCCGCTCGGCAAAAGCCGTCGACTATTGGCCCCTGGCACTCCACGACGCGCGAGCAGCCTGGGACCGAGGCCGCGGCGGCGGCCAAGCAGACGAGCACGGCAGAGAGCGCCGCGCGCAGAGCCGCGCCGACGCCAGCGATTACTCGAGAAGTTCCGGCACGTTTCCGCACGCGACTACCTTGCTGCGCGATACTACAGTAAAATGAGCGGTGCTCGTGCGAAAGGGCCGATGACCACGCTGATCCGCTGCGCCACTGTCTGCTCGCTGCTCATGTCACTCGCTTGTTCGAGCACGCCGTTGATCGAGCCGCAGGGCGCGCCTGCGACCTTTGCCGGCGCAGGCGGCGCGGCGAGCGGAAATGGCGCGTCTCAGGGCGGCAGCGGCGGTTCAGCGCCCGGCTCGACGTGGGCGGCGTATCCGGCTGGTCCGTATGGAACCGTCGTCGGCGCGACGATCGAAAATCTCTCGTTTCTAGGCTGGCACGATCCGGTGGCTGCCGGCTACGACCCGAACGCGTTCGAACTGTTACAGTTGTCCGATTTTTACGATCCCGACGGCGCGAGCGGCGTAAAGCTGCTCGCGATCAACGTGTCGGCGGTGTGGTGCGCGGTGTGCCGCGCCGAGTATCAAGATTTCAAGGACAACGACGTGTACGAGACCTATCGCCAAAAGGGCGTGCAGATGCTCGGCACCTTGTTCGAGGACAACAACTACTATCCCGCGCGGCCTTCAGACCTCGTACTTTGGGGCTCGGTCTCGTCGCATCAAGTCGCGTTTCCGCTGGTGCTCGATCCGAGCTTCAAGATGGGCGCCTATTTCACGTCGGATGCCACGCCGCTGAACATGCTGGTCGATACGCGCTCGATGAAGATCGTCCAAGCGACGATGGGTTACTCGGCTGACTATTGGACGGGCGTCGACACGCTATTGAGCAAGCTTTGAGGCGTTCGGCGAGCGCGCTATTTGCGCTCGTGTTCCTGGCTTGTAAAGGGCCGACCAGCGCGTCAGGCCAGCACGCGACGCCGCCCGATTTCGAACTCAGCGCGCTCGACGGCAGCGCACAGCGCTTGTCCGAGCACTTGGGCAAGGACGTCGTGCTGATCGATTTTTGGGCGACCTATTGCGAGCCGTGCTTGGCGTCGATGCCGCACCTCGACGAGCTCTATCGAAAGAACAAAGCGCGCGGCTTCGTCGTGCTCGGCGTGTCGATCGACGGCGCGGACTCGCTCGGCGCCGTGCGACGTGAAGTCCAGCAGCTCGGCATAAGCTTTCCGATCTTGCTCGACTCCGACACGCGCGTGGTCGCCCTGTACAACCCGAAGACGACCGCGCCGTACAGCGTGCTGATCGATCGCAGCGGCAGGATCGTGCAGAAGTTCGAAGGCTATGCGAGCGGCGGCAGCGACGAGCTCGATCACTCGGTGGCGGCCGCGGTTTCGCGCGCAGCGCCTTGACCAGATGTACGTGATCCGGTACATATCGGTGGAGGCTCGATGACGCTTACTCCAAGAAGCGTCCCTTTTGAGCTACACGCTCTACTTCAGTGAGCAAGTGAAGAAAGACGCGCTCAAGCTCGAGCGCGCGGGGCTCCGTAAGAAAGCCGCGGCCCTGTTGGACCTGCTCGAACAGGGCCCGTTCTCGCCGCCGCCCCCGTACGAGAAGCTGGTCGGCGATCTCGATGGCTTCTATTCGCGACGCATCAACATCCAGCACCGGCTGGTCTATCGCGTCGACAAGGTCGCGCGGCGAGTGTTCGTCGAGCGTATGTGGACGCACTACGAGTAACGTCACGACGTGTGTGTGCGAATGAGCGCGCGTTCGGCGCGCGTGGCCCTCTGACGCAACGCACTTGTGCACGCGAGCTGCATCGGGGCAGCCCAAAAATCAAAAGCGCAAGACGGCGTCGAGGCTGGCGCCCTCGAAGGGTGGGAATACGCGGCAGACGCCGCCTACGCAGCGCAGCGCGCCGCGGCGCTGGCCGATGAAGAGAGAGAGGCTCGAGTCGGAGCTCAGGTGGTAGCCGACTTGGCCGTTGACGTAAGTGGGAGGCACGGCCGGGTTGGTGTCGTAGGAGAAGCCGGCGGCAAGCCAGACTTTGGGCGCGATGTCGAGGCCGAGGAGCTCGTCGCCTTCGCTCCACGGAGCGACGGGGCCGCCCACGGTTTGGTGACGGCGGCGGTGCCAGCCTTGCAGTTCGAGTGACAGGGGGCCGCCGAGATCGACGCGCGCTTGGTGGCGCGAGTAGAGCTCGCGGTAAAAGACGTGGCTGTCCGCGCCGGGCAGGGTGGCGAGGGCGCGCGGTGTGTCGTCGAAGCGCGCGCCCACGGAAATGTCGGCTTCCGAGTGATGATCGACGGAGTGGATTTCGAAGCCGGACGCGGTGTCCCAGACGTCGTTTTCGTTGTTGCGCGAGACGGCACAAGCGTCGTTCGCGACGGACTCCGCGTAGCTTTGGTAGTAGCCGGCCCAAGCGTACGCGCTGAGCGCGGAAGAGAGGCGGACGTCGGAGCGCAAGCGGCCGCCGCTGACGCAGGCATTGAAGTTTTCGAACTCGGTGTCGGTGTACAGAGCTTCGGTGGTGGGCGGCGCGCTCGCGGCGAGCAAGCCGAATTCACGGGCGCGCAAGGTGCTCACGTTGGCGTCGAGCGGGAAGAAGCGGCGATAGTGCTTGCCTTCGGCGAGCAGCGTGAGCGCGCCCTGCTCCATGCTCACGCTGACGTACAGAGCCTGGCCGGGCTCGAGCGCCGCGCCGGAGGCGCGGTTACCCAGGTTCTGCAGAGCGAGCTCGAGGTAGGCCGCGCCGTGTCCGGCGAGATCGGCGAACTCGAGCGACGCGCTCTCGGTGCCGATGCGGCGCGCGGCGTGCACGACGTCGTCGGTGAGCGGGGTCGTGCGCGCGAGCAGCGAGCCCTGCAAGCCGAGCGAGACGGTGCCGTGTTTGAGCACGACCTGCGCGCCCGCCAGGCGATCGGGCGCATAGCTGCAGGTGGCAAAAGTAGCGCAATTGCCGGTATTCGGAGCAAAATCCGTGGCCACGGCGCGCGGCATGCCCGCCTCCGTGACGCCCAGGAAGCCGGGCAGCACACTCGCGTCCACGCCGAGGTAGCGTCCGCTGGCGGCGTCGATGCGCAGCGGATTGAGCTCGCCGCCGAGGGCCGTCATGCTCAGATCCATGCCCGAGCTCCGCAGGTGGCCGCTGATGCGCGCGCCGCGCAGGGTCGTGTCGCTCGAGAGCTCGTCGAGCTTGCGCAAGCTGAGTACGAGGCCGCGGCCGAACTGTGCGTAGCCGTCGCCGAGCGTCACGGCGAGCTCCGGACTCTCGTAGCTCACGAAGTATTTCGCCGGGTAAACCCAGTTGATGTAGCGGTTGGAGAGCTCGACGCCGGCCTCGTTCACCTTTTGGCGAAAGTAGACGGGCGCCGGCGCGCCGCCGGCTGTTTGCGGCCGCGAGGCCACCAGATCGAGGCCGATCTGCGTCGGGTTCGGCGAACGAAAGAACCAGGCGTTGTCGACGCGCACTCCGACGCGGAACGCGCCGTCCGCGCCGAGCACGTTCAGCCGATTGTACCAGATGCCCCAGTTGTCGTTGGCGCGCGTGGCGGCCTGATTGGGCCGGGTATCGCGGTTATCGACGTTGTACGAAACCGTGGTCGCCTCGGTGACGTCGAGCGTGACCGGGTCGCCGAACAGTGTCGGCTCGAGGGCGCGCGCGTCGTGCGCGCCGAGCGTAGCGAGCGCGAGCGCGACGAGCCGCGCCGCGCAAAGTCGCGAGCTACTGAGCGAGCGCCGCATCGATGAACGGCCAGAGTACGCTGTCTTGGTCGCCGAGCAGTTTCAGTTCGATGGTCATCGTGCGCGCATCGACGACGAGGTTGAGCGGCGCGGTTTCGGCCGGCGCGTAGCTGCCCATTTGGTAGTCGGGGTCGAGCGCCATCGCGTAGTCCGAGCTGAAGGTTTCGACCCAGGTCTTCAGGTTGTCCGGAGTAGCCGGGTTGCGCGCGGCGTCTTGAAAGAGCGTGCCCAGGATGCGCAGGCCGAGCGGCGAATATTGGTCGTTCTTGGCCGACAGGGTTTGGTGTTCGGTGCGACACGCGGAGCACCAGATCGCCGCGGTATCGATCAAAATGAGTTTGACGCCGCGGCTGCCGGTCGGATCGTAATAGTCGGAGAAGGCGAGCGTCTCGAGGGAGCTCGGGTCGTGGCTCTCTTGCGCGGGCTGGCGGAAGCCTTGAAAACAAGCGTTCGCCAGCACCTGTCCGGTTTCGGCGCCGAATGGGCCGCTTGGATATTCGGGCGCAACGCAACCACCACCCGCGAGCAGCTCGGGCGGGATTTTCGGCGCGTTGCTGCCGCACGCCGCGCTCAGCGCGAGCAGGCTGAAGAGGCTCGCCGCGCGGGCCAGAGCGCTCATTTCTTGCGCACGCCGATGGCCGACAGAATGGGGATGCCGCCGCTCGTGGTTTGAATCGTGCTGCCGTCGGCGCTGACCTGAGCGTCCGCGACTTTCGTCCACGCGGCGTAGGGTGCGTATTCTTCGTCGACTTCGAGCCCCTGGATCCAAATCTCGGCCTCGCTGCCGACGGCCCAGCCGTCCGCGTTCGGCAGGCTGAGCGCGGCGCTCGGGCAAAACGTGGTCGCCACGGGGGCGACCGCATACGCGCGCGCAAATCCTAGGCTCGGGTCGACGGCTTGCGTCGAGTCGCCGAGCGGAATCTCGACCGCGCGCAGCACGAGTTGGTCGGCGCTGTACGTGAGCACGTCGTGCACGACGCTCGTGCCCGCTTGCAGAGTGAGCGTGACTTTGCCCTGCGTCACCGAGCCGCTTGCGGGAAATGCGCTGCCTTCCGCGTAGCTCGGCAGGCGGAGCGCGACGATGCTGCCGAGGTCCTGGCTCGGCGGCGTCGCGGGCAGGAGCACCGCGAGCTTGGCGTACTCGAAACCGTCGCCATATTTGTAGGCGGGGCGCTCGAGGCTCATGTTCAGGCTGACGTCCGCGCGACCGCTCGCTATGCTCGTGCCGTAGAAACACACGTCGAGCCCGCACACTTGTACGGGTACGCCAGCGAGCGGTGCATGCGCGCTGTCCGTGAGCAGCGCGCCGACGCTCACGAGCGCGATCGCGCCCGCGTCGACGTGATAGCCGGGTCCAGGGCAGGTGTTGGTCCCGCCCGCGCCGCCCGCGTTGCCGCCGGCCGTGGTCGGGTTCCCGCCCGCGGTGGTTCCCGCGCCGCCGCTGCCTGCCGCCCCAGCGTCGCTGGTCGGCGTGCTCGCGCAAGCTGCGCTTGCGAGCGTCGTGCTCACGAGCACGAGCGAACGGAAGGTGCGGAGCGCGACCATCGGCGGCCTTGCTTCGAAGGCTATGCCATTGGTGTCGAACGGGCCAGCGGCCTGGGCCGCGGAGCGGAATCAGCCGCAGCGCGGAATCAGAAGAAGACGCCCATGTACCAGCGCAGCGTCTGCGCGGCGTTCAGGTCGGTGACGCTGTGGCCATAGGTGTTGGCTAGCTGATTCGCCGTGCCGCTCGGATAGCCGAGGCCGGCCATCGGAAACAGCACGCCGTATTCGAGCTTGGTGAAGAAGCCGCCCATCTTTTCGGGGTCGTCGTTGAGCGCGCCGTCTTTGGACTGGAAGTAGACCTGCGCGTTGAGCTCGATGCCGAGATCGCGCTCGTGACCGGGCGCCTGAATGAATTGCGTGGCACGCGACCAGATCGCGGCCAGGCCGCCGCCGAGCTTTTGGCCCGACGAGTCGCGCAAGAAGTCGTACTTCACGCTCGGGCGGAAGTAATACGTGCCCTGCACCCGATTCAGGATATTGCGGTAGAGGATCAGGTCGACGTGGTACGAGGGATTGAAGCGGAAGGTGGAGAGGGTGTGATCGCCGTGCTGGTTTTGGAATCCGGTCGCCGGCGGTGACAGGCCGTCCACGTCCGCGTCGCCCGATGCCCAGCCGAAGTTGAAGCCGAGGTGCAGCTTGTCTTCCACCAGCTTCTGCTCGAGCTCGGTGGCGAGCCCGTACTCGCGGATCTTGTAGCCGATGTACTGCGACGTGAAGGCGTCGTGCTGAATATTGGCGTTGTCGATCGAGCCTTGAACCGTGACCGCTTCGAGCTCGAAGCGGAACTTCTTGTACAGGGCTTGCACCCACAAGTCGGGCGTCCAGGCGGAGGCGGCACGCCGCGTGTAGGCGCTCGGGTTGGCGAGATCCGCGGGGGCGCAGCCGAGACTGGCCGCGCCTTCGGCGCAACCGACCGTGCCGCCGTTTTGATCGTCCGCCAGCAGCTGCCGCCGGTATTCGACCTGCAAGCCGCCGTTCAGCACGACGTCACCGTGGCTGAGCGAGAGCTTGGTGAGCTCGCGGCTCTTCTTCCTGTAAACGGAGAACACCCACTCGTCGACGTCGTCGAGCTGCGACAGATCGTAAGCCTGACCGCCCATGGTCCGGCCGATGTTGTCGCTGGTCGGCCCTTCGTTCACGAAGTCCCACGCGCCGGATACGTACAGATCGAGCGGCTTGAAACCGGTCGTGAATTGAATGCGGTCGACCGTGGTCTGATAGTTGTCGTCGTAGCCGTCGCCCGCGTTGTAGAGCATGCCCATACCCCATTGGTAAGGCATGCGGCCGAAACGCAGTTCACCCACCGGCGTGGCGTACTCGGCCCAGACGCGCTTGACGGCGATGCTGTTGCTCACGCTGTTGATGCCCGCGGTCGGTGTCGCCGTGGTGCGGCTGTCGAAGCCGAGCGGCTCGTAACCGCTGCGAGCGCCGACCGCGTAGCCCCCGCCCACCGTGGGTGCGTTGTAGTACGAGCTCGGCGTCGAGCCGAGCACCAGGTTGTCGAATAGATCAATCTGGCTGATGACGCGCAGGTTGTCGGAGACGTGTAGCTCCGGGTCGAGGCGAAAGCGCATGTTGGCGCCGGCCTGTGTCCCGCTGCGGCAGCCGTATACGCCGTTGATCGCGTCGCCGTTCGTGCCCTGATTCGTTTCGTCCGGCGTGCAGAGCGACGAGCCATACTGAAAGGCACCCACGGGCGAGCCGCCCGGGCCGTTGTAGGCCTCGTTCGGCGAACGCGGCCAGAGCGCAGTGTTGGGCGGGTCGATGCGTCCGAGCGAGAAGTGATAGAAGAGCTCGGCGCGCACGCGGAAGTTTCCGTGCAGCTCGAGGATCGGCCGCGCGTGCGACCACCAGTCTTCGGCGTAGACGTCGCTCTCCGATTTGCCCGCGGCGGTCGCGCGCTTTTGCTCCGCGCCTTGGCGCTTCAAGTCCGCGGCGTCACGGCCGGGCTCGGGCCACATTGGCAGCGGCGTGAGCGCGCCGGCTTGCGAGGCGGAGCTCGGCGGCGGTGTTGCCGGAGCGGTTGGAAGCTGCGGGGCGCTCTCGGCCGTCCCCGGACCGTTGGTGCCCGTCGTGTCGCCGGCGGTGTCCGGGCGCTGCGGCTCCATCGGAGTCTTGTTCGGATCCCCCAAGCTCGGGCTTTCGTCCGGTTTGGCCGCAGGGGCGGGCGGCGGTTTCGGCGCCGCTGCGGTGGGCGGCTGCTGTGCTCCTGCGACCGATGTCGACAACCAAACGCCGAGTGCGAAAACGGAGACGACAGAAGCTCTTTTCATACGGATCTCGGCCAGAGGCCAACGGGCAGACGGACCGTTTCGCATGTGCCGGCAAACACTGTCAACAGCGCGTGATTTGCCCCGCTATTTGCTGAATGCCGTCATGATCCCGGTACCGACCTCGGCGGCCTTGGCGGCGACGTCCGGCGCGGGAGTTTCGGCACGCAGCTCGAGATCGGACATGGTCTTGGCGACGTCGGCGAGGCGCTGCTCGAGCTGCCAGCCCGGCGAGTCCGGCAGACCGAAGGCGGAGCGGAACGCCTCACCGAGCTCGATCGCGGAGCCATAGCGATGCGCTGGATCCTTGGCGAGCGCGCGCGCCATCAAGAGATCGAGCATGGGCGGAGCTTGCTTGATCAGCCGGCTCGGTGCGGCCGGCGCTTCGTCGACTTGCGCCGTGCGAATCATGAGCTCGTTCCGTTCCGGCGAGTCAAAAGGCGTCACACCCGTGAGCATCTCGAACAAGACGATCGCGGCAGAATACAGATCGGAGCGTGGGTCGAGGGGCTTGCCCAGCACCTGCTCCGGCGACATGTACGCGCCCGTGCCGGGTTGGGAGCCGCCGGTCTCCTTGGCGTCCTCCGCCGGGACCTGCGCGATGCCGAAATCCGTAATCTTGGCGACACCGTCGCCGCGCACGAGCACGTTCGAGGATTTGACGTCACGGTGCAGGATACCCAAGGCGTGGATGGCCGCCAGGGCACCGAGCAGCTGCGCGAAGTAGTGCCAAGCCTGTGCCAGGGGCAAACACGGCAAACTCGGATTTCGCCGCGACTCGAGTCGCACGCGTTGAATCAGATCACTCAGCGGCTCGCCGTGCACGAGCTCGAGCACCAGCGCGAGCTGCCCGCTTTGTTCGGACAAGCCGAAGAAGTGCACCACGTTCGGATGAGAGAGCCGCGCGAGCGTGCCTGCCTCGCGTAGAAACATCTTGCGCGCGCGACGACGCCCCTGAAGCTCGGGGTGCAGCAGCTTCACGGCAACGGGATGGGGCGGCGTGTTCGCGAGCCGGCCCGCAGGATTGTAGTAGAGCCACCCGCGATAGACGACGCCCATGCCGCCCTCGCCGATCACGTGACCGAGCACCGCCCGTCCCCAGTCGTCGAGGTTGATCTCGCTGCCGGTCGTGAGCGCGGTTGGTTTGCGCGCGAGCGGCGCTCCGCACTCCGGGCAGAACTGCGCAGCCTCGGGAACGATGCTCGAGCAGCGCGAACAGACAGCCACCTTGCCCATGATGATAGCGAGCCTTGCCAGCTGATGAAACGGACGAAACCAGCGCGTCGCAAACGCCCTTCGCGACCAAGCGGCCGGGCCGCGCCGATCTGCCGAAATGTAAGGGGAGCGCGCATGCGTGCCCGTCCGCGATGCCCGCGCTGGCCATGCTGGTCGCGAGCACTTGTCGTGCGCGTTCGGTTACCAAGATCGGCGTTGCTAGGGTCCTGTGACTGTGCGACTCTGAGTCCCAAATTCGCCGAGCTGAGGAGAAAGCCCAGTTGGTTCGCAAACTTTGCCGGTTCCCCGCTGTTCAGTATCCGCTGTCCGTGCCACGTCGCTCCCACGCTGCAAGCGCACTCACCCTCCTCGTCGCCGTCGGCGCCTGGGCCCTGCCGCGGTCCGCGCAAGCGCAAACGCAAGGCACATCGGGTGAGTTTTCCGTCGAGCGCTTCGACCCCGCGATTGGTCCGCGCAACTACTTTTCGACACGCGGGGTGCGCACCGACGGCGTGATGGCGTGGACCGCGGGCTTGGTCGCCGACTACGGCTTCAAGCCGTTCGTCGTCAAGAGCTGCACCTCGACCACGGACTGCAGCGCACCAGGCGCCTCGCCCACGCGCGAGACTCCCGTCGTCGAAAACCTGATCACGGGTAACTTGATGGCGTCGCTGACGCCGATCCCCCGCTTGCAGCTCGGCCTGCGCGTGCCGGTGAGTTGGCTCAACGGTCAGGGTCTCGACGGAACCAAGGGCTTCGGCACCAAGCAAACGCAGTTCAGCAGCGTCGCGCTCGGCGATTCGGAGCTCGAAGGTAAGTTTCGCATCCACGGCGAAATCAAGGATCCGTTCGTGGTCGGCGCGGGCGCTTTCATTACCGGCCCGTTTGGCCACGCCACGTCCTCGGGTCACTACATCGGCGACAAGCTGCCGGACGTCGGCTTGCGGCTGATCTTCGACGGTGAAAAGGGTCCCGTCTCGTTGGGCGGCAACTTGACCGGCGTGTATCGCGACAGCGGTCGAGTCGGCACGACCCACATCGGTTCCGAGTTTCGCTACAGCGTGGCCGGTGGCTTCCGCTTCAGCCCCGTGCTGCGCGCGATCCTCGACGGCTTTGGTACGACGCGCTTCTCCGCGCAACAAGGTGAGAACTCGTTCGAGCTCGACGGCGGCGTGCAAATCTCGCCGCTCGGTTCGCCGTTCACGGTCAACCTCGGCGCCGGCACCGGCATCTTGCAGGGCGTCGGCGTGCCCGAGGTGCGCGCGATCGCCGGCTTGATGTACAGCGCTGAACGGCGTGATCGCGACGGCGACGGCATCGACGACGCCCTCGATCAGTGCCCGACCGATCCGGAAGACAAAGACGGCTTCGAAGACTCCGACGGCTGTCCCGATCCGGACAACGACAACGACGGCATCCTGGACGTGAGCGACAAGTGTCCGAACGAACCCGAAGATCAAGACGGCTTCCAAGACACCGACGGCTGCCCGGATCCCGACAACGACAACGACGGCATCCCCGACGTCAACGACCAGTGTCCGAACCAGCCGGAAACCAAGAACGGCTACAAAGACGACGACGGCTGCCCCGACGAGCCGGATCGCGACAACGACGGCGTGCCCGACAGTCGCGATCAGTGTCCGGATCAACCCGAGGACACGGACGGCTTCCAGGACACCGACGGCTGCCCGGATCTCGATAACGACAACGACGGCATTCCGGACGCACAGGACGAGTGCATCGACGAACCGGAAACCATGAACGGCTTCGAAGACGAAGACGGCTGTCCCGATGATCCAAAGGGCGGCAAGGCCAAGCCCGCCAAGCCCAAGCCGAAGCCTGAAGCCCCGAAAGCAACGCCGCCCGGACCAGGCGCGATGCCGCCGGCCGCGCCACCCGCGGGCGCGACACCTGCACCAGCCGCCCCTGCTGCTGGACCGAAGCCGTGATCGCGCTGCGTCGAGCGATCACGGGCCTGCTCGTGCTCGGCTTGGCCGCTCCGGTCGTCGGTTGCGGCAACATGGGCGCGGGCGCCAGCAGCGCGGCGGGTGATACGCACCCGCTGATCGGCGGAGCCGCACCCGGCTTCGATCTAACGTCGCCTGACGGAAAAAAGAAAATCACGCTCGCGAACGTCCACGGCAAGGTCATCATCGTGGATTTTTGGGCAACGTGGTGTGGGCCGTGCCGCGAGTCGTTTCCGGTCTATGAGCGACTCAGCAACAAGTTCGGTTCCAAGCTGGCCGTGATCGCTGTGAGTGTCGACGAGGACCCGGGCAGCATCGCGCAATTCGTCAAAGACACCGGCGCCACATTCCAGATCGGTTGGGACGACGGTCAGGTGGTGTCCAAGAGCTATCAGCCGCCGACGATGCCCACGTCGTTCGTGATCGACAAATCCGGCATCGTGCGCTTCATGCACAGCGGCTTCCGCTCCGGAGAAGAAGCAGAGCTCGAGCAAGAAGTCGCCTCGCTCGCCGCCAAGTAAGCTCCTCGCTCGCGCCCGCGTTCCGCGCATTGCAAATGTGAAAGGCGGAGCGGTGAGGCATTCGTAGGGACCGCCTCGGGTTTGGATGGAACAGCGGTGCTCCAGAGCACCCGCGGAGCGAAGCTCCGCCCACAACGACCTATGAGTCTTGGAAGACCAGATCTCGATCGAGAAGGGTAGAGATCACTCGCAAAAGTCCGGCGAACCCGGCGCCTGCTTCCGTCAGGTCGGAGGCGACGCGGGACCCCGAACTCGCGGACACAAAAACCAAACCTAACGCGAAGCTCCGCCCCACAACGACCTATGAGTCTTGGAAGAACAGATCTCGATCGAGAAGGGGTAGGGATCACTCACAAAAGTCCGGCGAACCCGGCGCCTGCTGCCTCCTGTTGGAACTGACGCAAGGCCCATGCAGGTTGGAACACACAAAATAAGACCCCATTGGGGGCAGCCCCCAATGGGCAGAACACCCATGTGCGATAGCAGCCGCGGCGCGCCCACTTAAGTTAGTAAGCGTACGTGATTGACCTTGCTGTAAACGCGCGCCGAGGCAGATGATCAGTACACCGATGCGCCTCCCCAAGTTCGCCGCGCTGCTGCTGCTCGTGCCGGCGCTCGCGTGGGGTCAACCCGGGCCGGACGAGCTCGCCGACCAAGTGCGGCATGGCGACGATTTCCGCGTACGCGTGCAGGCGGCGCTTCAGCTCGGCAAATCGCTCAGCCCGGACGCGGTCGCGCCGCTCTCTGACGCGCTCGACGACACCAACGCATCCGTACGCGCGGCGGCCGCTGCCGCGCTCAAGACTCTCGGCGACGCGCACGCGATCCCCGCATTGAAGGAGCATCGCCTCGATCGCTCGGAGGCCGTGCGCGCCGCGATCGCGGCCGCTCTGCGCTCGCTCGAAGAGGAGCGCACGGGTACCGCCAAGGCGCGCGTGGTCGTCAAGCTCGGCATGATGAAGAACGGCTCCAACGTGAAGTCGACCAAGATCGAGAGCGAGCTCGCGGACGCATCGCGCCGCAAGCTCTCGGAGCTGCCCGGTGTGAGAGTGCTCAACGAGGAGTCTCCATCCAAGCCCGGCGAGAACGTGCCGATGGTGATGGTCACCGGCAAAATTCAAGAGCTGAAGGCGTCGCGCGAGGGCAGCTCGATCGTGTACTCCGCGAGCGTGGAGTACGTGCTGCACACGATGCCGGAGCAATCGATCGCCGCGAAGGTCAGCGGGCATGCCAGCGCCACTGCCAGCGAGCAAGAGGCCAACGATCAGAGCCGCAGCGCCGAGCTTCGCCGCGCCGTGCTGGAAGCCGCGATCGCCAGCGCGCTTCGCCGCGCGCCGCCCGCGCTGATGGCGGCGGCTCGGCTTTAGCGCCCCTTGCGTCCGGCGCTTGGCCCGTGCTTGAAGGGCGGCTCGAGATGCATCGCGTTTTGTTCGTGTCAAAGCCGCTTGCGCCGCCGTTTCATGACGGCGCGAAATGCCTCGTGCGAGACGTGGCGCGGCACCTCGAGCGCTTCGAGCCGATTGTGATGTCCACGGCCGATGCGCCTCCGATCGCCAAGCACGACGGGCGCGCGCTCGAGGCGGCGGTGGCGTATGGCGACGCCGGTCGGTTTTCACCCGCGCTATCGGCGAATCTCAGGGCGGCCGCCTGGTTGCTCTTTCGTTCGCGGGCGGACTTGTGGCACGTCGTGTTTGCACCGAATCCGCGCACGAGCCAGGCGCTCGCTCTGCTCAAGCGGCTGCGCCGAAAGCCCGTCGTGCAAACGGTGGCCTCGCCGCCGCGCAGCTTCGAGCGGCCAGCGCGTCTGTTTTTCGGCGATTCGCTGGTGGCTCAGAGCGAGTGGACTCGAAAACACGTCGAGCAGGCCCATCTGGCGGCTGGATTGCCGCTGCCGCGCCTGGTCGTGATTCCGCCGCCCGTGCCCGAGGTTTCGCTGCCGGGCCCCGCGGACGTCGCGCGCGAACGACGCGCGCTCGCCATTCCCGAGGGGGTGCCCTACTTCGTGTATCCCGGGGACCTCGAGACGAGCTCCGGCGCGGCCGCGACGGCCGCGCTGCTCGGCCCGCTGTCGCGTGAGCTGCCGGAGGCCATCATAGTCTTCGCCTACCGCACGAAGACACCGCGCGCCGCCGTGGAAGCCGCACGGCTCGCGACACAGCTGCCCCCCGAGCGCACGCGGCTGGTGGCCGATACGCCGAAGATTCTCAATCTGATCGTGGGGGCGCGCGCCGTGCTCTTTCCAGTCGATGATTTGTGGGGCAAAGTGGATATCCCGATCGTCCTGCTCGAGGCCATGGAGCTCGGTATTCCGGTCTTGGCCCTCGCGCAGGGTCCGCTCCTGGATCTCGCTGGCGTCGTCGCGCTCGAGGATCTCTCCGCCGAGCGCTGGGCGGCCGCGGCCGCTCGCCTGTCGCGCGACGACGGCGAGCGCGCGGCTTTGATTGGGCGGCAACGAGCCGCGCTCGACGCCCGCCACCGCCCGCGCAGCGTCGCGCGGGCGTACGAAGAGCTCTATCTCGAGCACTTGCACGCACACGGCGGTTGACGGCGTTCGGTTTGCCCCGTATCTGAACGCTACCGAAAGCCATGCAAGGCGAGAGCACCAAAGGCGGGGAGCTGACGGCGATCCTGTGGACCGACGGCGCAGCGCGTGGCAACCCCGGCCCAGCCGGCATCGGTTCGATTCTGAAGACCCCCGAGGGCGCCGTGCTCTCGGCCGACAGTGACTACCTCGGTGAAACGACCAACAACGTCGCTGAATACAAAGCGCTCCTGATGGGCCTCGCTCGCGCGATCGAGCGCGGCGTCACGCATCTGGAAGTGCGCGCCGACTCCGAACTCCTGATCAAGCAGTTGCGCGGCGAGTATCGCGTCAAAAACCCAGGGCTCAAGCCGCTCTTCGAGGAGGCCAAGAGCCTGCTCGCTCGTTTTCGCGCGACCAAGCTCGTCCATGTGCGCCGCGAGCACAACGGCGAAGCCGATCGCTTGGCCAACGCCGGCATCGACGATCGCTGACAGAGCCGGCGCAAGAGCCCCTCCGGCGCGATCGTTGGCGCCAGATCGCTGCCGAGCGGAACACGAGCCCGGTTGGGCCGCGGATGCCCGCGACCAAGGCGCAACCTCCGCGCGGCCGTCCTAGCCGCACGAGCGTCCGCGGGTTGAATTCCGGTCGCAGGGCGTTTCCCGTCGAAAACCGCGGGGGCGTCGTTTCGAGGGCGTTTTTCCGTCGAGCCGCGGGGGCATCGTGCGAGGACATTTCCCCGTGCAGACATTTTTTTATTAGTGCCTAATCAAGTGCTAGAAAATACTCATGGTGCTCGAGTCACGTTCTTCGGCTCGAAATCGCGAGCGCACTTCGGTGTCCAAGCGGAACTCCGCGGCCGTTCGCGGTGGCAAAGCACGCCCGAAGCAGCTCACTTTGGCGCTTCCGCCGCCACCTCCAGCGCCCACGTGGGGCGGCAAGCGCGCAGGCGCTGGCCGCAAACCCGCAGCGGGGCGCGCCGGGGTGCGCCACTTGGCGCGACCGAAGCACGCTCACGCGCACCCAGTGTACGTCGTGTTGCGCTCGAAATTTCGGCCGCTGCGCAGCCAATTCACGTTCCCTACCGTGGAGCGCGCGCTGGCGCGAGCAACGCGAGCGCGTCTCGGCTTCCGCATCGTCCACTTTTCGGTGCAGGCCGATCACCTGCACTTGATCGTCGAGGCGAGCGACCAGCACACGCTCTCTCGAGGCATGCAAGGTTTGGCGATTCGCATCGCGCGCCGGCTGAACCAGCTCGTGAACCGCAGCGGCAAGGTGTGGGCGGATCGCTTCTTTGCACGCGCGCTCACTTCGCCGCGCAGCGTGCGCAACGCGCTCGCATATGTGCTCAATAACTTCAGAAAGCACCGCGCCCGCGGTATGGCGCGCCTCGATCCGTATTCGTCCGCGCCGTACTTCGATGGGTTTCGCGAGCTCCGGGGAGCGGCTCCGTGCGATGTGCCGCGCGCTGCGCCACGCGCGCAGAGCCTACGCCAAGCTCCGCGCGGACCGTCGTCGCCAGCTGAGCGCGACCTTCCCATCGTCACGGCCAGAACGTGGCTCGCACGCATCGGTTGGCGGCGGGCTGGCCTCCTGAGCATTTCGGCGCCACGCGCGGACGGTCAAGAGACGCAAGGTTCTGCCGGAGTGGGCTCATCAGGCGGCTTTTGCAGCCCGTGAACGGTTAGAATGGGGATTCTTGGCGCGGCTCGCCTAGGCAGAGCTCACGACGGGAGGTCCGCGCGCGTCGGTTTCACGAGGCCGAGTTGGATACGTCCAAGAACGTTGCGACGCGCGCCCGACTCGAGCCCGCTTCTTGCGCGCGAGACCTGATCATCTCTTGCGCGCGAGACCTGAGCGTCGAGTCAGACTCCGAGCGCGCGCCGCAACGCGACGTAGTCGTCCGAGAGGTAAAACGTGAGGAGTGCCGCGCTGCGCACGATCAGATCGGCCAGCATCGGGCTCGCTGGGCGCGCCAAAAGATCGCGCGGCAGTTCGGCGCTCTCGAGCTCGTTCAAGAGCGCGCGATAGTCCGGCCGCACGAGCAGGAGCGCGCGCAGGGTCGCGCGCAGATCGCCCGAGAGCAAGAGCCCGGCGCGATCGGCGCTGAGCTGAGTGATGCGATGCGCGCTGAGCAGCTCCTCGTTGAAATGGGAGAGCGCGAGCGCGCGCGGTCCGCTCGCGGGGAACGGACGAGCGAGATCGACACCGGCCAGGAATGCGAGCGCCCGCCGCAATGCCGGCTCGGGTACGCGTTCGAGCGCGGAGCCGAGCCGCATACCGAGGCGCGCGCCGCGCAAGACCGGTAGCAAGCCGAGCGCGAGCTCGAGGCCGTCGCGCGTGTGGGCGAGCGCGCCGGTCCACAGGTCGCGTCGCGTGACGCGACCGTGCCCAAGGCGCAGATACGCGCACTCGGCCCCGATCGCCGACCAGAGCTCGCGCTCGCTCATGGCGTAGGCGGAGTCCTCCGTCAGGTGATCGATCCCGATCAAGAGGCTTGCCGGGCTACCGCGTTGGCTGCGAACGCCCAGCGATTTCTTGCCGCGAGACACGTAGGCGGGCAGCGGTGGCAGCCCGAGCGCGCGGCAGGCCGCCGCGACGGCGCGGGTCGCCGCGGCGTGATTGCTCGAGAGGAGCGGTTCGCAGTAGTCGCTGAGATCCTCCACTTGGTTCTTTTTTCCGACGTGCGCGAGGAGCGCGGGCGCTCGCCAAAAATCCAAACGGATGCCGCGGGTAGCGGGGTGCGCCAGTTGCTCGCGGATTTGCTGATCCGACAATGTCGCGACGGGTGAGCTCGGCGCGCTTTGCTCGAGCTGCTTGAGGCCGCCTACCGCGAGCGTAGCGAGGAGCGCGCGCAGGCGCGCGTCGTCGGGAGCGGTCGCCAGGGCGCGCTCTGCGTGCGCGCCGGCGAGTAAGAGATCGCTGCAGGCTTGCTCCAAGCCTACGGCCGCGGGCTCGCGCGCTCGGTCGTGCAGCGCGAGTGCCCACGGCAGCGCGTGTTCACCGAGCCGAGCGAGCGCCGCGACCAGCGCGGCCGCGCTTTCGCTCGAGAAGCTCCAGGTTTCCCAGAGTTCGGCGAGCGTGTCCGGCGAGACGCGCTCGCTTTCGAGGGCCCGCGCGAGCTCCGCGCTCTCAATCGTCTCGGGCGCGGCGAGAAAACCAACGAAGCGCGCGCGGACGCTGCCTTGACGGCGCGCGAGCGCGAGCAGCGCCGTAGCGTGCGTCGCGCGTGAGCGTCCTCCGGCGAGCCAATGCAAGCGGGCGGCCTCGAGCACGCGCTCGAGCGCTCCCAGGCGCAGCAAGCCGACGACCTGCGCGGCGCGTCGCACGGAGCGACCGCTGACGGTGAAGCCCAGGTTGCCGGCGTTGAGCGTCAGCCGCTCACCCGCGACGAGCGTGGCTTCGGCGTTCGGCTCGAGCTCGGCGTAGAGCCGCTCGCCCGCTCGAGTATAAGCCACGATCGCGGCGTACCGATCGCTGACGAGCAGGTGGGCCCGCGCGCGGATCGTGCCGCCCTGCGCAGGTAATGCGAGTTGATTGTCGCCCTTGAGCCAGGCCAGCAGGCAGGCGGCGTCGCCCGAGCGCTGGGCCAAGAGCGAAAGCGCAACGTCCGGGTGCGCGTCGATGTACTTCGAGCGTCGAACGGCGAGGAGCTCGGGCTTCCGCGTTGCCTCGCTCTCGACGCGGGCAAGAGCGCTCGCTGGCTCCGGTTTCGCGCGTTTGCCGAATGGGATCGCGAGCATCCTTTATGCTACACCTTCCGGCCCCATGTCGCTGACTTCTTCCCAGTTGCGCCGCGCGTTTCTCGGCTTTTTCGCTAGGAACGGACACGAGATCTGCGCGAGCGGCCCGCTCATCCCGCCGAACGATCCGAGCCTCATGTTCGCCAACGCGGGCATGGTGCAATTCAAGGATCTGTTCTTGGGCCACGAAAAGCGCGCGTACAAGCGCGCGACCACCAGCCAAAAGGTGATCCGCATCAGCGGCAAGCACAACGATCTCGAAGCCGTGGGTCCGTCGCCGCGGCACCACACGTTTTTCGAGATGCTCGGCAACTTCAGCTTCGGAGACTACTTCAAGGAAGAAGCGATCGTGTTCGCGTGGGAGTTCTTGACCAAAGAGCTCTCGATCCCAAAAGAGCGCATGATCTACACCTACTTCAAGGGTGAGCAGGGTGTTCCGGAAGACACCGTGGCGCGCGATCTCTGGCGCAAGGTGACCGGCTTCGGTGAGGACCGCGTGCGCGGCCTCGGCATGTCCGACAACTTCTGGCAAATGGGCGACACCGGGCCGTGCGGTCCTTCGAGCGAGATCTATTTTTGCAACGGGCCGAGCGTGGATTTGAATAGCTTCGGGGAGGAGCAAACGCCCGAAGGCATCGGCTGGATGGAAATCTGGAACCTGGTTTTCATGCAGTTTGCCCGCAGCATCGAGGCGAGCGGCGCGGCCAAGCTCGATCCGCTGCCGGCGCCCAGCATCGACACGGGCGCTGGGCTCGAGCGGCTGTCGTGCGCCGTGCAAGGCAAGACCAGCAACTACGAGACAGACCTCTTGCGCGCGCTCGTCGACTGCGCCGCCGAGCTCAGCAAGAAGCGCTACGGCGGCAGCATGGCGCCCGACGACGTGTCCATGCGCGTGATCGCCGACCACGCGCGCACTACGGCCTTTTTGATCGCGGAGGGCGTGATGCCGGATCGCACCGCGCGGCCGTACGTGCTCCGGCGCGTGATGCGCCGCGCGATCCGCCACGGGCATCGCCTTGGTATCGAGCAGCCGTTCTTGCACGAGGTGGCGCTCAAGGTCGTCGACTTGATGGGCGAGCAGTACCCGGAACTCTACGAGCGGCGCGACCACATCGTGGCCGTGACGGAAGGGGAAGAAGTGCGCTTTCGTCAGACCATCGAGCGCGGCCTCTTGCTGCTCGAGGAGCGCTTCGACGCGCTCACGCGCGAGGGCACGCGGGAGCTCTCGGGCGCCGACGCATTTCAGCTCTACGACACTTACGGCTTTCCCCTCGACCTCACGCACGTGATCTGCAGCGAGCGCGGCTACACCGTCGACGACGCCGGCTACGAAGCAGCGCTGAAAGAAGCCAAAGAGCGCTCCGAGTTCAAAGGCATGGAACACGCCGTCGAAGGCGTGTACCGCGACGCGCTCGCACGCGTCCCGGGCGGCGCGGTGCGCTTCACGGGCTACGAGCGCGACGCGGATCGAGCCGAGCTCAAGGCGATCGTCAAAGGTGGCCAGCTCGTCGACAGCGCGTCCGAAGGTGATGAGGTCGAGCTCGTGTTCGACAGGACGCCCTTTTACGGCGAGGCGGGCGGTCAAATCGGTGATCGCGGCGTCGCGCGCACGGCGAACGCGCGTGTTCTGATCGAGGACACGCAAAAGCCGGTCAGCGGACTTGTCGCACATCGCGGCCGCGTCGAAGCGGGCGGTCTGAAAGTCGGCGAATCGCTCGAGCTTGCCGTCGATGTCGAGCGCCGTGAGCGCATTCGCCGCAACCACTCCGCGACGCACCTCTTGCATTGGGCGCTGCGCACGGTGATCGGCAGCCACGCACAACAAAAGGGCTCGCTGGTGGGGCCCGATCGGCTGCGCTTCGACTTTACGAGCGGCCGCGCACTCACACCCGCGGAGCTCGCGCAAGTCGAAGATCTGGTGAACCAGCGCACTCTCGGAAACCACGCCGTACGCACGGAAGTCCTCAGCATGGAAGAGGCGCGCAAGCGCGGCGCGATGATGATCTTCGAGGAAAAATACGGCGAAGTCGTGCGCCTTTTGACGATGGCCGAATCGACAGAGCTGTGCGGTGGCACGCACGCGCGCGCCACGGGCGACATCGGCCTGTTCAAGATCACCGGCGAGCAAGGCGTCGCGGCCGGCGTGCGTCGCATCACCGCCGTGACGGGCGAGGGCGCGCTCGCCTATTTACGCGATCTGGAGGCGTCGCTCCTACGCGTCGCGAACCTCGCCAAAGCCACGCCGGCGAACGTCGCGGAAAAGGTGGAGAAGCTTGCGACCCGCGAGCGCCAGCTGGAAAAGCAAATCGACGAGCTCGAACGCAAGTTGGCGACGGGCGCGGGCGGCGGCATTGACGCGCTGCTCGCTTCGGCGCGCGACATCGCGGGCGTCAAGGTGCTCGGCGTGCGCAGTCAGGTGAGCGATCGCGGCGCGCTGCGCGAGCTCGCCGAACAATTGCGCGACAGGCTCGGTCCGAGCATCGTGCTGGTCGGTTCGGTGGCGGAAGGCAAAGCGCAGCTCGTGCTCACCGTCGCCAAATCCCTGAATGACCGCTTCAAAGCGGGCGAGCTGATCCGTCCCATCGCCGGCCTCGTCGGCGGCTCGGGCGGCGGACGCCCCGACATGGCCCAAGCCGGCGGCACCGAAATCGCCAAGCTCGACGAAGCGATCGAAGCGATTTACCGCGGCGTGGCCTAACGTCGCGGAAGCTTTTGCCCCGGCGCCCGAGGAGGGTGCTTTTTTAGGTTGGGACGTGATGAAGTTCCCTTAGGAATTTCACAAGAAAAAAACCTAAAGCTCGAGTCTCGCGACGAATGCTTCGATCGTGCCGGTAGGATCTTTGCCCCAGCCGACGAGCACCGAGCCGTCCGCCGAGACGCCGCTGACACGGATCAGTTGCCAGCCGTCGAGCGCCGCACCCTGTGCGATCAGCGTGTCGATCAGCGCGCGCATGCCTTGCTTGGCGTCCCAGATCATGGCGCGTCCGTCGTCATCGTAGAGGCTCATCGTCGAGCTCTGCCCGGCGATCAGGGAGCCGTCGGCGCTGACGGCGAACGCTGCGCAGTGGTTATCCCCCGGCAGAGTTCCGAGATCCTCGAGCCCTGCGCTCGTCCAGCGCACGGCATGCGCGCTCGTGTCCCAGTTGAAAGCCTCGCCGACGATCACGCTGCCGTCGGAGTTCGTCGCGTGCGCGCTCGTGTATTGGAAGCCGGGGGCGGCCGCCAGCGAGGCGGGGTCGGCGCTGCCCGTGCCCCAGCTCGCCGCGTTGCCGAATTCGCCGTCCGTGGGCGCGACGTAACCCACGATCACGCGCGCGTCCGAGCTGATGCCTTCGGCTCTACCCTGCCCGATCTCTTGCATGCCGAGGGCGGTCCAGCGAAACATGTAGTCGACGATGTCCGTATTGCTGTACGCAAAGCCGACCACGACGGCCCCGTCGCCGCTGATGCCGGTGACGTAGCCGTTGTTACGCATGGGCGCGATACCCAGGTTCGAGATCTGTAGGTCTGCGGCCCAGCGCACTGGGCGTTCCAACGTATCGGACGAGTCGCCCGCGATGAACGTGCCGTCCGCGCTCACGGCCGCCGCCTCGCTCTCGCCGTTCGCGGTGGATAGAAAGCCGAGCGGCACGTATCCCGTCTCGCGCGTCCAACGAAACCCCTGCCAGTCGAAGGTCGCAGCGAATTGAAGATTGCCGACCACGACCTGGCCGTCCGCGCTGATCGCTTGGGCGCGGCTCCGGCTCGCGCCGAGCGCGACGCCCAACGGCTCGAACGAAGGCAGCTCGCAGAGTGCGCCTATGAAACCGTTCACGCACTTGCAAAGTGTTTTGGCCATGACGGGGAAGCAGCGTCCGCCGTTTTGGCAGGGGTTGGGCAGGCACGGATCGCTGTTCGTCGACCCGCCGCCGCCGGCCTGGCTCGCCGCGCCGGACTCCCCCGACGCACCACCGCCGCTCGCACCCGCGCCTCCTCCCGCGCTCGCACCCGCGCCGCCCCCGACGTGGACGCCCGCCTGGCCGCCGAGCCCGGCCGAGCCTCCCCAATGGGCCCCCCCTTGCGCCGGCAAACCTCCGCTGCCTCCACTCGCGAGCACGCCGCCGCTTCCGCCGCTGCTTGCCGGTGGGAACGCGCTCCGACGCGGACTCGACAGCGCGTCGAGTTCCTCACGGGCTCCGCAGCCGGCCAGGGCGATGCCGACTGCAATGAGCGTGAACGAGCTGCGTGACACCGAGAGCAACGATAGCTTGATACGCCGCTGTGACAATCGAGTTGCGCTCTCCCGCCCAACTTAGCGTGCATCTCCGTTACGGGATGCACGCTAGTTTACGGCCACCGGCGCCGGTGCCGGCAATCCGCGATCCATCCGCGGAAACCCCCAAAATACGGGCTCCGGTACGAGTTCGACGCCGAAGCGCTCGAACACGGTCGTGCGAATGCGCCGCGCGAACGCGACCACGTCGCGGGCCTTGGCGTCGCTGCGCGCGACGAGAGCGAGCGCGTGTTTCTCGGAGAGCCCCACGCGGCCGTCGTTCATGCCGCGGCTGAAGCCGGCGTGTTCGATCAGCCAGCCCGCGGCGAGCTTGATGCGACCGTCGCTCTGCGGGAAGCGCGGAACTTCCCCTTCGCCGTCCGCGCGGAAGGAAAATTTCGTGAAGTCGTCGGGTGTGAGCACGGGGTTCGTGAAAAATGAACCGCAACTGCGCGTATTCGGATCGTTCGCGTCGATCAACATCGACTTGGAACGGCGCAGCGCGAGCACGGTCTCGCGCACGTCCGCGAGTGAGGGCTTGACGTGGCCGCGCGCGCGCAGCTCTCGCTCGAGCTCCGCGTAGGCGATCTTGGGCGCGGCGTTCGGGCGCAGCCGAAATACGACCTCGCTCACCACGAAACGCTCGGGCTCCTCGCTCTTGAAGTAGCTGTCGCGATAGGCGAAGCGGCACTCTGCGTTCGAGAACATCACTTGGTTGCGATAGCTACGGTCGAGCGCGACGACGCGCACGATGCTCTCGCTCACGTCTTGCCCGTACGCGCCGACGTTCTGAATCGGTGTCGCGCCCACCCGGCCGGGAATGCCGCTCAGGCATTCCAAGCCCTGAAAACCCTGGCGAACCATCTCGGCCACGAACGCGTCCCAATTCTCGCCCGCTGCGACGCTCACCTCGACTTCGTTGCCGCGCGGGCTCGTGCGGACGCCCGAGAGCGCATTGTCGAGCACGAGCCCGGAGAATCCGGCGTCGGCGATGACGATGTTGCTGCCGCCTCCGAGCACGCGCAGCGCATGACCGCCGGCGTGTGCCCAATCGAGAGCGGCTTGCAGATCCGCCACGCTGGTCGCCTGCGCGTAGTAGCGAGCCGAGCCGCCGACTCCGAGCGTGGAGCGTGTGGCGAGCTCGACCTCCGTCTCGATGCGCACTGGCCTACGCTAACACGCCGGCGCCCCGCCCTAGCGCGAGTGCGGCTTTTTCTTGTGAGCCGTGGCGGCTTTGGCCAAGCCCGGTCGAGGGGCTTCGTCCGGTTCGACGACTCCCGATTTCGAGCGCGAGCGAGAGCCCATGAAGCGCTTGGCCTCCGCGCTCATTTCGACTTCCATGAGACCAGCGGCTCTGAGCGCGTCGGCGAGCGCGACGCTGCGGTCGACCAGGCTCGCGTGTGAATTGAGCAGAACCATCCGTGTGCCCTGCACCGTGCACAGACCACCGGCGAACGGGCCACCCCGAAATGCCCGAGAGCGAACGGCGAGCCCAGCCCGCGCCGCCACGCTCAGCAATTCGTCGAATAGCCGTGAATGCACCGTCACAATTTACCCCGCCTGCGGGCGCTTCGGATCGCCGCCCTGGAATCCCTCGTGAATACCGGGCTTTCATCGACCGGGGGGGCCGTGCTATTCCCTCCGGCTTGGAAGGTGTCCTGCCGACAGGCGGGAGCGATGTGCGCTTCCCCGGAGGCACTTTCAGGCAGTGAGAACAGTCCGTTCTCTCCCATAACCGAAAGAAGTAGACAGCGTATGACGTTCACCGAAGCCGCGGCGCAGGTATTGCGCCTCGTAGGCAAACCACTCCATTACAAAGAGATAACCGACGTCGCGATCGAGAAGAATCTGCTCAGTCACGTCGGCAAGAGTCCCGAAGTCACGATGGGCGCGCGCCTCGCGGCGCTCGTGAAGAAGGGCGACAAAGAAAATCCACTCGTGCGCATCAAGCCGGGCGTCTTTGCCCTGCGTGAATGGGATCAAGCCACGATTGATCAGGGGCTCTTGGATCGCACGCCGGCGCTCGAGCGCTTGGCCACCCAAGGTTACGCGGGCGAACCCGAGCCCGAGGAGGGCGCGGAAGATGCGTCGTCCGCCGAGGCGGCGTCTTCACCGGTCGCCGCGCACGTGCGCTTCGAGGACGAAGAGGGCGCGCTGCCCCGCGACGAAAGCGAGCGCGAGCGCGCGCAACTCGCGGCGCACGCGACCGAGCTGTTCGCCTCCGAGGACGACGACGACGAGCCAATCTTCGGCGGAGCCAGCGAGGAAGAGCCCGCACTGGGCGACGCCGCGGGTCCTGGAGCGGGCGGTCGTCGGCGTCGGCGTCGCGGTCGCGGTCGCAGCCGCGGCGACGAGCGCGGCGACGATTTGCCGACGTATACCGTATCCGATGCGCCCGCGGATTTGCCCGAGGTCGGAGCGCAAGAGGGCGCGCCGCGCGAGGTGGCCGTGCGCGATACGGCCCCGCGCGACAACGAGCGTCAGGATCGCGGTGATCGCGACCGCGGTGATCGCGATCGGGGCCCGAGCCGGCGCGACGATCGGGATCGCGACCGCGACAGGCGTGACGATCGCGATCGCGATCGCCGAGACGCACGCCCGGACCGCGGTGGTCCGATGGAAGATCTCGTCGGCCGCGAGTTGGCCGACTCACTCGAGTCGCTGCTGGGTACGTTCGATCGCGGCCGGGGGCCCGTAGCGATCCAGACGGCCGTCGAGGCCGCGCAGCGTCGCGGTCGGCTCTCGGGCGATCAGGCGGCCAGCGCCGGCTTGTTTTTGGCCGCGGCGCGCGCCGACAATCTGCGCAGCGCCCAGCGCGGCATGCGTCCGCGCTTCCGGGTGTCGGGCAATCGCCTGGCGCTCACGGAGTGGCAGCTCGACGGCGAGTTGATGCGGCTCGAACGCGATCTGCTGGCCACGGCCGATCGCTACCGCGACGCGGTTCGTCGCTCGATGGCGCGCACCCTGCAGGATCTGTCGCACCGCGGCCTCGGCGAGCTGGTGACTTTGGTGCTCGAGCACCTCGGCTTCAGCGAGCTCGGTCAAGTGCGTCGACCCGGTTCGCACGGCGCGGAGCTGCATCTGTCGGGTAAGGCGCGCAGCGCTGCCGGCGAGCTGAAAACCGCGATCGTCGTGCGCCGAGACGGTCGCGAGGTCGGTCGCGAGCGCGTGACCGAGTTGCGCGGCGCGCTTCACCACTACGGCCCCGCGCAGGCCGGCATGATCATCACCACCGGCCAGGTGCTGAGTGGAGCGCGAGAAGAAGCGCTCGCACCGGGCGCGGCGCCGGTCAGCGTGATCGACGGCCTCGGCTTCGCCAAGTTGTGCGAGGAGCACGCGGTCGGCATGACCACGACCCGCGTCGAACTCCCACTGCCGGATCTGGAGCTATTTGACGCTTTGCGCTGAGCTTACTTCGACTTGGGCCCGTGAGGCCGCGGTCACGCTCGTCGCGCTCGCCTGCGGGGCGGGTTGTGCAGCGCCGCCTCCGCCCTCGCAGTTTCCGAATGCGCGGGTCGCGCTCGACCGCATGCGCGCGACCTACGCCTGCAGTCGAGCCCTGACCAGCGAGGCCAAAATCGACTATTTCGGCGAAGCCGGCCGGATTCGCACCGACCTCTTGTATCGCGTGGAGGTGCCGAGCCGGCTGCGCTTCGACGTGGTGAGCAAGTTCGGCGCGACGCTCTCCACGCTCACCGCCGACGGGCGCGAGTTTTCGCTGCTCGATCTGCGCGCTCACCAGCTCTTGCATGGTCCCGCGAACGCCTGCAATCTGGCTCGCTTCACGCACGTGCCCGTCCCTCCGACCGCGCTCGTGCAACTCTTGCGCGGTGAGGCGCCGGTGCTGGTGCACAGCGAAGGCGCGGCGAGCATCGCCTGGGAGTCAGGGAAGTACGTGGTGCGCATCGACAGCACGCGCGGTGCTCGCGAGGAGATTCACCTGGCGCCCTCACCGGCGGATTTCTCGAAGCCCTTCAGCCAGCAGAACGTGCGCGTCACGTACGTGGGGGTGAGCCAACTCGGCGTCGAGCTCTATCGCGCGGAGCTGGTCGGTCACAAGCCGTCGAAGATGGCGCTGCCGCGCGTCGATCCGGATGGGATTGATCCACCCGAGCCGCCGAGCGGTCCCGAATGTCGGGCCGAGGTCCCCGGGCGCGTTCACCTCGAAGTGCCCGACGGCAACCAAGACGTCATCTTGGAGAACCTCGAGGTCATCCAGAATCCTCCCGCGGTCGCCGGTGTCTTCCAGATCGAAGCGCCGAGCGGAGTCGTCGTACGCTCCTCGCCCTGCGCAGACTGAGCGCCGATCTCGCGCGAACCAATCGTCCGGCCGATTGGGGCCTGGCACCCCGATTCTAGACCCCGCCCAGCGGGCGCGAGCCCCCGACGCGAGTAGACCAAGCTCGTTTTCGCGCGAGTTTTGGCGGTCCGGAATTTTGGCACGAGACTGGCGTTAGCGACAATCTCAGCAAAGCTTGGTTCGGTTTCCTTATTGGTTCGGAAAGGCACGGCTTGGCACGCAAGGTCAGCTCGAGGAAGAGTAGCGAAGACAAGCCGCGTTCCGCGCGCATCCCGGAGCGACAGGGTCGCGAAACCACACCGCCGGCGAGCAATCGCGAGCGAAAGTTTCGCCCACCGAGTTCGGATGCCGTGCCGCGCTTTGCGGGCGTGCCGACGTTCTTGCGGCTGCCCGTGCACGACGATCCGCGCGTGGTGCCGGCCGTGGACGTGCTGTTGTCCGGTGTGCCGTTCGACGGCGGCACGTCGTTTCGCCCCGGTGCGCGCTTCGGTCCGCGCGCCGTGCGGGAAGCCTCCGCGCTCGCGCGTCCCTTCTCTGCCGCGCTCGGCGTAGACGTCTACGACGAGTTGAAGGTGGCCGACGGCGGCGACATCGCGGCGTCCGCCGGCGAGCTCGAAACCGCGCTCGCCGCGCTCTCGGCGCGCGCCGAACAGATCATCCGCTCGGGCGCGATCGGCGGCTTCATCGGCGGCGACCAAACCGTCACGCTCGGCGTCTTGCGGGGCATTCATCGCGCCAAACGCAAGGCCGTGAGCCTGCTCCACATCGACTCCCAGAGCAACGCGTCCGGCAAGGCGGGCGACCGTCAGCCGCACCACGGCAACGTGATCCGCATCGCCGTGGAAGAAGGCCTGGTTCGCCCGGATTCCGCGCTGCAAATCGGCGTGCGCGGACCGTACTCTTCCGCCGACGATCTGGCGTTCGCGCTCTCGCACGGCTTCGAGGTCGTGGGCATCGACGAGGTGCGCTGGGACCTTCACTCGGTCGTGAGCCAAGTCCGCAAGCTCGCGCACAAAGGCGCCCTGTACGTCAGCGTCGACGTGAGCGCGCTCGATCCTGCGTCGGCACCGGGTACTTCCTTTCCGCTGCCCGGCGGCATGTCGACCTGGGAGCTTCAGCAACTCTTGCGCGCTCTGGTCGGCGCGGAGCTGATCGGCTTCGACGTGGTCGAGGTCGCGCCGAGCTACGATCCCTCGGGCATCACCGCGATCAGCGCCGTGTCCATCTTGCACGAGCTACTGGCCGCGCTAGCCGACACGCGACGGAGCGGGCGCCCTGCGCCCTCGAGTCATCACGCGACGACACGGCGAGGGCGCAGGCTTTCGCCCTAGCCGCGAGCTCGCGTTCGGCTCCCGACGCGCAGCCAAGTTCAATGGGAAAGTGCTAGGTTCGGGCAACTCGCGTGTCCGACCGCGCTCATTCCGTTACGCTCGCGGCGGCCCTTTGCTTGGTCTTGGCAAAGCCCGCTTTCGCCGCACCGGAGCTGTCGTACTCGCGCGGTTTGGGCGACCACCAGAACTCGCTCCACGTCTACATGGCGTTTCGGAAAGGCGACACGGATCCGGGGATCGTCGCGACCACCTTCGAGCAAGCGCTCGACCTGCTCCGGCAACTATCGAGCGTTTCCAACGGGACGCACATCGTTCAGTACGGCTACGGATGGGAGAAGGGTGCGGCTCTCGGTTGCCCCTATTTCGAAGAAGATCCGCGTCCGCCCTTCGACCACGGCTTTCGGCGCTTTCGCGAGCTGACCCGCGCGGCCGCTCGCTTCAACGCAAATCTCGGAACGTATCTGGATTCGTGGATCGCTGGGCCGACCAGCACCGCCGCCGTGCCCGTGAGCCATCGCTCGTTCGACAGCCACGGAGCGTGGAGGACATCGCTCGAACAGAACGACAACGCGTATTTGGGCATCAGCCTCGTGAACGCAATCCGCGATCAATCGCCCACCGGCGAGTGGGCCATGCTGCGCTCCAACGTGAAGCACTTTGGGATGGGCATTGCCGTGTTCGAAGACGCGATGGGACAATTTGGTCCACAGCCGGACTACGACATCAAGAACGAGTGCGCGACGTGCGGCGGTGTCGTCACGGACGACGCGATGGAGCGCGCGGCCGGCGTCGAGGAGGTAGACCACCTCTGGTCGACCTACGGCATTTCGACGATTACCGAGTTCACATACCCAGTGTGGATTGATCGCCTCGCTGGCGATCGCGGCAGCGTCGGGCGCGTGGCTACATTTTGGGGCGCCGACGCGCAATCCGACACGCTTTCACGCGCGCAGGACTATTTGCAGACCTGGGGTAACTCGACGGTGTTCATGCATCGCCGTGGGCTCGACCCCGCGATCGGTCTCGCTTGGGGCTCGGAGAACGGCGCCGACTATCTGGTGCTGGCGGCCCCAGGCACAGCGAACAAACAGACCACGGACGAGCTGCGTAGGTCGTTCTTCAAGAACGGTGTGCAGTACCTGTACATGCAACGGTTTCAGCCCGTGTCCTTCACGGAAACCGACGCCGCTCTGCAGGTGACCTTCCGCGGCGATAAAAGCACGCTGACCTCCACTGCCTACAAGCAGGGCGGTGAGTACGTGCTCACGGAACGCGGGGATCGCGTGGTGGTGCTCGCCGCGCAGGGTGATCGCTTGGTACCGCAGGTCGGCGCGGGCCTCAAAATGTTCGCCTACACCACGAACGGGAGCCGTCGCTTGTGGACGCTGCCCGCGGCTTGGGATGGTGTCTCCTTTGTAGATCGCTATGAGCTCAGCTTGTTCAGCGCGCCCTCGTATGTCGACACGCTGGCGATTCGCCCGAATCACGAGCTCTTTCTCGAGATGCCCTGGCCGGACAAGTCCTACGTGCTCGTGCCGAGTGGGGATCCCGTCACGCCGAAGACGGTGGGTTTTACGACCCTGACGCCCGGTCAAGCGCTGCCCAAAACCTTTGAAGGACTCACGCCCATCAGCGGTAGCCCGCGTTTACTCGTGCAAGCGCCCGGCGCGGCCGGCGGATTTGCGTCGAACAGCGTGGCGTTCGACACCCCGGCTCGGCGTGCTCAGGCGCGCTTCAGCCTGCCCAAGACGGCCATTTTTCACGGCATGCGCATCGGCGTGCGCGCGGGAAGCGGCACCCTCACGCTGTCCTCGTCCAACGCGCGCAATCCGTCAGTGCGCGTCGCGCTGCCGCCCGCAACGCAAACCGCGCTCGTCGAAACCAGCTGGCGGTATCCCGAGACAGGCGCCTGCACCGTCGAGCTCGAAAACGACGAAAAAGTCAGCAACGTGCTGCTGAACTATTGGACGTACTCGGCACACGCCGTCGTCCTGAGCGCCGCTGAAGCGCAAGACGGCGCGGTGGTCCTGCGTTTCGGTGGGAGCCACCAGGCGCACTACCGCGTGAACTATGGCAGCGCGCCCGGCGCTTACTCGGCTACGATCTCCGGCGCCAGGTCGAGCCCCGTGACGGTGAGTGGGCTCAAGCGCGGTGTCCGCTACTACTTCTCGGTTCGCGGGGACACAGCGGATCTTCCCGGACAATCGAACGAGCTGGCGGCGGTGCCCGCCGATCACTCGACGGTGCGCGCTGAGGACTTCTTTTCGAACGGACAGTTGGTGAGCGACCAGTATGGCGGCATCGATTGGGGCCATGCGACTCCCGCGTGGCGCTCCAGAGCGCCGTTCGGAGGCCTGACCAGCCGTTGTCTCTACCTCGACACGACGCGAGCGCAGGCGCGCGCGGAGCTCACACTCCAGGCAGCGCAAGTGCTCAAGAGCGTTCGGCTCGGAAAGAGCGTGCCGGAGGGCAATGAGAGCGGCCAGCCCGACGCGACGATTACGCTGCATTCAACGTTGCGCGGGAACCCCGACCAGACGATCACGCTCACCGCCGCCAATCGCGGTCAGGTTTTTCAGACGGGGTGGAGCGTGGGCTCGGCGTCGCCGTCACTCGTGATGCTCAGCGTGGAGTACGCGCCGGGTGTCGACCAGGTCGTCTTCGACGACTTCGTGTACGGTGCCGCCACCGAGCAGGCGGTCAAGGGTTCGCGTCCTCGCAAGCGCTGAGCGCTCGCAAGATTGCGCCCGGCCTGTCGCTGATGATGCCGTCGACGCCGTCCCGTGCGAGGCGCCTCGCGCTGCCCGCATCGTTTACAGTCCAGACATTCACGACGCCACCCACGCGGTGAAGCGAGGCGATGCGGTCGGCGGTGGCGAGTACGTGGTCGAAGTGCACGCCATCGCCGAGCAAGCGCCAGCCGGGAGCGTATTTCAAAATCCGCTGCTTCCGGTGGACGAGCCACGCGCGGGGCAGGTTCGGCAGAGCTCGACCGAGCCAGTGCACGAAACGTGGATCGAAGCTCGAGAGGATCACGCGGGGTAGGGGTGCATTTTGCAGGACGTCGCGCACGCGCTCGAGCAGGAGCCCACGCTGGCGAACGTCGGATTTGAGCTCGATATTGACGCGCATTTCGTGCTGGCGCGCCCAGCCGAGCACGTCGACCAGCGTGGGGACATGCTCACCGCCGCCGAGGTCGATTTTGGAGAGCTCGGCGCTCGGAACGTCCTCGGCGTGGCGCGGGTCCCGCTCTACGCTGACCCGTTCGAGCGTCGGATCGTGCAGTACGATCAGCGCGCCGCTGCCGTCGAGGCGCACGTCGAGTTCCACGCCGTCGGCGCCCTCACTGCGCGCCAGTTCGAAGGCGCAGAGCGTGTTCTCCGGAGCACCGTGACGGGCCCCGCGGTGGCCGAGCACGAACGGGCGCGCGCCCGGCTGGCGCAGAAAGGCCTCAGCCCGCGAGCTCATCGGCGATCTCGCGCGCCACGAGTCGAGCGCGCTCGATCTCGCTGTTCCCAAACGAGATGCCTCCGACCACGGGGTGTCCGCCACCTCCGTAGCGCGCGCAGATCGCGCTGATGTCGGCGTCGAGCGGTTTGCCCGACCACGGATTGTAGCCGACCGAGATCTTCGGTCCGTTCTTGAGGCGACCGACCAGCACCGAGTACACCGAGTCCGGGTAGAGCGCGTAGGTCACGAATTTGCCGACGCTCTCCAGCAGGTTCTCGGTGAGGTCGACGAACACCACGCGTCCGCGCTGCTCGCTCTTTTCCTTCACTTGGGCCACGAAGCGTTCGTGCTTCTTGCCGAGCGGCCGGTAGCGGTCGCTGACCCAGGTAGAGGCCGCGACCTCGCTGAGCGGTTTTTTGAGCAGCTCCCCGACGAGGTTCTGAAAAAATGCGTCGTCCCCGTAGTGCTCGACCACGCTCACCAGCTTCAGCACCGGCTCGTCACGGCTGACGGCTTGCGCGGCGCTGTCGAAACGCGCGGCGTCGACGATGTCGGCCCAGCGCACGAGCTCGTCGAGGCTCGCGTCCTTGAGCCCGAATTCGGTACTCGCAATCTGCGCGATGAGCTTGGTACACGAGCTGTATTCGGGGTCGAAAAAAAAGTGCCCACTTTCGCGACGTTCTTCGAAGTGTGCGCGGTCTGCGTCCGACGCAAACGCCGTGCGATGGTGATCGAAGTACCAGCTGAGCTTTTCCGACGCCGCATAGCGGTAGTCCAGGATGGCGTTCTCGTCGCCTACGAGCACGCTGTCGTCCGCGCGCAGCTGCCCCGCGCCGTAACCGCAGGCCCGGTAGGTAAAGGCGGCGTCGCTGCTGCCCACGTGCTGCATCAGGCGCGTGAAGAGCACGGCGCTCGAGAGGCCGTCGAAGCAGTGGCCGTGAGAGGCCACGACGAAATGCATGGCGCCTGTTACCACAGCCGGGTCCAAAAAACCGTCGAGCATCTGGCCTGGAGCCCAGCTGTTCCGCTCTTGGCGCAACTCGGGCAGCGCGCGTCCGATGAGGGCTCGCCATGAATCCGCCCGACGAGCGCCGACTGGAAGGGACCGCGTTGCCCGCGCGGCTCGCCGATCTCGACACGCCACCCGCTGCGCTCTTTGCGCGTGGGGAGTTTCCTCGTGGACCGCTCGTCGCGCTCGTGGGCACACGCTACCCGAGTGAGCAGGCCGTCGCTTATACGGAGAGCCTCAGCCGAGAGCTCGTGCAAGCCGGAGTTTCCGTCATCTCCGGCGGCGCGGAAGGCATCGACACCGCGGCTCATCGCGGCACGCTCGCCGCCAATGGCGTCACCGTCGTGATGGCGCCGGCGGGGTTCGAGCATCCGTTTCCCGAAGAGAATCGCGAGTTGTTCGAGAACGTGGTCGCCTGCGGGGGCGCGTACTTGTCGCTGGTCGAGCACCACACGCCGGCCACGCGCGGTATCTTTTTCCAGCGCAACGCGTGTCTGGTGGCGCTCGCGCACGTGGTCGTCGTGATCGAGGCGCCGGTTCGCAGTGGCGCGCGCAACGCGGCGGCCAAAGCGCGCCGGCTCGGGCGCCCCCTGTTCGTGGTTCCGTATCCGCCTTGGCACGGCAAGGGCCAGGGCTGCGTCGCGGAGCTCAAACTCGGCGCTCGACCCCTGGCGGGCGTCCGGGACGTGCTTAAAGTGCTGGACCAGCAGCGCCTGCATCCGCTTTCGGTTGATGCGGCCGTTGAGTCGTCGCAGAGCGGTCAACAGAGCCTCGGGTTTCCTGAAACATTGCAGCCACATTCGGCCCGTGAGGCGTTGCTCGAGACAGTCAGACGCGGCGCGTCATTGAGCGATGAAATAGTGGCCCAGACGGGGCTGCCCGTGGCCCAGGTCGCGCAACTGATCTTGACGTTACGCCTCGAAGGGGTCTTAGTAGCCGACCCAGCGGGTCGGATAGAATTTTCTAAGTAATTAATATAATTCAAGTTTGTGCCACATGTTCGGCAGGGCACGCTTGCGCAACCGTTAAAGCGATCGCATTCAGGGTGCGGAAAGGGAGTCGAGAGCGGCCATGACGAAGACCCTCGTAATCGTCGAATCACCAGCCAAAGCCAAGACCATCAAGAAGTACTTGGGCAAAGGCTATGAGGTGGTCGCGAGTAAGGGCCACGTCAAAGACCTGCCCAAGAAGATGGGTATCGACGTCGAGCACGACTTTCGTGAGACGTACGAAGTCATCGAGAGCAAGGCCAAGGTGCTTTCCGAGCTCAAGACCGAGAGCAAGAAGGCCGACGTGCTCCTGCTCGCAACCGACCCCGATCGCGAGGGTGAGGCGATCGCGTGGCACATCTTCGAGGAGCTCTCGCGGCCGAAGCTCGAGGTTCGCCGCGTCGAGTTCGAGGAAATCACGAAAAAGGGCGTGCAGCGCGGGATCGATTCCCCGCGCGACCTCGACAAGAATCTGTACAGCGCCCAACGCTGCCGGCGCGTGCTCGATCGTATCGTCGGTTATGACGTCTCGGCGCTCGTGTGGTCGAAGCTGGCGTTCGGGCTCAGCGCCGGGCGCGTGCAGTCCGTCGCGCTCCGTTTGATCGTCGAACGCGAGCGGGAGATCGAAGCGTTCGTGCCCGACGAATACTGGAACGTCGGGGTCTCGCTGCGCGGCAAAGCCAAAACGGCGTTTCTGGCGCGGCTGTCCAAGGCGGACGGCGAAAAGATCGAAGTCAAAAACGGCGAGCAAGCCGCGGCTCTGCGCGCGGATCTCGAGACCGGTAAATACACGGTCAAGACCGTCACGCAGCGCGAGCAGCGCCGCAACGCGCCGGCGCCCTACACGACCAGCAAGCTTCAGCAGGACGCGACGAGCTACCTGCGCTTCACGACCAAGCGCACGATGAGTATCGCCCAGCGCCTTTATGAGGGTATCGACCTCAAGAAAGACGGCGGACTCGTCGGTCTCATCACTTACATGCGTACGGACTCCGTGCGCATCAGCCCGGACGCGATCATCGAGCTGCGCGAGCACATCAAGAGCGAGTTCGGCGAGCGCCATGTGCCCGCCAAGCCCAACGTCTATAAATCGCGCAAGGACGCGCAAGAGGCGCACGAGGCGATCCGCCCGACCTCGCTCGAGCACCCGCCCGAATCCGTGCGCAAGCATTTGAGCGACGAGCAGTTCAAGCTGTACAAGCTGATCTGGGATCGCTTCATCGCTTCGCAGATGACGCCCGCGGTGTACGACCAAACCGGCGTCGACATCGAGGTGCTGCCGACGCGTAGCAAGCCCGCGCACAAGAACCTCACTCTGCGCGCCAGCGGCAAAGTGCTCAAGTTCTCGGGCTGGCTCGCGCAGTACGAGTCCAAGAGTGAGGGAGAAGACGCGCCCAAAGAATTTGCCGGTGAAGAGGACGCGCAAGCCGCCGAAGGCGCCGCGCCCCAGAACGGCGCGGCGCGGCCCGCGGACGACGACGAGGGCTTGTTGCCCGAGCTCGCCGAAGGGGAAGCGCTCAGTCTCATCACACCGCCCGGCGTGAGCACGGAGCAAAAGTTCACGCAGCCCCCGCCGCGCTACAACGAAGGCTCGCTCGTGCGTGAGCTCGAAAAGCGCGGCATCGGTCGGCCGAGCACGTACGCGGAGATCATCAGCAAGGTGCAAGCGCGCGACTACGTGGAGCGCTTGCCCGGTGGTCAGATGAAGGCGAGCGATCTCGGAAAAATGGTGATCGACGGCTTGGTCGGCACCGAGCTCGACTTCATGGACCCGAGCTTCACCGCCAAAATGGAAGAAGACCTCGACGAGGTCGAGGCGGGCCGGCTCGATCGCGTCAAGCTCCTGAGCCGCTTCTACGGTCGCTTTCGCGAGGTGCTCGATCGCGCCAAGAAGAACAAGCGCTGGGCTCCTGAACCCGAGCCGACCGAGTTCAAGTGCGACGACTGCGGCTCGGCCCTGCTCAAGCGCTGGGGTAAGAACGGCTTTTTCCTCAGCTGCGAGACGTACCCAAAGTGCAAATTCACGCGCGATCTATCGAAGGACGGCGGGCGCCCCGCGGAAGTCCGCATGACGGACTACAAGTGCGACAAGTGCCAGAAGCCGATGGTGATCAAATCCGGTCGCTACGGGGAGTTCCTGTCGTGCAGCGGCTACCCGGAGTGCAAGAACGCCAAGCCCGTGCCGCTCGGTGTGCCGTGTCCCAAATGCGCGGGCGACATCATCGAGATCCGCTCGAAGAAAAAGGGCTCGCGTCCATTTTACGGCTGCGCCAACTACCCCAAGTGTGATTTCAAGAGCTGGGCCAAGCCGATCAACGAGCCGTGCCCCGGTTGCGGCCATCCGTTTCTCGTGATCGCCGGCGGCAAGACGCCCAAACTTCTGTGCGGCGCGGAGAAGGGCAAGCAGTGCGGCTACTCACGCCCGCTCGAAGACGGCGAGCTCACGGCGGGTAACGGCGCGAGCGGCACGGCTCCCGCCACCGAGGAGCCCGCCGAGCCGCGCGCTGCCAAGCGCCCAGCGAGTCCGTCCGTTTCGCCCTGACCGGAGAGGTTCGTCTTGAGTACTGGTGCGCGCGTCACCTTGATCGGTGCGGGCCTGGCCGGCTCCGAAGCGGCGTTGCAGCTCGCCGCCCGCGGCGTACCGGTGCGGCTACTCGAGCAGAAGCCCGTCGCGCGCACGCCGGCGCAGGTGAGTGACCAATATTGCGAGCTCGTGTGCTCGAACTCCTTTCGCGGCGCGGCCATGTCGAACGCCGTCGGGTTGCTCAAGGAGGAAATGCGCCGGTCGGGCTCGTTCGTGATCGCTGCCGCGGACGAAACGCGCGTACCCGCGGGTGGCGCGCTCGCCGTCGATCGCGAGCGTTTTTCGGCGCTCGTCACGGAGCGGCTTCGCGCACAGCCGCTGATTGAAATCGTGGACGGCGTGGTCGAGCAGTTACCGGCCGAGCGCCCGCTGATCGTGGCGACGGGCCCGCTCACGGGCGACGCGCTCGCCGCCGACATCGCGCGCTTGGTCGGCGCAGAGGCGCTCGCCTACTACGACGCAATCAGTCCGATCGTGAGCGCCGAATCGATCGATTGGGACAAGGTGTTCATCGCGTCGCGCTGGGACAAAGGCGAAAGCGAAGAGGATCGCAGCGCGTACGTGAATTGCCCGCTCAACGAGCAGCAATACTTCGCGTTCGTGAACGAGGTAAAAGCCGCACGCAAGGTCGAGCCGAAATCATTCGAGCAAGTGCGGTATTTCGAGGGCTGCTTACCGATCGAGGTCATGGCGGAGCGCGGCGACAAGACGCTCGCCTTCGGTCCGATGAAGCCGGTCGGTCTCACCGATCCGCGGACCGGGCGCTGGCCGTTTGCGGTCGTACAGCTTCGCAAAGAAGACGAGGCCGGCACCGCCTACAATCTCGTCGGCTTCCAAACCAAGATGGCGTACGGCGAGCAGGAGCGCGTTTTCCGCATGATCCCCGGCCTCGAGCAGGCGGAGTTTTTTCGCCATGGCGGCGTGCACCGGAACACCTTCCTCAACGCGCCGACGCTGCTCGACTCGACCATGCAGCTCAACGACTCTCCGGGCCTCTATTTCGCCGGGCAGATCGCCGGTACGGAGGGCTACGTCGAGGCCGCCGCAGGCGGCCTGTTGGTCGCGCAGTTCGTCGCGGATCGCTTGGCGGGTCGCGAACCCCTCTTGCCGCCGGCCACTACGGCCCTCGGGGGTCTGCTCGCGCACCTGCGTCGCCATCCAGAAGACTACCAGCCCTCCAACATCACGTTCTCGCACGTGGAGCCCTGGGCGGGCGCACGCCTAAAAAAACGCGAAAAATATGAGGCGATGGCCGAGCGGGCGTTGTCAGATTTGACCGGTTGGCTCAGCGCGCGCGTCACCCAAGCCGCCGAGTAAAACGGCTCCGCTCAGGCCCCCAAATCAGGGGCGGGCTCTAGCGCCGGCCGCCCTCGTGCGATTCCGCCAATTTCGCGATCCCGCCATCCCCGCGATTTGCTTGTGATATCCGCACCTTTTGCGGTGGTCGGTGCGCGGTGTTACCTTGGTTAAGGGCGGTGCCTTCCGCTCACCGAGCAAAAAACAAGTGCTGGCCCTCGACTCTCTCGTCACCCGGGTGCAGAGCTACCACCCTTCGGCCGACCTAGAACTGATTCGGCGAGCCTACGCCTATTCCGAGTGGGCGCATCGCGAGCAGACGCGCAAGAGCGGTGAGCCGTACTTCGTTCACCCGGCGAGCGTGGCGGGTATCGTGGCCGAGCTCAAGCTCGACACGGCCAGCGTCTGCGCCGGCCTCTTGCACGACGTGCTCGAAGACACCAACGCCTCGATGAAAGACATCGAGGGGGATTTCGGCAAAGAGATCGCGACGATCGTCGACGGGGTCACCAAGCTCGGCAAAATCAACTTCATCTCGCGCGAGGATCGCCAGGCCGAGAGCTTCCGCAAGATGGTCGTGGCCATGGCGCAGGACA
>DASXKQ010000361.1:0-30820 GCA_036496745.1 Polyangiaceae bacterium
TACGCATCGGGCCCGGCATGCGCTTCCTCTGCGTCTCTGACATTCACGGCCAGCTCGCCGCATTGCAAGCGGTGATCAAGGAAGCGGATGGCTATGGCTGGGATCAGTTGATCGCGTGCGGAGACTTGTGTTTCCCCGGTCCGGAGCCGCTCGGCGTGTGGAAAGAGCTGCTCTCGCGCCGCGCCCTCTGCGTGCAAGGCATCGGAGATCGCGCGCTCTCCCAGGTGGATCCGAACAAGTTGTCTGCGACGAGCGAGGTGGAGCGCGCGCGCATCGAGCGCCTGCGTCAGGTCAAGCACGAGTTGGGTGAGATCATCGTGACCCGCATCGGGCAATTGCCGCAGACCGCGAGCTTACCGATCGAGTCGGGACACACGCTGCTGGTCGTACACGGCTCCCCGCTCGATCCTGGCGAGCCATTTTCGATCGAAATGAGCGATGACGAGCTGATCGCGCTGCTCGGCGACGAACCGGGCGACATCGTCGTCTGCGGCGGTAGCCATGTCCCGTTCGACCGCGCCGTGGCGGACGTGCGGATCGTCAACGTCGGCTCGGTCGGCGAAGCGCCGGGCGGCGGGCACGCGCACTTCACGCTGATCACGACGTCCGCGCTCGGTATCAGCGTGCAGCAGCACATAGCCCAGTTGGACTAGCCGCTAGACCGCGGCACGTAGCTCGGCCAGTAGCGTCTCGACGGCGTGCTCGCGCCCCGCGCGATCGCCGGCGGCGGCGATGCGCTTGACGATTTCGGTGCCCACGGCCACACCGTCGGCGCCTTCGGCCATCACCGTACGCACGTCTGCGGCCGTGCGAATCCCGAAGCCGACCACGGTCGGCAATTTCGCGCGCTCGCGCAAGGCGGCCGCCTCGCGGCCGGCGTCGCGCAGCGGCGCGGCGCCGGTGCCCGTGATGCCCGTAACCGACACATAGTAGAGAAAGCCGGTACTTCCCGCGAGCACGCGCGGTTCACGCTCGCGCCCGGTGGTCGGTGCGATCATCTGGATGATCGAGAGCTCGCTCTCCACGGCGCGCTTGCGCAGCAGGGCGCCTTCCTCGGGCGGCAAATCGACCACCAAAAAACCATCCGCGTCGACGCGGCGCGCCTCGGCGACGGCGCGTTCGTCGCCGTAGGCGAAGATCGGGTTGTAGTAGGTCATGAGCACGATCGGTACGTCGCATTCGCGCCGAATCGTCGCGCAGGCGGTGAAGGCAGCGCGCAGCGAGCCGCCGTTGTGAATGGCGCGATACTGGGCCGCCGCGATTACCGGGCCGTCGGCCGTCGGGTCGCTGAAGGGTACGCCGAGCTCGAGCACGTCGGCTCCGCCGCGCACGGCCGCCAGCGCGCAGGCCACGCTGTCGTCCACGCTCGGCTCTCCGACCACGAGATACGCGATCAATACCGCGCGCTTCTCCGCGCGGCGCGCGGCGAAGCGTTGCTCGATGCGTGCGCGGGTCACGAGCCGCCTCCGAAGCCGAGGTGCTCTCGCAACGTACCGAGATCCTTGTCGCCGCGCCCCGACAGGCACACGGCGATTTTTACCGGACGCCCGAGCCGTTCGCGTTCTGCGGCAGCAATGTCACCCACGCGAGCGAAGGCGTGCGCGGTCTCGAGCGCGATCAAGAGGCCCTCACGGTGCGCCAAGAGCTGCGTCGCAGCCAGCGCTTCTGCGTCCGTAGCCGACAAGTAGCGCGCGCGGCCCGAACGCATCAGGGCGGCGTGCTCCGGACCGACGCCTGGATAGTCGAGGCCCGCGCTGATCGAGTGCGCCTCGAGGATTTGGCCGTCATCGTCGGAGAGCACCATCGTGCGCGCGCCGTGCAGCACCCCGAGCCGGCCGGCGGTGAGCGTCGCAGCGTGTTTGCCCGTGGCAACGCCTTGGCCTGCCGCTTCGACGCCGTACAGCGCCACGTCCCGCTCGATGAACGCGCGGAACATGCCAATCGCGTTGGAGCCGCCGCCCACGCAAGCCACGACGGCGTCCGGCAGCCCGCCGCTCTGCTTGGCGAACTGCGCGAGCGCTTCGTCACCGATCACGCGTTGGAGCTCGGCGACCAGCATCGGGTAGGGGTGGGGGCCCGCAGCCGAACCCACGCAGTAGTGGGTCGTGCGCACGTTGGTGACCCAATCGCGCAGGGCCTCGTTCATCGCGTCCTTCAACGTGCGGGAGCCCGATTCGACGGGGATCACCCGCGCGCCGAGCATCTGCATGCGCGATACATTGGGTGCTTGGCGCACGACGTCCACGGCGCCCATGAAAACTTCGCACGGTAGGCCCATTACGGCCGCGGCCGTGGCCGTGGCGACGCCGTGTTGCCCGGCGCCGGTCTCGGCGATGATCCGGGTCTTGCCGAGCTTTTTCGCGAGCAGCACTTGGCCGAGCGCGTTGTTGATCTTGTGCGCCCCGGTGTGACAGAGATCCTCGCGCTTCAGCCAAAGCTCGGCGATTTGCTGCTCGGTCGGATCGAGCGCGTGCGCAAGACGATCGGCGCGGTAGAGCGGCGTCGGGCGCCCCACGTAGTGCTCGAGGAGATCCCGCCATTCTCGTTGGAAGTTCGGGCTCAGCACGTGCTGGTAGTACGCCTGCTCGAGCTCGCTCAGCGCGGGCACGAGCGTCTCGGCCACGAAGCGGCCGCCGAATTCATCGTAGTAGCCGGCGCTGGAGACGACCATGCAAGCCCGATACTTTACGGTTCGGCGTTTGTCGAGCCGCCCGGCGGAGTTTGCGACGCGCCCGCGCCGCTCGTCCCTGCGTCGCTGGTCACCGGGGCCACTGTCGAGGCTCCGCCGTCGAGTGAGGTTCCGCCGTCGAGCGAGGCTCCGCCGTCGGCGGTTTGCGAGCCGCTGGTGCCCACGTCGAGCGGCTGAGTCGTGATCACGGACTCCATCGGAATCAGCGCGCAACGCAGGGCGGGCGCGAATACCGCCGCCTCGAAGTGGCCCTTGGGCTCGATCAGCGCTCCGGCGCTGCCGACCGCGAGCAGGGCGGGTGCGCCGCCCGAGCGCGGGATCACCCATTTTCGCAGCACGCCCTCGCGCGTCAAAAGCTCGAAGACGCGCGTTGCGCCGTCGTCGAACGCGTTGTCGACCACCAGGGCATCGTGGCCAAAACGTCGCTCGACCAATACGACGCGCCCCGTCGCCGTTTCGTAGAGCTCGACGAGCGAGATGCGCGGCTCGCGCTCGGCGTGAGCCGCGTCCTCGCAGCGGCCCGGCACGAAACGCCGGAGCGTTCGCCCAAAGCTCTCGTCGTCAGGCGCGCTGCGGCCACCACGAAACGCGCTCGTGCACCCGCAAACGGCGAGCAGGAGTAGCGTGAGCGTGCAGCGAGTCATCGACGCGCGGCATCAGCCGCCCGCACCGCGGCCATGAACGCGCGCAGTTTGGCTTCGTCTTTCTGGCGCGGCTTGCCCGGGAGTTCGACTCCGCTCGCGACGTCGACTCCGTACGGCGCGAGCGCCGCGAGCGCGCCCGCCACATTTTCCGGCGAGAGCCCGCCTGCGACGATCAGATCGCGTCGGCGCGAAAGCTGGCTCACGAGCGACCAGTCGAAGACGTGTCCGGTGCCACCGCGTTCACCGGGCACCTTCGCGTCCACCAGCAAGCGCGTCCCGCCGTAGTCCGCAGCTAGCGCGACGTCGTCTGCGGTGGCGATCGAGATCGCCTTGAAAGCGCGCGGCAGGAGCAGCTCGAGCTCGTCCGGAGCCTCGCGCCCGTGCAGCTGGAGCCAATCGATGCCGAGTTCGCGGCGCAGCTCGCCGAGCGCCTGCACGCTCTGATCGGCGACCACGGCCACGAGCTCGATGCGATCCCGAAGCCGATCGCAGATTTGCATGGCAATCGCGCGATCGACCCGCCGCTTGGAGTCGGCGACGAAGTTCAACCCGAGCGCGTCCGCTCCCGCATCGAGCGCGAGCAACGCGTCGTCGAGCCCAGTGATACCGCAGATTTTGACCCAGGTGGCCATGCCCTCAGGTCCAATAGCACCGCATCACCGCGCGGCGCAGCGTCACTCGATCTTGAGCAACTCTTTCACGGTCGCGATCACTTGCGGGGCCTGGATGGGCTTGGTGATGTAGGCGTTCGCGCCCAGCTGCAGGGCGCGCTGACGATCTTCTTGCGACCCTTCGGTCGTGATGATCACAATCGGCGTGTCTTTGTGCACCGGATCGCTGCGCACTCGCTTCACGAGCTTCAGGCCGTCCATGATCGGCATGTTGATGTCGGTCACGATGATGTCGTAGCGCGCGGAGGCCAGCTTGCGCAGGCCGTCCACGCCGTCGTCGGCTTCCGTGACTCGCAGATTGCGTACGCGCGCCAGTGCGAACACCAGCAATTGCCGCATCATCGGCGAGTCTTCAACGATCAAACACGAGTATTCGGCCATGGTATCAAACGCTGAGGTCCAGGAACGCTTCGAGTCCGGGTAGCTTCTTTTCCGCTTGGGAGAACAGGCTCGCGGCGACCAGCGCCTGAGCCGCGTGTTGGTCGAGCAACTTGAATAGCTCGAAGTCGACGGTATCGAAGCGATTTTTTTGTGCCAGAGTCGAGAAAATCGCGATCGTGCCCACTACGCGATCGTCGACTGTGAGTGGAATCACCGCGGCCGGCTCGTCCAACGTGCCCTGGCTCGGATCGCTGTCGCGCACGTTGGCCGAGCGCGTCCGAATCACGTCCCCGATGCGCGTGCCCGCCGTGCGCACCGGCACCAAATGGCTGCCCGGCACTCCTTCCGACGCGATCGGGATCAACTCGTCTCCGCTCGGGCTCGTGAGGTACATGGCGTAGCGCTCCGCTCCCACCAGCTGCGCGAGCACTTCCTTGATGCGGCGCGTGACGCCGCGTGGCGACAAGCTCGAGTGCAGCTGGTTCGAAGCCACGAACAGGTTCGCGAGATTCGCGAACTCCGATTCGACTTCCTGCACACGCGCCGTGAACTCGGAGGTGATCGCCTCGGCCGCGTCGAAGCGCGAGATCAGCTCGCGTTTCTCGGACTCCAGCCGTTCGATTTTTTCCAGGAGTTCGCGCACTGCGCGATCGGCTTCCACCTTCGCGCGGAGTCCGGCGTTCTCCGCTTCTAGATCTTGCAAACGTCCCTGCATGCGCTCGTGCTCTTTGATGAAGTCTTCGGTGAGCTGTCCGCCGCGCGAGAACTTTTTCAAAAACTCGTCTCGCTCGAGCTTCAGATCCGGACCAGGCGCGTCGCTACTTGGGCTTCCTTTCCGGTCCTTCATCGGCGCTTCGAAATGAGTATAGACGGAGATCCGCGAGCGATTGTGGTTTGTCCCTGATTTTGCGGGAGCTACCGGTGCGCTAGCCCGAAATCGTCATTTGTTCTTTAGTTTCAGTAGGTTGCGCCGGGCTGTTCGCAGCGGGCGTCTCGTCCTGGTACGCTTGTTCGTTATGGCCGACACGTCGCTCGCGCAAATCTCCGAGATCGATCGCTTGCTCGACGCACAAGATCTGGAGGGCGCGCGCGCGGCGCTCGAGGACGCAGCGCCGGCAGACGAAGCGTACGCCGTGGTTCGGATCAAGCTGGCGCTCTTCGACGGATCGATGCCGGCGGGCGCGGCGATGCAAGCCCTGATTCAACTGATGCGTCGCCGCGCGGACTGGCCCGGCGCGAAGGAGCTCTACCAAGTGGCGTCGAGCGCGGCGTATCAGAACCGGCAGTCTTCCGTATCGCACTCGCATCCGCCGCCGCCGGTCGAACGCAAATAGCCGGCCCTGCGCGTCACAAGGCTTTAAGCCACTCGCGGAGCTCACCGACCACCACGCGCGGCGCCTTCTTCAGCGCTCGCACGGTGCCCGAGCCCGTCAGCAGCATGGCCGCGCACAACTCGCGCTCCACACCCAAAAAATAATCGGCCAGCCCCGCGCGCCCGCCGCGTTCGAGCGCTTGTAAGGCTGGCCGCGCAATACCGCCCGCGCTTGCACCGAGGCTGATGGCCTTGGCGACATCGAGGCCGCTCTTGAGCCCGCCGGTGGCAAAAATCGTCGCAAAGCCCTCGCTGGCGACGGCGGCCACACTCGCCGCCGTCGGAATACCCCATTCGCGAAAACTCTGACCGAGCGCTTGTTGCCCGTCTTTGGCGCGCGCGGTTTCGACGGCTACCCAAGACGTGCCGCCTGCGCCGGAAACGTCGACGTGCTTTACGCCAATCGCCCGCAAGCGTTTGGCGACCGAACGCGACAGCCCACAGCCCGTCTCCTTGACCACGATCGGCAGGCTGAGCTCGCTCAGCAAGCGCTCGAGTGTGTCGAGCCCACCGCGGAAGTCGCGATCGCCGTTGGGCTGTACGATCTCCATAGCGGGGTTGAGGTGCACACAGACTGCATCGGCACCGACGGCGGCCAGCAAATCCGAAAGCTCTGCCGTCGACATTTGGCCGGCCTGCACGATCCCGATGTTGCCGAGCAGTAAGACCGAGGGCGCGACGTCGCGCACGGCGTAGCTCGCAAGCGCTTCCCGTCGCCTGTGCATCGCCCGTTGACTGCCGAGCCCGAATACGTAGCCGCGTTCTTCGGCCAGTTCAGCGAGCGAGCGGTTGATGCTGGCGGCGCGGTCCGTTCCGCCCGTCATGGCCGCGATCAAGATCGGAACGCGCACGGGCTTGCCGAGCAGTTGCTGGCCGAGATCCAGCGAATCCAAGCTGAGCTCTGGCAGCGCATCGTGCACCAGGCGCACGCATTCGAAGAGCGTCGTGGTCTGCTTGAAGGCGACGTCCCCGCTGGTGGCCAGATCGAGGTGATCGGCTTTGCGCTCTGCGATGTCGCCCACGCTCCCTTTTTACTCGAGGCGGAGCTAGCGTGCCAGGGCGGACGCAGGAAGCGGCGCGACCTGCCTGGACAATCCGTCGTTTCTCAATTCGGGGCATCTTTCCAAGTGCTAGGGTGCTCGCGCAAATATGGCTTCGCGCAAGCAGTCCTCGGGCCGTTCCGGTACTCGCCGAGCGAGCCGCGCGTCCGCCAAGGCGCTTGCGCAAAATCCGTTCTTCGCGCTCCTCAGCATGGTGCAGCGCGAGGTGGAGCCACGCTTGGCCGGCTTTCTCGAGACGCGACTCGACGTCGCGCGTGGACACGGCGCCGAGGTGGCCGAGATGGTGTCGGCCGTGCGCGACTTGTGCCTGCGCGGGGGCAAGCGCTTTCGCCCCGCGTTGCTCGTCGCCGGGTTTCGCGCGGCAAGTTCTCGTGGTTCCCTGGAGCTTGCGCTCGACGCGGGCGTCGCTCTCGAGCTCTTGCAGGCCTATCTGCTCATCCATGACGACTGGATGGACGGCGATCTCGTGCGGCGCGGCGGCCCGTCCGTGCATGCCTTGCTGGCCAAGCGCTTTCGCTCACAGCACAAGGGCCACGCTTCGGGTATCTTGGCCGGTGACTACGCGGCCGCCGTCGCGCTCGAAGCGTTGAGTCAGCTCGATTTGCCTACGGGGACCGCGCAGGCCGCCTTCGGCTGTTTCGCGCAAATGCAGCTCGATGCGATCGCGGGCCAGCAGCTCGATTTGGTGGGCAAGAGCTACGACGTGGAGCGCGCCTATCAGCTCAAGACGGGCAGCTATACCGTGCGCGGTCCGCTCTGCCTCGGCGCGATTCTGGGAGCGGCGAAACGCGAAACGCTCGTGGCGCTCGAGCGCTTCGCGTTGCCGCTCGGCGTCGCCTTCCAGCTGCGCGACGATCTGCTCAGCGCGTTCGGCGATCCGAAGGACACCGGCAAGCCCTTCGGTGGGGATCTGCGTAGCGGCAAGCGCACGGTCTTGCTGACACAGGCGCTCAAACGCACGCGCGGGAGCGACCTTTTGCTGTTGAAACGAGTGGCGGGTAATCAGCGCGCTCGCGAGTCGGATTTGCGGCGCGGTTTGGCGGTCCTCGAGTCGAGCGGCGCGCGCGGCTATGTCGAAGCCCGCGTGGACGAGCTACTCGCGGAAGCCAGTGCCGCGCTGTCAGCGCACGTCACGCCGGAAGGCGCCGCGCTCTTGGCCGGCGCCGCGCAGGCGCTCACGGCGCGGCGGAGCTAGTATTTCCCACGATGGCACGCGCGCACGGCAAGGTCATTCTGCTCGGAGAGCACGCCGTCGTGTACGGTGTCCCAGCGATCGCGGCGAGCATCGACCGCGGCGCGCAAGCGAGCGCGCGCAGTGCGGAGGTCGCCGAGCTTCGCATCGGCGATCGGCGTGCGGTCGTCGGGGACGGTAGTGAACTCGCTCGTGCGCTCGCGGCGTTGCTCGCCGCGCTCGGCGCCCCGGCACTGGCCTTCGACGTAGAGCTCGCGCTGCCGCCTGGCGCGGGTCTCGGCGCATCCGCCGCCATGGGCGTTGCGATCGCGCGCGCCGCACTCGAACGAATGGGACGAGCCGACGAGCTCGCGTCGGTGCTCGCCGCTGCGGCGGCCTGGGAAGGCATCTATCACGGCAACCCGTCGGGCATCGACGCGGCGGCCGCGGCTGGTACGGGTTGTGTGTGGTTCGAGAAAGGGGAGTCACCGAAGCCGATCGAACTCGCGCACGAGCTCACGCTCGCGATCGGTATCGCCGGTCCGCCGGCTAGCACGAAATCCATGGTGGACAGCGTCGCCGCGTTGCGCGAGCGCCGCCGCGCGGTGGTCGACAAGGCGTTCGAGGGCATCGCCGCGCTCGTGAAAAACGCGCGGCTTTGCTTGATGGCTGGGGACCTGCGCGGCTTGGGCGAGCTGATGAACTATAACCAGATGCTGTTGTCGGGTCTGTTCGTGTCGACGGAAGGGATCGAGCGCTGCGTGGCTCTCGCGCGCGAGGCCGGCGCCCTGGGCGCCAAGCTCACCGGAGCCGGCGGCGGCGGCGCCGTCGTTGCGCTCGCCGACGATGAGCCCGAACCGATCCTGCGAGCTTGGCGCGCGGCGGACATCGACTGTTTTGCCTGCCGAGTGCCGAGCGCTCGTGCCGCGGAGAGTTCGTGACTCGCTCCGCGAGAGCAGTCGCGTGCTCGAACATCGCGCTCGCGAAGTACTGGGGCAAATTACCGAATACCGACAATCGCACCGCCGTGCCGAGCCTCTCGCTCACGTTGGCGGAGCTACGCACGACGACCGTCGTCAGTTTCGACGACAGTTTGCGCGCGGACGAGGGCACGCTCGACGGCAAAGCCCTCGCGGGTCGACCGCTCTTGCGCGTGAGCAAAATGCTCGATCAAGTGCGCGCGCTGGCCGAGAGTCCGCTTTTCGCGCGCGTGGAGTCGCACAACGACTTCCCGACCGCGGCGGGGCTCGCCTCGAGCGCGTCGGGTTTCGCAGCGCTCGCGCTGGCCGCCAGTCGGGCGTCGGGGCTCACGCTGCCGCTTGGCGAGCTGAGTTCGCTGGCGCGCGCGGCGTCAGCCTCGGCGGCGCGTTCGCTTTTCGGTGGTTATGTCACGCTCGCCGCGGGCGCAGCATCCGCAGAGCCGCTCTTGGCGGGCGCTGCCTTCCCGCTCGAAATGCTGGTCGCCGTCACCGCACAGGGAGCCAAAGCGACGGCTTCGACCGACGGCATGACGCACACGGCGAGCACGAGTCCTTACTACGCGGCCTGGCTCGAGCGAGCGCCCGCCCTTTACGAGGAGGTGCGGAGCGCGCTGCTCCAGCGGGACTTCGACGCGCTCGGCCCGGCCGTCGAGCAAAGCGCGCTGATGATGCACGCGTCGATGCTCGCTGCGCGGCCCGCGCTGATCTACTTCGCGCCGGCCACGCTGCGCGTGATCGAGCGCGTGCGCGAGCTGCGGGCGCACGGCGCGCGCGCCTATTTCACGATTGACGCGGGACCACACGTCAAGGTGCTGGTGGAGCCCGACAGCGCGGAGCAGATCGCCGCCGAGCTCGCGCGCACCGACGGCGTGGCGCGCGTCCTGCGCGCGACGCCGGGTCCCGACGCGCAGCTGGTCGAGTCATGACGCTCGCGCGAGCGCCCGGCAAAGTCGTGATCTCGGGCGCGTACAGCGTGCTCTACGGCGCGCCGGCGCTGGTGTCGGCGGTCGATCGCTACGTGACCGCCGACACCGCACGCTCGCCCGAGTTCGTCACGGCCGAGGTGCGCGCCGCGCTGGGTGACGAGCCGGCTCCCTGGTTCGATGCCAGCGCGCTCAGGCAGGACAATCGCAAGCTCGGCCTCGGCTCGAGCGCGGCGATCTTGGTGGCGTCGCTCGCGGCGCGCGAACTCGCGGCGCGCGGCCCGCTCGCGGACGATGCACTCTGCCAGGCGGTGTTTGCGCGCGCGCTCACTGCGCATCGCGCGGCGCAGCGCGGTGGTAGCGGTGTGGACGTCGCCGCCAGCGCTCATGGCGGCATGCTCGCCGTGCGCCGCGAAAATGCACAGCTTGGGGTCGAGCCCGTCGCGCTGCCGCCCACCCTCGTGACCGAGGTCTGGTGGTGTCAGGCGGACGCGTCCACGACCGCGTTTTTGGGCCAGATCAGCGCGCTCGCGGTGCGCGATCCGGGCGAGCATCGCGCGCGGATCGCCGCCCAGAGCGCGGCGTCGGAGGCCGCGCTCGACGCTTGCAAGCGCGCGGACGCGCTCGGATTGATCGACGCGCTGCGAGCGCAAGCGCGTGCGCTCGGCGAGCTGGGTCTCGCTGCGCGGATCCCGATCGTCACGCGCGAGGTGGGCGAGCTCGCCGGGCGCGCTGAATCCGAGGGCGCCGCGTTTTTGCCCGCGGGAGCAGGTGGCGGCGACATCGCCTGTTATGTCGGAGTGAATCCGGCCTCCGCGGAGTTCGGCGCCCGCGCGGCCGAGCTCGGGCTCGTGCGCCTCACGCTCGCGCTCGCGGCGCGCGGCGTGCACGCGGCGAGTTGAAACCGGCGCGGCCCAAGCTGTGTTAAGGCTCGGGTGACAAGCATGTCCGGTTCACGTATCCCGGGGTTTTACAAGCTGCCGCTCGCCGAACGGCGAGGCATCGTCTGTGAGCGGGCCGGCATCACGCTCGAAGAGCTCACGCTTGCGGTGAGCACCGGCGGCCTCGACGCGGCGACTGCCGACAAGGTGGTCGAGAACGTGCTTGGGGTCTATGGTTTGCCGTTCGGCGTTGCGCTCAATGTGAGCGTAAACGGCGTCGATCGGCTGGTACCGATGGTGGTCGAGGAACCGAGCGTGATCGCCGCGGCCTCGAACGCGGCGCGCATGGTCAGAAACGGCGGCGGTTTCCGGGCCAAGGTAGTGGAGTCGCTGATGATAGGGCAGGTGCAGCTCACGGAGATCGAGCAGCCGAGCGCCGCCGTCACGCGCCTGGAAGAAGCGGCGCCACGCTTGCTCGAGCTCGCCACGCGCGCCGTGCCCGGCTTAGTGGCGCGCGGTGGCGGACCGCGCGCGATCGAGGTGCGCGATCTCGGGCAACGCTGCATCGTCTTGCACGTGCTGGTCGATTGCCGCGACGCGATGGGCGCCAACCTCGTCAACACGATCGCCGAGGCGATCGGCGCGCGCGCGGCCGAGATCGCGCACGGCAAGCTCGGCTTGCGCATCCTGTCGAACCTGTCCGACCGCCGGCGCGTCCACGCCACGTGCCGCGTTCACGCGCGCGAGCTGGCGCTCGCCGTACGACGCGTCGAGCGGGTGAGTGAGCCGCCTTCGTCCCAAAGCGAGCCCCCGGAGCTCGTCGACGGACGCGAGGTGGTGGACGCGGTCGTCGCCGCGTCGCGCTTCGCGGAGCTCGATCCGTATCGCGCGGCGACGCACAACAAGGGCATCATGAACGGCATCGACGCGGTCGTGCTCGCGACCGGCAACGATTTTCGTGCGGTCGAAGCGGGAGCTCACGCGTACGCCGCGCGCTCGGGTCGCTATCAGCCGCTCGCGCTCTGGCGGCGCGACGGCGACGATCTGGTCGGTGAGCTCGAGGTGCCGCTCGCGCTCGGCACGGTGGGCGGTACCTTGCGCGTTCATCCGGGCGCGCGCCTCGCGCTCAAGCTGATGAACGTCGAATCGGCCGACGAGCTCGCGATGATCGCGGCCAGCATCGGGCTCGCTTCCAATCTTTCCGCCCTGCGCGCGCTGGCGACGGAAGGCATTCAGCGCGGGCACATGTCGCTGCACGCGCGCTCGGTCGCGATCGCCGCGGGCGCCACGGGCGACTCGGTCGAGCTCGTCGCGGCGCAGATCGCCAGCGCCGGCGTGATCACGCTGCAAGCGGCGCTGGACGCGCTGAACGCGCTGCGCGCGTCCGACAACGAATAGGCGTAGCTGTTCGCGCGCGCGGCTACTCGCTGCTCGCGCCGTCGCTGAGCACGCCGGGGTAGTTGCGCACGTACTGGGCGGGCTCACCCGGCCCCGAAATGTCCACCCACGCGACGCGATGCGTCCCAAACGGACGCACGTCCACGTGCACGAACTTGTTGTTGGGGTAGTAACCGCAGCCGACGTCCGCCAGCGTGCGACAGAAGGCGAACAGGTCCGCGTCGTCGATGCCGGCCACGGCCAGATCGAGCGCGCGGCCTCGTTGATGAAAGTTGTCGTGTGCGTCGCGCCGGTAGCCGCTCATGATCGAGATCGCGCGCCCTGGAAACGCCTCGGCGATCTTCTCGACGGCCCAGATCAGGCGCGGGTGCACGAGCTTCATTTTGGGCAGCCATTCACCGCCCGCGGCGTCGTTTTCGGGCTCGATGGGCAAGGGAAAATCAGGGCGCGGCGCGTCGGGCGGTCGAGCCAGCGAGCTCAAGCGATCGAGCGCATCCGGTGCGATGGCGCCGTCGCAATCCACCAGCGGCAAGCGCGCCCATTCTCCGCCGTCGTAGCGGATGAGCGTGACCGCTTTTGGTCTTTTCCAGACCGGACAACTGCGTTTGACGGCGACTCCGAGCAACTCGGGCATCGGCGCGCTGACGTCGAGCGACCAATCGGGCAGCACGTCGGCCACGGTGAAGTCGAGTGGCTCGTCGCCGCGCGGCGCGCGCAGCTCGAGCGCCTCCTCCGCCCAGGCGAGCGTACTTGGCTCACGCGCCGGCTCTTCGCCGAGCCAGCTGAGCTGCGGCCCGAGTTGCCAGCTGGCGCGACCGTAGCGACCGCGCCAGTAGCGCCGCCATTCGGGAGCGCGATCGCGCTCCGGCTCGACGTATCGCTCGAGCAAACCGAGCAGCGGCCCCGCGCTGAGCGCGAATTTCCGCTTGCGATCGAAGCCGTCGACGAGCCAGGCCGTGTCGTTCAGCGGGCGCGTGGGACCGAAGGCGCTGAGCTCGAGCGGCAGGCGCTTGATACGCCGCGCCTGGCTGCTCGCCGTTACGTGGGTAACGGCGAGCACTCCGCTCAGCGCAACGCTTGCACCGAACCAAAGCGGCAGTACCCGAGCAAGCCTCATGCGGCGAGCACAAGCATGCCGCGCCGCCAGGCCAAGCACAATGCGCTCAGGACGCTGCGGCTGAACTCTCGAGCCCGAGCCGGAGGAGTTGCAGGAACGCCTCGTAGGCTTCGCGGGCCCGCGTCTCGTCGCCTTCCAGGTATTCGGTGACGCTCAGACCGTTCAAGACGGCCAAGGACAGCGTGGCGAGCGCCTCGGAGCGAGCTTGACCACCGCGAGCGGCTGCCGGACCGAGTGCGTCGCGGATCACGCCGCGCGCATCGCGCTGGAGGCCGGCCGCACGACGCTTCAACTCCGGATCGCGGCGCGCCGCGCTCCAGACCTCGATATTGAGGCCGGTGCCGGTCTTGTTGTTCTGAATGGCTTCCCACAGCGCTTTCAGTGCTTCCATCGCTTGCGACGTCGAGCCGTCGCCGTTCTGGGTCGCTTCTTTCAGGCGATCCAGATAGCGGTGATAGGTGAAGCTCTGAACCTCGTGGATCAGCGCCGCTTTGCTGGCGAAGTAATAGTGGACGATGCTCTTGCGGAGCCCAAGCTCCTTGCCGATCTCGGCGAGCGTCGTTGCGGTGAAGCCTTTACGGGCGAAGCACTTGGCTGCGGCCGACAAGATCGAGGCGACTCGCGGGTTTTCCCAGTCGGCGGCCCGTTGCGACGTGCCGTTCTCTTCTGGGGGTTTGCGTGGGCTGCTAACGAGAGTTTCGGGTGTGTTCATTGTCATGGTGCATGTCCGGCCAGCCGGTATCCACAGGGTTAGACGGGCAGTAGGCCAGCCGCGGCCCTCGGGTCGGCGTTATTCGCGCAGGTCGTCCTTCGAGTCAAGCGGGGCGTCCCAAAGCGCTAACCTTTGGGCTTTTTCCCTTTGTGCTTCCGGGGCTTTTGCTCGCGATCTGCCGTCGGTTCGGCCGCTTGGGCCCTGGGCTCGTCCTTGCCTCGCCAGTAGGGCATCCCAGCGAGCTCCGTCCAGCCCGCCGTCCCGTACTTGCCTGGCTCGCGCGACTCGCGTGTCACGCCGCCACGGTCGGCCGTGTCGTCGTTTTGCTTCGCGTCATCGTCGGCGTCCGCCGAGTCGAGCTTCGGTCCTTGCGTCGTCACGAGCAGTTCGTCCGCGAGATATTCGGGATGACGATCGTCTTCGGCCTTCGTTTGATCGGCCGATTTATCCGCGGTTCCGACGCGAATGATCTGCGTGGTGGGCGGATACGAGTCGTCCCAGCGCTCGCGGACGGCGTACTCACCCTCACGGATGATACGGTAACGCTTGAGCTTGAAGCCGGGTACGCCGCGCTGGCCGAGCACGCGCACGCCGTTCGGCAGGTCCTTGTCAGGCCGCTCGACCTCTTCGAACGGGATGGCGGAGTCGATGCGGCGAATCAAGGTCACGGTTCGCTCGCGCTTGGGCCCGAGAATTTCGGCCCGCACGATGCCGTTCTTGACGGTCTCGTGGAGGACGACCGGAAAGCCGAAGGAATTTTTGACCCGAAAATTGATGGTCGGATACACGACCGTCGCGTCGAGGCCCATCTTGATGTAGCCGCTCGGCCGCGTGTGCGGGTAGCGCTCGACGATCTCGAGCCCGGCAAAGAAGGCCGCGCCGTGCAGCGTGCCGGAGATCTGGCACGTTCCACCGCCGATCCCGTCGACGACCTCGCCCTCGGCGATCACGGGCGCGACTTTGTAGCCGTTTTGCTCGTCGCGCGGGCCCACGGTCTCGTTGAAGTCGAAGACCTCGCCCGGCAAGAGCACGTGCCCGTCGAGCTTTTCGGCGGCAAGCCTCAGATTGAAGGTGCGGGCCTGGTAGCGCGCCGAGCGATCGTAGTGCGTCTCGAAGTAGCCGAGGATCTCGTCGAAGTTGACCGCGCCGAGCTCGCTCGCCACGCGCTTCGGTTTTCGCAACTCGAACACGACGGGCACCTTCAGCTCGCCCTTGGCGAGCGCCGACTCGAGCGCGCCGAGCGTGCCGTCGAGATCGAGCAAGCGGCCGTCGACCTCCGGGACGAGCTTGCGCGTCTCGAGATCGAGCCGCGCGTCGGCCGGCAAACGATCGAGCTCGTCTTTGAGCGCGAGCACGGCCTTCTCCGCGCGCTCGCGGTCCAGCGTGACGGGCACCGGTAGCACCAGGGGTCCGGGCTTGCCGAGCGCGCGAAACGAGCGATAGAGCACGCTCGTGCGGTCGCGCGCCTCACGCACCAGCGCGGCCAGGCGCACCTTGTCGATCTCGCCGCCGAGATCGCCGACCTGTGTCTCGACGCGCTTACCGCCGCCGAGCTCGAGGCTCAGCTTGCTGGCGGCGTATTTGCGTACGCGTTCCAGCGCGACTTTGGCCGCCGCGTCGCCTTCGGGCAGCTTCTGGCCGAGCAGCATCAGATCGGGCAGCGGCTCTTTGGGGTCGCTCGGAGCGTCCGCACGCGGCACGAGCAACAAGCCGAGCACGAGGCCGGCCGCGACGGCGATCGCCAGCGCGCGGCCGCTCTTGCCGCCTGGAATCATGCCGAGCAGGCGCGTGAGCATCGCGCCGCTTTGTAGCACGCGCGGCACACGCGCAAAAAAGCGAGCCTAGAAGAATGCCTCCACGCTCAAGCTGACGTCGGGAAAGGCGACCAGCGTGATGCGCTCGCCGGGGCCGACGCTGACGAGTTTGCGGTAGTGACCGCTCGCCGGGTCGGTGTGAACCTCCACCACGCCCTCGCGCAGGTTGACGACCCAGTACTCCGGGATGGCGCTCTCCGCGTAGAGGCGCGCTTTGCGACCCCGGTCGAACGCGAGCGACGACTCAGCGACTTCGATCACGAGCAGCGCGACTTCCGGTAAGCCCTCGGGTTTGTCGCGGGGTACGACGCACAGATCCGGCTCTGGCTCGGACAGCTCGCTCGCGGCGAACGAGCACTGCGGCCGGACCCAGGCCCGACCGGCCAGCGCGAGCACCAAGAGCTCGGTCAGCGCCGTCACGCTGCGGTTGTGGGGCTCCTTGATCGGGCTCATGTAGACGAGCGCTCCGTCGATGAGCTCGATGCGTTCGTTCTCGAACGCACCTTGCGCGATGAGCGCGTCGTACTCGGAGCGCTTGAGCGGCCGAATGGAGTCGGACTCAGGGATGGCCATGGGTACGAGGATTCTAGCATGCACCCCGGTTCTTTCGGGTCGCGGCCCGGCGTGGTTGCGCTGTTTGTCGGCGCGGGGCCTAGGCGCGGAGCTAAACTCCGTGGCGAGCGATTCATGTCCGAGTCCGACCCAAGCGAAGAGCCGAGCGAGCTCGAGCAGAAGCTCGCGAGCTTGCCGGCAAGCCCTGGCTGCTACGTCTTCTTCGACAAGCAGGGCGCGGTGCTCTACGTCGGCAAGGCCAAGAGCTTGCGTTCACGCGTGCGCAGCTATTTCCAAGAGGGCAGCTCGGACGTTCGCGCGTTCATTCCGTTCTTGAAGCGGCTCGCCAAGAACCTCGAGACGATCGTCACGCAGTCCGAGAAGGAAGCCGCGATTCTCGAGAACAACCTGATCAAGGAGCGCAAGCCACGCTTCAACGTCAAGTTGCGCGACGACAAGGAGTACCTGAGTTTGCGGCTGTCCACCGAGCACGCCTGGCCGCGGCTCGAGCTCGTGCGGCGACCGAAGCCGGACGAGGCGCGCTACTTCGGCCCGTATCACTCGGCGACGGCCGCGCGGCGCACGCTGCACCTGGTGGAAAAGCATTTTCAGCTGCGCACTTGCTCGGATCGCGAGCTCGAGAGCCGCAAGCGCCCGTGCTTGAAATATCAGATCAAGCGTTGCCCAGGCCCGTGCGTGTACGAGGTCGATCACGCCGAGTACATGGGACAAGTGCGCTCCGTGTCGCTCTTTCTGGACGGACGACACGACGAGCTCACGCGCGAGCTCGAGCAGCGCATGAGCGAGGCGAGTAAACAGCTCGAGTTCGAGATCGCCGCGCTCTGCCGCGATCAGCTGCAAGCGGTCGCGTCGGTGCGCGAGTCCCAGCGCGTGGTGTCGGTCAGCGACATCGATCAAGACGTGCTCGGTCTCTATCGCGAGGCGGATCTGATCGAGCTCAGCCTGATGGTCGTGCGCGGCGGGCGCGTCACGGACGTCGAGAGTTTGTCGAACAAACACGTCGAAGTGCCGGACGACGAGATCGTCGCCGCGTTTTTGCGCGAGCACTACGCCGAGGGCGGGGCGGGCGAGAGCTTGATTCCCGACGAGATCATCGTGCCGGTGCTGCCCGAAGGCGCCGACGGTGTCGCGGAGTGGCTCGGCGAGCGCCGCGCGGAGCTCGCCGCCTCACGCCGGCGAAAGTGCGAGCTGATCGCGCCCGCGCGCGGCCCGCGCCGCGCTCTGCTCGAGATGGCGCAGGAAAACGCGCGCCACGCCTTCGAAGAAAAGCGACGGGCCGAGGACGACATCGACGAGCGACTCCTGAAGGTGCAGGAGCGGCTGCGCTTGCCGACCTTGCCCCGCCGCATTGAGTGTTGCGACATCTCGCACCTCGGTGGACAAGACACGGTCGGCGCGGTCGTCGCGCTCGAAAACGGCCAGCCCGACAAAAAGCGTTACCGCACGTATCGCGTGCGCACGGCGAACGAGGGGGACGACTATCACGCCATGTTCGAAGTCCTGGGCCGCCGCTTTCGGCGCGGCCGCGACGCCAAGGCGACGGAAGCCGACGCCGGCGCGGAGCTCGAAAATCCCGCCGAGACCGAGAGCCCCGCGCTCGACTCGGCCGCCAGCGAATGGCAGCTGCCCGATCTATTCGTAGTCGACGGTGGCCGCGGTCAGCTCGGCATTGCGCTCGCGGCTGCGCACGACCTCGGCCTTCACGATCTGCCGATCGTCGGCCTCGCCAAAGAAAAAGAAAATGTGCTCGGCGAGAAGCTGGTCGACCGCGTGTACTTGCCCGGCCAAAAAAATCCCATCCCGCTCCGTCCGAACAGCCCAGAGCTCTTCCTGCTCGCGCGCGCCCGCGACGAAGCGCATCGCTTCTCCAATCGCGGGCGCAAGAAGGTCGGCAAACGCCGGCGCATGGCCTCCGCGCTCGACGAGATCCCCGGCATCGGCCCGAAGACGCGCGTCGCGCTGCTCAAAACGCTCGGCTCCGTCGAGGCGCTACGCGCCGCGAGCGACGAGGTGATCCTCGCGGTGCCGGGTGTGAACAAGAAGCAGCTTGCGGCGCTCAGGGCCTGGTTCGGCAGGGACAGTGCCCACTCCGTTGCCGTCTCAACCCCAGAACGCCAACCGGGTTGACACCCGTTCCCACGAAAACCCGGCAAATGCCGGTGCGCTCGACGGCACGCAGCGTGCTTCACCGAAGAGGAGATCGTGTTTCCTCAATCGTTCGCAGCTGGTTTCCAGGAAAAATGCACCGTAACTGCGCAAGGTTGCGCGCGTCACATCCCGCTCGCGACGATTGACAAGCCTTGGCTGAAAAACCTACCCTTTCGCGGCTCTGTCTCTGGAGCTCGCTCGTTCAGTGAGTCGCGCTTCCGTTTCGTTTCCTTCGATTCGCTCGCGAGCTCGCAGCGTCGTTTACTCAAGGAGTTCTCTCAATGATGTCCAAGCTTTCGACCCCCGAGTCCAAGCCGAGCCGCGTCGCGCGGCTCTTGCGCGCGAGCCTCGCAGGTCTGGCGTTGCTCGGGGCCGGTGCCGCGCTCATGACGGGCTGCCTCGACCGCCCGGTGGTGCCGGCCGCGCCGAGCACCAGCAACGTGGTCGTGCTGCAGATCGCGCAGAGCGCGGTCGATAAGATCGACCTCTTGTTCATGATCGACAACTCCACGTCGATGGCCGACAAGCAGAACATCTTGGCGGCCGCCGTGCCGCAGATGGTGAGCCGTTTGGTCTCGCCGATCTGCGTGGACGCGAACGACGTTCCGGTGGGCAATGGCCTTGCCGTGGATGCCAACGGCAATTGCTCAATGGGCGCGCCCGAGTTTTCCCCGATCAAAGACATTCACATCGCAATCGTGACCTCGAGCCTTGGCTCCCACGGTGGTGACGTCTGCAACACCGCCACCAATGCGGATGACCACGGCCAAGCGCTTGGCTCGGTGCGTCCCGGCCTCGAGCAGTGGACCGGCGGCAACAATGTCGCTAGCGGGTTCTTGGCTTGGGATCCGCTCTCGATTGCGAATCCGCCGACTCCCAAGGACAACCCGCCCGGTGACGAGACCGACGCGACCAAGCTCGGTACGGACTTCGCGAATCAGGTGAAGGCGGCCGGTGAGGTGGGCTGCGGCTACGAAGCCTCGCTCGAAGCCTGGTACCGCTTTTTGATCGACACCGAGCCGCCGAACACGGTCGACGTCATGAACGGTGCTTCGACCAAAGAAGGCATCAACGGCACGCTCTTGATGCAGCGTAGCCTGTTCCTGCGGCCGGATTCGTTGGTCGCCATCATCGCGCTCAGCGACGAGAACGATTGCTCCATTACGGATGCGGGCTTCGGCTGGTTCCTCGCGAGCCGCACGCTCAACGGCGGGGACAACCGCATGTACCGCGCGACGCATTTCTGCGACATGAACCCGAACGATCCGTGCTGCATGTCGTGCGGTGACACCTCGGTTCCCCCGCCGCAATGCAACATCGGCGCGGTGACTCAGGATCCGAGCTGCCAAATGGACAGCGGATATCTGACCGCCGCAACCGACAGCGTGGCCCTCCGTTGCTGGGACACCAAGCGTCGCTTCGGCTTCGACCTGCTCTACCCAACCGTGCGTTACTCGAACGCGCTCCAGCAGGACACCATCTGCAAGGATAGTGAGGGGCGGCTCGACAACTATGTCGGCCCAGGCGGCTGCAACCCGGTGGTCAACCCGCTGTTCGATCCGACCATCAGCGTCGCGGCCGGCGGCAAAGTGGGCACGTCCAAGCGCGATCACGGCCTAGTCTTTTTCTCGGCGATCATCGGCGTGCCTTGGCAGGACCTCGCCAATGACATGACGCGAGACCAGCCGAACCAGCTCACGTACTTGACGGAACAAGAAATGGAATCGGCCGGTCGCTGGGGCACCATCCTGGGTGATCCGACGCCGCCCGGCAACGCGGCCCCCGTGTTGCCGAGCGATCCGTTCATGGTCGAAACCGACATCGACCGCACCACGCTCAGCATCGCGCAGGCGAATCCGGTCGAGCCGACCGCCATGCTCGTCCCGCACACCTCCCAGAACCCGCAGGCGAACGTGATCAACGGCCACGAACAAAACGTCGTGAACGCCGACGACCTCCAGTACGCATGCATTTTCCCCCTCACTCCCCCCAAGACGTGCATGCCCACCGAGCAGGCGTGTGACTGCTCGCCGGGACCCAACAACGATCTCACGCCGGTCACCAACTACAATAGCCCGCTCTGTAACCCGCCCGGCGGCGGCGCGCCCACGGCCACGCAGAACTACGCCAAGGGCTACCCGGGCCTGCGCTTCTTGAAGGTGCTGCACGACTTCGGCAAAAACGCGATCCCCGCGTCAATCTGCCCGAAGGTCACCGACAACGCGCAAGCGGACTACGGCTACAATCCCGCGGTCGCGGCCATCATCAACCGTTTGAAGGACGCGCTCCACGGCGCGTGCCTGCCGCGCCCGCTGGCGGTGGATCCCACGACGGGCGCCGTGCCGTGTCGCGTGGTTGAAGCGCAGTTCAACAACGGGCAAGCGTGCAATCCCTGCTTGCCCGCGAACGGCCGCAAAGACGTGACGGGTGACCCCATCCTCGCGGCCGTGGTTGCGCAAATGCAAGGCGCGGAGCAGTGCGACAACACCGGCGGCCACGCCTGCACGGAGTTCTGCTTCTGCGAGATCACTGCAGAGACGGGCACAGCCGAGGACTCGTGCAGGGCGGATCCGATCGCCGCCGGCGCGATCGCGGGCATGGTGCCGGGCTACTGCTACATCAGCAACGACGACTCAAAGGCAATGAAAGGCTGTCCGAACGGCAACGCCGATTGCACGACCGGCACATGCACGGGCGGCGTGTGCCAACCGTCGGCCGCGCTCACCAAGTGCCCGACCAATCAGCAGCAGCTGCTCGGCTTCGTGAGCACTCCGAACGAGCCCACGCCGGCCAACGGCGCGATCGGCTTCGTCGCGTGTCTCGGTGCGGCGACGAGCGGAGGCTGACGACTGGCTTGGACGCCAGAAAGACCATCCTCGTCGTCGATGACGAACCCCACATCACACTCGGGCTGAAAGACGCGCTCGAGTTCGAGGGGTTTCGGGTGGTCACCGCGGGCAGCGGCCGGGAGGGGGCCCTGCTCGCGCGGCAGGAGCACCCGCACGCCATCCTGCTCGACCTGATGCTGCCGGACGTGAACGGCTATCAGGTCTGCGAGGACGTGCGGCGCTTCGACGCGTTCGTGCCCATCATCATGCTGACGGCCAAGAGCCAGGAGGCCGACAAGATCCGCGGCCTCGACGCCGGCGCGGACGACTACGTGACCAAGCCCTTCAGCGTGGGCGAGCTCGTCGCCCGCATCCGCGCCATCTTCCGCCGCGCCAATCGCCCCGCCGAGAGCAACAGCTTCCAGATCGGCAAAGCCACCATCCACCTCGCGTCCCACACCATCGAGTTCGAGGGCAAGCCCGCCGAATCCCTCTCCTTCTACGAAGTCGAACTACTCCGCATGCTGTTCGAACGCGCCGGCCAACCCGTGAGCCGCGAAGAGATCCTAAACAAGATCTGGGGCATGGAAGCCAACCCGTCGAATCGCACGATCGACAATTTCGTGGTCAAGCTGCGCCGGAAGTTGGAGAAACATCCGGACAAGCCGGAGCATATTTTGTCTGTCTATGGTTTCGGCTACAAATTGGTTCTTTAGCGGGGAGGTTAATCGGGCATTGTAGGTTTCTCTCGAAGTTCCTCTGCATGCAGCCTCGCGATTATCGCGTCCGGTGGGAAAGCAGGCGCCCGGGTCCGCCGGTTTTTTTTGAAGCTCCGGTCTCTCATCTCGATCGTGATCTGTTCTTCCAAGATCCAGGATGTCGTTGCGGGCTGGGCTTTGCCCAGCGGCGTGACCTACGGCGCTCGGGATGAGGAGAGGAGAGGAGAGGAGAGCAGAGCAGAGCGAGAGCTGAGTAGGAGAGGAGAAGCGCGGGTTTCCGTCCCCACGTCTTATTTGCTCACGAGTTCCAGCACATTCCTCGGATCACACGCCACCGTCTTCGAGTTCTGATTTACCTGACCGAGAGTCAAGCTCTCCGCGTCCACGCCCGCGCGGGCGCGGCGGACTTCGAAGTGGAGGTGGACGGCGCCGGGGCTGCCGGAGTCGCCCACGTAGCCGAGGAGGGCGCCTTCGGCGAGGGTCATGCCGTGGCTGAGGCCGGGCGCGGCGCTGTCGAGGTGACCGTAGATCACGAGGTACTCACGTAGCCGGCCGCCTTCGCGCAAGGTGTGGTGTGTGACCACCGAGTTGCCGAACAGGTGTCCCACGTCGAGCACTTCAGCGTCGCCGACTTGGTTTTCAAGATTGACGAGCGCGACGCGCGTGCCGCGCGGCGCGGCGAGATCGACGCCGCCGTGGCCGACCGCGCGCAGCTCCGCGCCGCGGCGTTGCTCGGAGTCCGGGCGATCGAGATCGTAGCCGCTCGCGACGAACGACTGATCGCGCGGCGGCGTGACGGGCAAGTGGTACAGACGAAAGTCCGTGGGGCGCTCCGGGCGGCGTGGGATCTGGTCGTAGGCGCGCAGGACTCCGTGGCGGTCGTGATGTTGATTGTGCTCCTCGGAGAGCTCGCTGCCTCCCTGCTCGTCATCCGGAACCGGCACGCAGACATCGCCGTCCGGCAGCGTGCCCGCGGGGCACGGCGCGTCCTGAGCGGCGGCCGGCTCGGACGGATTCACGAGCTCGAGCTCGTGCGCCGGGCGTGGGGGCGAGCGCGGCTCCGCAGCGCGCGCGATCGCGCCGAGTAGGCTGACGGCGAGCGCACCGCGCAGGAGCGGGTCCATTTTTCTCACTATTGGCGAACGCTCTCGGTCGGTCCAGTGATTCCCGCGTTCGCGCGAGCAGTCGAGTGAGCGCCGAGCCGGCAATTCCTTGGTTCTGCCTTGCTTCTGCAGGGGCGGATTGATACGAAAAAAAGCTGCCCCGTGTTTCTCACCGAAAAACTGACGCCGGCCGACGCCGCCATCCTCGAGACCTTCGTGGTGCCGCGCTACCTGTCGTTGTTCGGGGATCTCGTGCTCGATTTGCTGCTGGTCGGGGACGAGGCGCGCATCGTCCATATGGGGTGTCGCACGGGCTATCCGGATCTGAAGCTGTGCGAGCGCATCGACGGGGTGGAGATCATCGGGGTCGATTCGTCGCTCGCGGCGCTCGAGTTGGCGCGCAACAAAGCCGCGGTGCTCGGCGACGTGGCCGTCGAGTATCGGCTCGCGGAAGAGCTCCCGCTCGAGCTCGAGGAGGGTCAGTACACGCACGTGTTCGCGACGCACCCGATCATCGGACCCGCCGCGCGCATCGACCTGTTCGCCGAGATGAGCCGACTCTTGTGTGAAGGCGGCCAAGCGCTGATCGCCATGCCGCTGCGCGGCTCCTTTCAGGAAATCGCGGATCTCTTCCGCGAATACGCGCTCAAGCACGACGACACGGATTTCTCCAAGGCGCTCGAGTCCGCGCTCGCCGTGCGACCCAGCATCGAAACCCTGTCCGAAGAGCTCGAAGCCGCCGGCCTAGACGACGTCGACGTAGAAATCCGGCAAACGCAGCTCTCTTTCGACAGCGGTCGCGCGTTCGTGGAAGACCCCGTGAGCCGACTCCTGATCTTGCCCGAAGTCAGAACCTGGATCGAACGCAAAGACCTCAAAGAACCCCTCGACTACGTCCGCGACGCGATCGACAAATATTGGTCGGAGGGAAAGCTCGAGCTGACGCTCAACGTAGGATGTGCGAGCGCGAGAAGGAATTAGGGAGCGGGTTTGGGGGGTCGGGATTTGGGGAAGGGTCGGAGTTTTGGGGATCGGGTCGGAGTTTGGGGATGGGGTCCCATGCAGCGGAACTACAAGGACAAAAACTCTCAATACCTATACATCCACAGCAAATCCAAACCCGCGCCAATGTTTCCGAGCTCCGTGCGCAAGGACCAATTCCTCCTGAATCGCCAGTCGAACGTGCCGCTGAAGGCGTTCGCGTTGGGTTCGGTGGGGTCCGGGGTTTGCAGCGTCTTGTAGCTGCCCTCGAACCAGAGGTTCTCGGTGATGGGATACGACGCGGTGTAGGTGGAGTAGGAGCGTTGGTCGGCGGTGGTCTCGCTGCCGGTTTTGATTTCGAGATTGGACAGCGCGGTGTTGCCGAGGACTTTTTGCCCGAGCTGTTGGCCAAAGTAGTTGGTGGCGCTGTTACCGACGGATTGGTCGCCAGGGGCCGTGCTCTCGTCGGCGCTGCCGCTGAGCAGCGCGGATTTGATTTCGTCTTCCGAGTGAAACGGATCGGATTCCCAATGAATCTCCGGATTCTTGAAAGTGCCGCGTACGACCGCGCGGATGTGCAGTTGCGGTAGGTCCGTCGCGGCGGTGAACGATAGCCGTGGGTCGTCGTTTTCACCTTCGAAGCTCACTTCGCTGCCGCTCTCGATCGTGAAGGCGCGCATGATGCCCGGGAGCAATAGGCGACCGCCGGCGCGCAGTTCCACCACGCCGCGTACGACGGTCTCGTCGCCCAGCACGATCTCCGGCGAGCCGGACACGGGGAGCAAGAGCTCGGCGCGCGACAGGCGCACGTCATTGCCCAGATTGAAGCGTAGTCGCCAGGGCAGCGAGGTCGGATCCGCTTCACGACGAGGCTCGGCGATCGGCTGAGCAATCACCACGTCGGGGGAGTCGGAGAGCTCGATCAGTTGTCGCGAGCCCTCGTTGGGCAGGGCCGCGTCGAGCTCGGGGATGTCGAGCGCAACATACATTTCCGTGGGCCGCCGCTCGAGCGCGATGGCGAGCTGCTTGCCGCTGAGCGTCGCCAGGGTCTGCCCCTCGACCAGTAAAGGCACGTCGCGCAAGGTCACGTTCGCGTTGCCCTTGTTGATGCGGAAACCGTTCAGGAGCAAGCTAGCGCGCGCCGATAGATTGGGCCGCTCGGCTTGCGCGCTCGCGCTCAGTGAGTCGATCGTGACTAGGCTGCTCTGGCCCTTTTGTTCGGCACGCGCGGAGAATTCCACGTTTTTCAGCGGGAGCGCCAGGCGCGCCAACTTCATGGTTCCCTGGCGCATGCGCAGCGTACCGACCACGCCGCCGTCGAGGCCGGTCTTGCCGGCCACGAGGCGAGCCGTCAGATCGGCGTCGAGCTTGCCGCTCACGTCCGACAACACGTCTTGCAAGAAGGGCGCGAGCAGCACGGCGTCCACTGAATCCGCCTTGAGGTTGGCCGTCACGGGCGACGCGGTGTCGATGGTCGGAACTGGGCCGTCCCAGTCGAGTGTCGAGAGCAGACTCCCGCTGAGCGAGCCGTGCGCCTCGCTGATGTGCACGTTCGAAGACAGGGTGCGTCCGTCGCTGCGTACGCCGAGCCGCGCGGTTCCAATCTGGGCGCGATCGAGTACCGTGTCGCGCACCTCGAGCTGAGCCGACACTTGAGGCAGCACGGCCTCGCGCTCGAACATGACCGCTCCGAATAGCCGGCCGCGCAGGCCGCTTTCGTTCACGGGCGTGATCGTTTCGATCGGCAGGCCCTCGAATGAAATGCCGCCGCTCGCGCTCCAGGCAGGGTCGCTGCTCGAGCTGCCGTTGCGCAGCTTCTGCCAAGCAGCGACGCCGCCGAGGCTCGCTCGCGCCAGGCGCGTGCCCAGACAGGCTCGCGCCCCGGCCGCCGGCTGGAAGAGCTCCCCGCGCGCGTTGAACGCACCGCTGGCTTTGTCGTAGTTGAGCGAGGCGCATACGTCGAGAGCGTGCTCGCTATCTCCGAAGCGCAGCGCGCTGAGCTCCGCCTTGCCGCTCAGTAGCGGATTTTGCAGGGTCCCACTGAGCGTCGCGTCTGCGCGCAATCGGCCGTACGTTTCGCTGGGCGCTATCACCGCGGGCAGTTGATCGAGCGGGCGATCTTCGATCGTCAATTTGCCGAGCACGGGCATGGTTTGCAGGTGGGACCACAGCTCGCGCGGAGCGCTCAGAGCGCGCGCCACGTCGACCGTAAAGGTCGTCGTGGCCGAGGCGAGCGGCCCGTGCTCGTCTTGTAGTTTGAGCGTGAGCTCGGACGCCCCGCTCTCGCCGCTTACGCTGGCGCCCATCACCACGTCGAGCCCCGTGATCGTCACGCCCGGCTTGCCCGGCTTTTCGCCCGCCAACGCGACGGACAGCGCGGTCGTGGTCGCGTCGAGCGCAGCGCTCGGTGGTGCATCGGCGCGCGCGCGTGCGAGCGAGAGTGTCGCTTGGGCTTCGCCGTCGATTGACGTCACCCCCGCGCTTTTCGGCAGCAAATACGCGACGACCGCGAGCGGGACGTGGCTGACGTGGGTCGTGGCAGTGCCGGTCGCTTTGCGGAGGTTCGCGAGCGTCGGAGCCCCGCTCGGCAATTGTACCTGGAAATCGCTGGCAAACTCGCCAACCCCTTGAACCTTGGCCGAGCCGTGTCCGGCCAAGTCCGCGTGGTCGAGCGTCGCGCTCAAGCTCATCGAATCGATCGCCACGTGCTCGAAGCTGGCGGCAGTCAGACTTAGATCGAGCGAACTTTTCTGCGCGCGCTGCGCGGTATCGACGTGTGCGTTGATCGCGAGCTTGCCGCCCAGCGTGCCGTGCGGCAAGCCGAGCACGCGCGAAATCTGGTCCAGATCGAGATCCTTGCCTTGCGCGTCCACGCGCAGCGCGTCCGGCTCCAATGCGAGCGAGCCTGTCAGCGTGCCGGAAGCGCCCTGCACGCTCATCCCGCTCACGCGCAGCGTGCCGCGATCGAGATCGAGCTCGCTCACCTTGCCGGAAATAGCGGCGTCTTCACGCCGGAGCTCGAGCACGAGATCTCGCAAATGGGACGGACGCTCGGGGGCGACCGTAACCTTGGCGGTGACCGTCGGACCGAGCGCGCTCGTCAGCGACGCCGAGGCGGTCGGACCCAGCGCGGGGCCGCGCAGCTTGGCGGTGGCGTGCTCGAAGGCGAACGAGCCGGCTTGCAGCTTGTTGGCGTCGAGCGCGACGTCGAGCACGGCGAGCTTCGGCGTGTCGAGCGGGCCGGCCACGTCTCCTGAGAGCACACCGCGCGCGATCCGTACCGGGCCGTATTCGAAATCGCGCACGTCCGCGTTGAGCTGCGCGTCCACGCGGTTCTTGGCGATGTGCGCGGACACGCGCATGTCGGCGCGACCGCGGGCGTCGAAGTAAGGCTGCAGGCGCGGCGTATGCCGCAGATCGACGTGATCGCTCCGAGCGTCGAAATCGATGCCGCCGTCCGGATGAATCGTCAGGTTGGCGCTCACCGGCATGCCGCTTTCGTGCACCGTGGCGTGACCGGCGAAGGCGTGTCGTTGATAGCTGCCCGCGAGGTCGAAGGCCGGCACGGGCACTCCTCCGATCGCGCTCTTCTTGCTCGAGCCGTCTACGTCGAGAAAAAGTTCGCCGTTCTGGGCGCGGATGTTCAGGCGCGTATCGACGTCGAGCGCCGTCTCGGGAGCTTTCGCCCACAGCGCGCGCAAATCGAGGTTGCGCCCGGTCGCTTCCAGCTCGGCGTGCATGTCCCGCTCGAGTGACAGCGTGCCGGACGCCTCGAGCGCGCCCTGCTCCCCGATCGATAGCCGAGTCAAAGTGACGAGCTCGCCTGGTGTACCGCTCGCCTCGACGTGGGCCGCGACGTCCTGCAGCACGGGATAGTCGCTCCAGAGCGCGCGCACGTCTTGCGCTTGAGCGCGCGGTGCGTCGACGGTAATCGCCAAGTGCGGGCCGTCCACGCGCACGACCGTGCCGAGTTGCAACTCTCCGACGTAGCCGTCGAAGGACGTCCAGACCGCGCCCGGGGCTCGCACGTGCACGCAGCCGACCCCATGGGCTTCGGTGCCAAAAACCCCGCGAATGATCGCAGAAAAGCGATCGACGTCGACGGCGGTGCCGCTCGCGGCACCCAGCACGGAGCCGTGAATCGCGCCGAGCTCCGCCTCGAGTGTGGGTAAGCCGGGCAGCTCCGCGCGCGCATACACATGGCTCACCTCGATGCTCGGAAACCAGACGCGCAGCGTGCGCGCCGTCTTCGTCGGAGTCAGCTGGGTCGGCGGTTTCGGCCGAGGTGTGAACGCCGCCGCCAGCGTCGGGATGCTCGACGCGGGATCGAGTAAAACGTAGGTCTCCGCCCGCTCGATCTGCACCGCGCCGAAATTCAAGGTGACGTCGCCCGTGTCGCAGCAGAGCGCGTGCACGAGCTGCCAGGCGTCGAGGTGAACGGACAGCGAGCTCGCACTCAGCACCAAGTGTCCCTGCGGGTCACGAATCGTGATGCCGCGCGCCACGATGCGCCCAGGTGAGACTTCGTCGAGTGCGGAGATGGCGAAGGCACCGGCGAACGTCTGATCGAGGAGGCGCTCCGCGATGCGCGCGAACGCCCGGCGACCGGCTGGAAAATCTGTGTACAGCGCGAGGGCGCCGAGGGCTGCGCTCACGAACACGACGCTCAAGCCGCCCACGGCCGCCGCGCTTTTCAACCAGCGGAGGGCGTGGCGCGCAAATGGCCGAGCCATCAGAAGGCCTGGCCTATCTGCACGTTGATCGCGACCGGCAACCAGGAAACGCCAAACAGCGTGCCGACCTCGTTCCCTTGCTCGTCACCCGGCAGGCTGCTCTGGCCGATCGCCTGCAGGCGCGGCACGCGATAGCCGATATCGACGCGTAGCGGTCCCACCGGTGTCATATAGCGCAGACCAGGTCCGACCGAGATGTGCGGCACGTTCAGACGCAAATGTCCCACGTCGCGCGTGACATCGCTCGCGTCTGCGAAGAGCACGCCGCCCCAGTCTCCCGCGATCTTGAAGCGGATTTCACCGGAAGCCTCCCAGAGCGTGAAGCCGCCGAGCGGGCGAATGCAGGTTGCCGGTAACGCCTCGACGCCGCCTGGGCCGATCGAGCAATCGACGCCCGTTGGAATCAGAAAGCCGACGGGCCCGTGCGGACCGACGCCGTGCAGCGGATAGCCGCGATTCGAGTTGGGACCACCCGAGTAGAACGCGCGTAGAAGGAGCTTTTCCTGATCCTCGATCACGTCGGGTCGATTCGGATCGAGTGTGGCGGCTTGGCCCTCGGTCGTGCGTGGGTTCAGCGTATCGCCGTAGTTGCGCGGAAACAGAAAGCCGAACGTGAGTCGCCCCGCGAACGTCGCGATGTGCTCGATGAATGGCAAAAATCCGCGAATTTCAGGCTCTATTTTCAGATCCGAGACGTTGCCTTGGAAAATGCCGCCCGCCAGTTCCAGCGAGTTGGTGATGATGAAGCCGCGCTGAGGATCTTGAGGATTGTCTCGCCAGTCGAACGTCATCAAGAGCGTGGGCGCCGATACGTTCACGTCCACGAGACCCGCCGGGAGATCCTTTTGGTAGGTAAACGGCAGCTTGGTGGTCCAGGCGTAGCCAGGCTCGATGCTGAATCGCTGTGTACGGCCGAGCCCCCACACGTCCCAGTGCGTCAGAAAGTCGCGCTCCACGCTGCCCTTGGCCTTGATCGAGTGGTAGCCGACGATGCGCTCGTCGCGCGGGTCCTCGCCGGGCGGCAGGGCGAATAGGAGCGGCTTGATGTCGTAGTCGGCTTCCAGCTTGCCGGTGGTGCGTCCTTCCAGAAAGGCCGGCTGTCTGAGCTGGATTTGTAGCGAATTTTCGGGGAGGAGCCGCGTCGGCGCGACCGGCGCGGACCCGTCGAAGCGCGTCGGGTAGAGGTCGACACCCGGCACCGCGCTGATCGAGAGGTTGCGCATGCCGCCCAGGAAATTTTGGTGCACCCAGCTCGTGCGCAAATGCATGTTGAGCGCGAGCACGTTGAACGTCGCGCCGCCACCCAGTCGCACCGTGCGCAGCTTGCTCTCGGTGACACGGATCTCGAGCGGCACCTCGGCCCGATCCTTGTGGCTCAGATCGGGTACGATCTCGACGCTGGAAAATACGCCCAAATCGAGGAGCGTGTTGCGTGCGTCGTTGAGCTGCGCGCGCGAATACGCCTCGCCCCGCACGAGCTGTAGGTTGTCGCGCACGGGCCCTTCCGGAATCTCGTGCAACCCCACGATGCGCACCTCGCCGTAGCGGGCGAACGGACCGCACTCGAACTTGTAGCTGACGTGCGCCGCGTGCTTGACGAGATCGACCTGGGCCTTGCCCTCTACGGTCGCGTACGGGAAGCCGCCGTCGCGCAAGATCAATAGGATGTTGTCCTTGACCGCGTTGAAGCGAGCTTCGTCGAACGGCTCGCCGTTCGTCAGTTGGTTCTTGGCTTTGATGATGTTGGTATTGACGTCCGGCGCATGCTCGAAGGGCACGTCGCTCATGCCGGAGAGGTCGACGTCGGCGAGCGTGACGACCGGCCCTGGCTGCACTCGGATCTCGACGCGCACCTTGCCGCTGTGGTCGTCCAGTACGCGCGCCGCGGTGACTTTGGCCTCGTAGTAGCCGCGTGCGCGGT
>DASXKQ010000362.1:0-21907 GCA_036496745.1 Polyangiaceae bacterium
TTCCAAGTAGGCGACCGATCGCGAGACTTCCAACGGAGAGTTACGTCCTTATTTTCAAGTTTATGCACGCGATTCGCAAATACGAGCGTGCCGCCATTCCAGGATGCGTTCCTGAACACGCGTTTGCATTTCTTGCGTGTGACGATCTCAGCCTTCTCAATATCCCCATCGTACTCGATCTCGAGGAATTTAACTTTCTTGCGCAACTTAGCTTTGCTAAACGTTAGTCTTAACTCGCCATATGAGCCCATTTTTACCGACTCTCGTTGTTCGGTGAAAACCTATCCCGATAGCTCTCCTACTGCAAGCTGTGGAACGCGACGACGTGCAACAAGCCTCCGGCTGAACCTGGCCAGCGCGGGATCAACGCGGTATCGAAATTGCGATTGAGAACCGAAGTAGACCGAGCGCGATACTAGCGCGTAACCACATGCGCGCCGCCGTCGACGCCGATCTGCAGCGCCACCGGGCGCTCGTCGCGGAAGATCAAGAGCGCGCCCGAGTCACTGGCCAGCGCCGTCGCATCACCGGCGGCGGGCCCGCCGAAATCTGGTGAGTCGAAGACGAGGCTGTCCTTGGCGGTGGGCAAATCCGCGAGCGCTGCCACGCGCAGGCGCGTTTCACCGAGGCTCGAGCGCCACATCAACGCGAGCTTGTCGCCCAGCGGCGCGACCAGCCACCACCACTTGCTCTCGAGACCGGGCACTTTGACTTCGTTGGTCTTGCAGCCGTCCGCGGAGCAATCGAGGCGGCCGACCTGCACGCCGCCGTCTGCCGCCCGCACATAAGCGAGGCTCGCGCCGCTCTTGCTACAGACCAGCTCCGATTCGGCGCTGCGGTCGAAGGGCAGCGTGGCCTCCGCCGGTTTCGACCAGCCGCTGCCCTGGTAGAGCGTGAAGGTCAGCTGCGTCTTGCCCTCGCCGCCCGTGGCCTTCGCGCTCGGCTGACCGGCATGACCGGCGTACGCGGCAATCGCGAATTGATTGTCTTTGCTGCACGTGTGCAGCGGCCCGGCAAAGTTGCCCTTTGCGCTGACCTCGTCCTTCAGTTTGCCGTGTGAGAAAGACTTGGCGTTGAACGTCACACCGTCGCTCGCAGCGCTCAAGAACGCGATCTGATCGCCGAACGTCAGCGGTTCACCCTGAGGAGTGATGGCGAGCTTCACGTCCTTGCCGGCTTTGCCGGAGGCGAGCTGCACCGCGACGTAGCCCTCTTCCTTGCTCGGCGCGAGGTTCTTGGGATCAGGGGTTTTGGACAGTTGAGCTTTTGCGTCTTTTTGACCACCGTGATCGACCGCCAAGCCGTCACGCACCAGGTGCTTCGAGCTCCCGCGCACTTCCGAGCGCTCGCCGCTCTGCAAGTCGAAGGCGTACAAGCCGTCCTCGGTGAGCCCGGCGCTGAACAATCCATGCGCGTCCGGCACGAGCTCGATCGATTGCGCCGGCAGCTCCGGCATTTTCCCGCTGCTGTCCAGGCAATGAACTTTGGCAAAGCCGGCCGCAAATTCGCAGCCAGTCGGTCGCGCGCGCCCTTCCGCCGCTTTGAGCAGCAAGAGTGCGCGACCGTCCGGCAAGAGCGTGGGACTCACGACCTTGAGCGGTTTGTCGCTGAAGCTTTGCCAGCTCTTGGCGTCGAACAGCGGCGCTGGCAATGCCTGCGGCGCGGCTACGCCCGGCGCAGCTTCCGTCTTCAAGCCGGCACCCGACGCGGCTTCCCACAGTTCGGTCGCCGTAGACAAGAGCGCGCTCTCGTTCGCCAGCTTGCACGTGGCGGCGCCGTCGCTGCAGCCGAGCTTTTCGTGGAGTTTCCGGCGCAGCACCGCCGTATCGCCGGAGCTCGACAGCGCGTTATAGAGTTCGTTGACGCTCGCCTCGCAGCGCGTGGGCCAGGCGTCTTTGGGCGCACCCGTGCTCGGGCTCGCGAGCTGAATCAAGCGCAGCTGTGCGAGCCGCGCGGCGAGCGGCGCCTGCGCGGCTGGGCCCGCGAGGCAGCTGGTAAACGAATTCCACGCCTTCTGTCCGTCATCCGTGGAGCAGCCCGGCAGGCTCGAAAATCCACACACGACAAGCAACCCGAACGAGCCTGTGCCAGCCAGAATTTTCATGCGCGGAGGATAGTCTGGATTCTGGGATTTTTATTGGGAAGTTCTTCGAGATACCCGAAGGGGTGGGCGAATGCCCCGCAACGCGGCGCCTCAGGCTTGGGAGCGGCAGATCACAGAGCGGAACTGACGGCGCGACCCAACGAGAGCCGGCGGACCCGGCGCATGCGTCTCAGACAAGTCGCGAAGGTCGCGGGGGTTTTCGTCAGGAATTTCACAACCCCCAGAAATGAAACCCTACTCCTGCAAAATCTTCCGCACACGCGCGGCATACGGACTTTGCGGATTCTGTGCCAAGAAAGCGCGCGCTAGCGTCTGGGCGCGCGCGCGATCGCCGGCGCGCGCGGTGGCTTCGATTCGCAGCACGTTCGCTTCGACGCGCAGCGCGCCCGATTTGCCGAACTCCGCGTCATAGCGCGCGAGCGCGGCGAGCGCGTCATTGGATCGACCCGCGCGCAGCGCTTGTCGCACTTGGTCGAGCGCGGCGATGTCGCGTGCGAGGTCCGGCTGTGAGTGCGCGCTGGGCGCGCTGCGCGCGCTCGCGCTGCGCGGTGTCGAAGCCGGCGCGCCGCTCGAATCAGGGGCGGCGCTCGAGTCGGCCGTTGCGGTCGCCGTCGGATCCGCTGCCGCTTCTGCCGCGACACTGCTCGCGCTCGCGGGCATCGCCGTGACCGGCAGCTCGGGCGGGAGCGCTCCCCTCACGTGAGCCGCGCTCGCTACGGCCGCCGCGCTCGCGTGGCTCTTGCGCCACGCGTTGCCGCCGATACCAGCCGCACCAACCAGGGTGACGAACCCGAGCCACTTCACGAGCGCAAACGCGCCGGTCGCCTTGCCGGCCAGCGTGGATGCCGCGGCTTGACTCGCCGCGATGCCGGACGCGACGGCGGTCGCCGCGGCTGCCGCTTGCAGGCTCCGTTCTAGCGAGTGAGCGGGCGCCTGGTCGAGATCGGCCGACGCGAGCAGCAAGCGCTCCTCGTCGGTCCACTCGGGCAACTCACTGGCGGTGTCGTCGGTCATGGCTCGGCCTTCCCGTGTGCGGAGCGCAGGAGCACGCGCCGCGCACACACTTTGAATTCCTCACGCGCTCGGCGCAGGCGCGAGAACGCCGTGCCCTCCGGAATGCCGAGCAGCTCGGCCACTTCGGGCTTACTGAGCTGTTCGAGCTCGAACAGCACGAGCACTGTGCGGAGTTCGAGTGGCAGCGCGTTCAAGATCCGATCGAGCAGCTCGCGACGACGCCTCGACTCGAGCTGTTCTTCGGGATTGGGCGAAGCGTCCGCGCGCTCGTCGAGGCCGTCGTCGAGTTGTTCGTGGCGGTGATAGCTGCGCTGGCTGTCGGCAGCGACGCGCACGGCCGTGCCAAACAAGAACGAGCGCTCGCTACCGGGCGAGATGTCCTCGATGCGTCGGGCCGCCACGCAAAAGACCTGTTGCGTCGCGTCGTCGACGTTGTTCTGCGGGACGCCCAACCTGCGCAATAGCCGCCAAATGAAATCGTGGTGGGCGCGTACGATGTCCGTGATGCGCGCGTCGCTCGGGCGCGTCACGGGTGCGAGCCGGGCAAGCGCGGGCAGCTCGAGTTCGGCGGCCTCCATGCCTGATTGATGGTCGCCCGAGCTCGGCTGGATCATGGAAAGCGCACTGAAACGCCGAGTGCGCCGCCCGCGACGACTGCCGACGTTCGCCTCACCGTGGAGTCACTTTGCACGAAAAAACGATCGCGCACGAACGGAAAGAGCACGTCGCCGGCGAGCTCGAGGCCAAATGTCCCAATCGGGCGGAGCTCGAGGCGCGCCGCGCCGCCGCCCGCGTACCACGGGCGCTGGAGACTCTGCGCCGACGACACGTCGCGGCCCACGGCGGAAAGCCGCCCGGCCTCGAACGCGCCACAAGCGGATACCCAGAGCGGCGCAGAGAGCGGCGCGTGTAGCGGGCAGGCCTCCAGTCGCCCGCGCCAGAGCGTGAATTCGCCCGCGCCGTCACTGCGAGCGATCTCCGACTCTCCGCGTGCCGCCGAGAGTCGCAGCGCGTAGCCGAACGCCGCGCCGCGCTCGCGCTCGCGCTCGAGGCCGAGGAACGGCCGAAGGCTCGGCTGCGGATTCGGTGAGAGGCTGGTGTCGAGCTCGAATGCGATGCCCGCGCGAACGTGAAAGCGCGCGGGCTGTTCGACGCGCGGCTGTCGATGCGGCTCCTCTTTGGCCGCCGTGGGCGTCACGGGCGTCACGGGAGCGGGCGGCGCGCTGGCGTCGACCGCCGTCAGCGCGTCCGGATCGATCGCGAGCGCAGTCATCAGCGCCAGCGCGGCAACGACTTGTTCGCAGCGCGCGGCGGAGACGTCGCGCGTCGACGCGCCTGCGCCCACGCCCACGACCAGCTGCCCGTGGCTGCCGCCGGGAACCTCGTCAATCCGCACACGTACCCGCTCGGCCGCCTCACCCGCATCAGCGATACGCGCCAAGCGCGTTCGCGCCGTCAGCTCGCGCACGAAAGCCTGTTCGTCGGGGCAGCCTGCGTGCGCACGATATTCGAGCAGCACCGGCGTCGCATCTTGCGCGCGCGCCCGGCTCACGAACGAGAGCGCGAGCAGGGGGACGCTAAATCGGCGCACGGACATGGACTCGAGTAGACTAGCCCGAGCACCGGCCCACATGCGCAGCCAGAAACTCGACGTCTGCCGAGCACTTACCGCGACCGCGCTCTCCTGCGTCGCCTGCAGCGGTGGGGACTATTGGCTCGGCGGCGGCGCGGGGCCCGGCGCGAGCATTCCGCCAGGGGCCATCGAGCTCGGCCAGGACACGGTGCTCTCGGGCGGCGAATCAGTCGAGATCGGAGGTGGCGCAGAGTCGTGCCGGATCTTCGGCAATGGGCACAGCATCGTCTCGCAGGGCACTTTCAGCGGTAACCTGTGGATTCACGACTGCGTGTTCACGGGGCTCGGCAGCGAACAGAGCGCCGCGATCGACGTCGATGTGTCGAACCCGGGCTCGGTGATCATCGAGCGCTCGACATTTGCCGCGAGCGGGGCGATTCAAATCACGAACTCTGACGACACGGCCACCACATTTCAAAACAACGTGGTCTACGACGATTCCGTGGTCACGCTGGGTGCCACTGCCGACGCGACGACGCCTGCGTTCCAGGCGTTCGGTGCGAGCCAAGCTCAAAAGCTATTTCAAGGCAACCGCATCTACCGCTCCGACGTCTGGCTCGGGTCACCCAATTGGCTCATGGGCGGCGACACGGACGCCCAGAGCAACCTCTTGATCGGCATCCGCGCGGGGATTTTTCTGTCCGCGAGCGGCCAAGTCGTGCGTGGTAACTACGTCCACGACGAGCACCTCGCCGTCGCCGGCGACGAGTCGAGCTTGGACGCGGACTATTCGGTGACCGACACGCTGGCCGAACACAACGTACTCCGGCGCGGCGCCTGGGTCGTGCGCGGTTTCGGCGGTGAATTCCGGTACAACGCGGTGCTGGACGCCGACAATCTGTCGTTGTTCCAGCAGCCGTTCGAAAACACCCACGTGCATCACAACCTATTCGTGATGTGTGAGCCGGCGATCGACGGCGCCGCGATCCAAGGCGGGCTGCAGGTCGTGAACGCGCGCGCGGTCGGTATCGAAATCTACAACAATACCTTCGACGGCGGAGGAGCCGCGATCGGCTTCGGCGGCCCGGCCATCTCGGTCGATGCCGACTGTCTGCTGGCCAGCTTGCGCAGCAACCTATTCGCGAATTTCTCATTCGCTGCCAACGCCGGGGATGCCGCGATTCGCCCTGGCGCGACCGAGAGCTCGCTGCCAATGCCCGCGCGACTCGGCTACGCCGACTACAATCTGTTCGACAATCAAAGCCAGGTGACGCTCCGCAACTACGGCCTCTCGGTCGACGGCAAAAACGAGCGCACGGATCCCGGCTTCGCCCTCAACGACGCCCACGCCGGTGGCCCGATCGATCAGCAAGTCATGCCCAACCTGACGGGCGCGTCCAATTGCTTCGCCTTTTCGGACGACGATATTCGCGCCGGCAACGTGACGGTCTCACAAATGCTCGCCGCCCTGCGCGACGCCTACAGCCCGCTGCCCGGCAGCCCGCCGCTCGGCGCCGGAGATCCCCAGGACGGCGCGGGAAATTTCATCGGCGCAGTCGGGGACGGCGCGCTCGCGGCGGATCTGTTCGGTCGCTTTGGGCCCTGATTCCGGATAGCATGCGCCGCATGGTTGGTATTCGATATGGGATCGGGTTGGCTTGCGTGGTGCTGGCCGTGGCGTGCGGCCCCGGCGTCGGGGAAATGCGCATGCAAAGCTATCCTTCGCGCGGCGCCAACTGCGAGCTCGAGTTCGTCAAGCTCGATATGCAGGATCTGTCGTCACCCACCGGCAAGTGGGAGATGATTGGCTACGTCACGCTCGGCGACAACGGCAAACTCGATCCCTTCTCGGACGAGAATCGCGCGCTCGTCAGGCCACGCGCGTGCGACATGGGTGGCGAGGCCGTCACGATTGCCAATAGCGCGAGCAACGAGACGCTGCTCTCGACGGGCTCCGCCGTCTCGTACAGCATCCTGCGGCACCGCGAGGCGAAGGACGCCGCCCCCAAGAAATTCTGAGTTCGAGCATCCCGCCGCACGTTTTGTCGCCCGCAGTGTGCCAGGCCGTGCCAGTGACGGCGGGAGCTAACATCCAGACGGGCGAATTCCCGATGAAAGCCGAAGGCCGAGTCCGGCACACTGATTGCTCTCGTCGCGCCATGGCTCACGACCTGGCTTGCCGCGAGAACCCGCCGAGCAGGAACCGAGCGCGCCGTTGGTCGCCGCTAGGTGGGCTCGTATTGGTCGCGTTGGCCTGCTCGGGAGTCGTCACGAGCGAGCAGGGATCGGGTGGCGGCGGAGCCGCGACGCACGGCGGCTCGCCGGCAGGCGGCTCTCCATCCGTGATGAGGGTGCCCGACGCGGGCGGCGGCATACGCAACGTCGGGGGCGCGGGAGGGACGAGCGGGACGGCGGGCAGCGGCGGTGTGCACTTGGGCGGCGGGCTTCCGATCTGCGAGTCGCCGACGCTCGATCCCTCCGCCCAGCTCGTCGTGTGTGCGAACGGTTTCGAGCATCGAGCGCAAGCGCTCGCGTGCGGGCCCCCGCTGGTGGACGAGGGAAGCGGCGGCGCACCCGCGGAAGGTGGCGCGGGCGCGGGCGAAGTAGGCATTGGTCCGGGGCGCTTTACGGAGTGCGTAGAAAACAGTGACTGCGCGCCGCCAAGTTTGACCGACAGTGAGCCTGGTTTCGCCTGCCTATGCGCCCCCAATCTATTCGATCACGGCTTTCCCGTTGGATGGCGTGGCGCGTGCCTACCCGCGAATTGCAAAACGGACGCCGATTGCGGTGGTGGCTTTTGCGCGCTCGGAACCGTGGACTTCTCGGGGGACCCGATCCTGGGCTGGGTTTGTCTAAGCGCGGACGACGAGTGCACGATCGACGCAGACTGCGATCCTGGCAAAATGTGTTGGAGCCTTCTGGGCAGCCCGCAGCCCCCTCGGCGCTGCTCATTACCGCCAGAATGAGCCGGGATAAACGTTCGGTGCCCTAGCGGTATCTCTCCGCCTGTAGATTGAAGAGCCGCGCGTAGCGATCGTCGAGCGCCATCAGCGCTTCGTGACTGCCCTGCTCGACCACGGCGCCGTCCACGAGCACGACGATCTCGTCGGCCATGCGCACGGTGGAGAAGCGGTGCGAGATCACGATGCCCATGCGATTTTCCGACAAGCTACGGAAGCGCTGGAAGACTTCGTCTTCGGCGGCCGCGTCCATGGCCGAGGTGGGTTCGTCGAGCACGAGGATGTCGGCGCCCTCGCGCATGAACGCGCGGGAGAGCGCGACTTTTTGCCATTGCCCCACCGAGAGCTCTTGCCCGCCCTTGAACCAACGACCGAGCTGCGTCGTGTATTGAGCGGGCAAGCGTTCGATGAATCCGTCGGCCATTCCCTTTTTTGCCGCGCGGCGCCAGCGCGCTTCATCCTCGAACGCGTCGACGTCGCCGGCCCCGATGTTCTCACCCACCAGCAATTGATAGCGGATGAAGTCTTGGAAGATGACGCCGATGCGCGCGCGCAGCGCGTCGGGCTGCCACTCGCCGAGGTCGAGTCCGTCGAGCAGGATGCGACCTTCCGTCGGCGTGTATAGCCGCGTCAATAGCTTGATCAGCGTGGTTTTGCCCGCGCCGTTCTCGCCGACGAGTGCCAGCTTTTTTCCTCGCGGGATGTGCAGCGTCACGTTCTTGAGCGCGGGTGCGGCAGCGCCTGGGTAGGCAAACGAGACGTTCTCGAAGCGAATCCCGTCGCTCGGATCGGGGCCCTCGGTCGCGCTGCCCGTCGGCTGCACGGACGCGTGTTCGAGGTACTCGTACAGATTCGAGAGGTACAAGTTGTCCTCGTACATGCCGCCGATCGACGAAAGAATGGCTGAGAGCGCCGCTTGACCCTGTTTGAAGACCAGCAGGTACATGGTCATGTCGCCGAGCGTGATTTTGCGCAGCGCCGTGCGAATCACGATCCAGCCGTACGCGCCGTAGAACGCCAGGGTGCTGAGCAGCCCGAGCGCGAAACCCCAGCCGCCGCGTCGCAGCGTGAGCGCGCGGTCCTCGGCGAACAGTTGCTGGAAGATGTCGCGGTAGCGCTGCAAAAAGAGCGGCCCGAGTCGAAAGAGTGTCACCTCTTTGGCGTGATCTTCGCGCGCGAGCAGGGTCTCGAGGTAGGTTTGTTGCCGCGTTTCCGGCGCGCGCCAGCGAAACAGGCGAAAGGCGTCCTGGGAAAAGCGCGTCTCCGACAGGAAAACCGGTAGCGCCGCGAAGCCGAGTACGGCCACGGCCCAGGGCGAGAGCCTGAGCAAGAGCCCGCCGTAAACCAGCATCGACAAACTATTTTGCACCAAGCCGAACGAGCGCTTCACGAGCGAGAGCGGTCGCGACGACGCCTCGCGCCGCGCCCGCGTCATGCGATCGTAAAACTCGGAGTCCTCGAAATCGGAGAGCGTGAGCGTGAGCGCCTTCTCCAAAATGAGCTCATTGACGCGCTGTCCGAGCAACGCGCGCAGAAGTGAATCGCACACCCCGAGCCCGCGTTCGGTCGCGCCGCGCACGACCACCAGCGCGAGCTCGACCGCGACGTATTCGAGCGCGAGCAGCCGCGCGCCCGAACTGCCCGTAGCCGCCGAGGCCACGACGGCATCCACTATTAACTTCCCGACGTAGGCAATCGCGGCAGGCAACACGCCCGCCACGATGTTCAGGAGCGCGAGCCAGACAGTGACCGTGCGGCTCGTGGACCACACCAAGCGCAGCGCGCGGCCGGTGTATTGAAAGATCGCGAGCAGCTGGCGCACGCCCATCGGTGGAGGGGCGCCCTCGGGCGGTGAGTGCGCGCCAAGCGCGGTGACTTTGGGTGACACAGCGGCCACTATACGGGCTTACGGGAGCTCTGCACTTTCACCCGCAAGGGCTCGCTCCGCTCGCGAAAGCGTGGCGATCCGCTGGATCTCGCGAAACGTCCAGCGCCCGGTCTCTTCGGCGCCCACGCCGTCCGGATGGAGGCCGTCGGGGCGAATCGGCTCGCCTTGGCTGAGCAAATTGCACTCTGGGGTTGGACACAGGTAGCGAGCGAGATCGATCAGCGGCACGTGCTTGTCGCGCGCGGCCTTGCTCAGAATTTCGTTGAAGCAATCGATGGTTTCGAGCGTGTCCGAGCCGCGCCAGCGGTCGAGCGGATAGGGCGTGAGTGCGATCGCCACGGCGCCTGCGTGATCGTGAATGGCGTCGAGCAACTCGCGCAGGCGCGCGCGGTAGGCGGCCCGGAAGGGCGCGTCACACGCGCGCAAGTAATGCCCGCCGACGACGACCTGCGAGAAAAATCCGCCGCCCAGCACGATCAGCGTCACGTCCGGGCGAAGCTCGTCCACGTCGTGAATCCAATCAGCTGCGCAGCCTTTGCCGGCTTCCGACGGCCCGCTCTCACCGAATTTGTTAACGACGAAGTTCGTGAGCAAGCTGCAGTCTCCCACGCTGCGCTCGGCCACGAACGCGCCGAACTCCTCTTGGCGATAGCGAAGCACCATGCCGAGCTTGCCCGCGACCGAGTCCCCGAGCACGAGCACGCGCTGCGTCGCGGGCCGTAGCTCGCTCGCGTTCGGCAAGACTCGGCCATCGACCGAAAAAGGCGTAGGCCATTCACTCGCGGCGACCATCGGCGGCGGCGGCGGTGGCAGCGGCGGACGTCGCGTACCGACCCAGACCAGCGCAATCGCCAGGGTAAAGCTCAGCGGCACGAGCGAGCTCGCGCGCGCCCACGGGGTGCCGCGCGTCCGGATCGGCCACTCCAAGTAACGGTGGGAGACGGCCGCCACGAGCAACGTCGCTGCGACGCGCAACAGATTGAGCGACAAGCCGCGCAGATGCGTGGCTTCTGGGCTGAGCGCGCAGTCAATCGGCCAATGCCACAGGTAGACTCCGTAGCTTATCGTGCCCGCATACGTGAGCGGCCGGATCGAGAGCAGTCGCGCCGTCACACCGTCGCGAGCAGCGACTGCGCAGGTGATCAAGAGCAGACAGCTCAGCTCGCTCAACCAAAACCCGCCGCGGTAAAGAAGCCGGCTCTGTCCGTCGAGCGTGCAGCACAGCCCGGCGAGAACGGCCAACGCGATCAGGCCACCCAGGTCGAGCGCACGCTGCTTACGCCCGGAGAGGCGCGTGTCCACCGGTAGCGAAAGCGCGAGCAGTGCTCCGCATAGGATCGCCGCGGCGCGCGTGTCCGTCCCCAGATAGGCGCGATTCGTTTGTACCGGATCGAACAGCAGCCAGAGCGCGCACGCCGAGCTGAGCGCCAAGAGCCCCGTCAGCCAGCGCAGCGTTCGCAGCGAGCCGCGCAGACCAATCAAGACGGCGAACACGATCAGCGGCCAGAGGACGTAAAATTGCTCCTCGATCGACAGGCTCCAGGTGTGCGCGAGCGGCGACGGCGCGGCGAACAGTTGCCAGTAACTCTTGTGCGTGAGAATCGTGCGCCAATTCGCGAGGTAGCCGAGCGTGGCGAGCGTATCGCCCCGCAAGCCGGGTAGCTCTCCGCGGTTCGCGACGAACTTACCGTAGAGGGCGATGGCCGGCATCAACGACAGCAGCGCGGGAAACAGGCGCCGCGCCCGACGCACCCAAAATGCCTTCAAGTCGAGCGAGCCGGTGGCGCGCTCTTCGGCCAGCAAGATCGATGTGATCAAGTAGCCGGAGAGCACGAAGAACACGTCCACGCCGAGATAACCGCCGCGCAGAAAACCGTCCGCGTGAAAAAGCACGACGGCGATCACGGCGAGCCCACGCAAGCCGTCGAGGGCGGGAAAGTGCGCCGAGTGGCGCGCGGAACGGGGGGCCTCCGAGCCCGACCACCGGTGCATCGCGGCGCAGGTTAACCCATCTACGGATGGCGCGACCACCCTCTCAAAATGTCCGATCGGCCCCTCTCGGCGAAACCGGCGCTGAGCTATTGATTCCTCAATGCCTCCCCGAGGCATCAAAGGAGCCCATCATGCACACGACCCCCGGCAGCTTTATTTGGTACGACCTGCTCTCCTCCGACCCGAAAGCTTCGATCGAGTTCTACGAACACGTGGTCGGCTGGACCTCACGCCCGATGGACAATAGCTCGGGTTACGTGCTGTTCGTGAGCGAGCAAGGGCCGCTTTCCGGCACGATCCAGATGCCCGACGCGTTCAAAAAAATGGGGGCTACGCCGCACTGGACGGCCAATGTGCAGGTGAGCGACATCGACGCGACGGTCGCTCAGGTCAAGGAACTCGGCGGAAAAGTGCTCTCCGAGCCGTCGGAGTTTCCCGGAGTTGGACGCCTGTCGATGATCGCGGATCCCCAGGGCACCACGATCAACTTGTTCGCGCCGCAGAATCCGATGCCGCGGCGCGACGTCACGAAACCCGGCGAGTTCGCGTGGCACGAGTTGCTCGCGAGCGACCACGTGAGCGCGTTCGCTTTTTATTCGAAGATCTTCGGCTGGCGGAAATCGCGCGACTTCGAGATGGGCGAGATGGGCCCGTACTTGATCTACAACAACGGCGGCAAGGGCGACCTCGGCGGCATGTTCAGCAAACCGAAGGACGTGCCCAGGCCCGCCTGGATGTACTACATCCAAGTGGCTGACCTCGACGCGGCGCTCGAGCGCGCAAAGTCCAAGTCAGGGCGTGTGATCAACGGCCCGATGCCCGTCCCAGGAGGCGCACGCATCGCGCAGCTCGCCGATCCGCAGGGCGCGCTCTTCGCGCTGCATTGCTAGCGCGGTCGCAAGACGCGCGTCCTAGTCCGGAATCAACACGACCTTCCCCACATTGCGCCCGTATTCGAGTTCCGCGTGGGCGTCGGCGGCGCGCGAAAACGGATAGCGGGCGCTAACGTGGGGCGCGATTTTGCCCGCATCGAACAGCTTCATCAGTGCTTCCGTTTCGGAGCGTAGCAGCGCCGCCTCGCGCCAGAGGTGGCCGATGTTGACGCCCGCGACGGCGCGATTGTCGTCCATCAGGCTCATCGGCGAAAAGCGCGGGACCTGTGCCAGGGATTTCACGACTTGCAGCAGCCGCCGCGTGCCGCCCTTGTTCACGTTCGCGAGCCCGAACGCGATCAACATACCGGCCGGTGCGAGTAGCCCGTAGCCCTTTTTCCAATCCGCGCCGCCGAGCGCGTCGAGCACTACGTCCACGCCGCGGCCGCCGGTGAGCCGCTTGATTTCCGCCGCGTAGTCGAGCGAGCGGTAGTCGATCGGATGCTGACAACCCTGCTCGACGAGGAACGAGTGCTTGCTGCGCGAGGCGGTGCCGTACGTGACCACGCCGGGGACCGTGCGACAGAGCTGCAGCGCCGCCGTGCCGACGCCGCCGGCCGCCATGTGCACGAGCACGTGCTCACCGCCTTGCAGGCGCGCTATGCGAAACAGCATGTGGTACGCCGTGATGTAAGTAACGGGCAGCGCGGCGCCCTGCTCGAACGTCATCGCCTCCGGCATGGCAGTGACCTGCTCCGCGGGGACGACCACGGTGTCCGCGTGCCCGCCAAAGCGCGACAGGAACAGCACACGCGCGCCGACCGTCGGTTCTGCCACACCCTCGCCGAGCGCGTCGATCACGCCCGCGCCCTCGTAGCCGACGACGCAGGGCGGCTTCGGCGCGTCGGGGTAGAGACCTTGACGCGCCATCACCTCGGCGAAGTTGAGGCCGCACGCGCGCACGCGCACCCGCACCTCGCCGCGTTTCGGCTCGGGATCGGGCGTCTCACGCACTTCCAACACTTGGGGACCGCCGTGCTTTTTGATCCAGATCGCGCGCACGGGCAGAGCTTGGGGCCCGCCGCCAGCGCGCGCAAGCCCGGGCGAGCTTGCCGCGCTACGAGCGCGCGGCGCGGGCGCGCTTCACGCGACTGAAACCGCCGAGGTTCGGGCGCGTGATGAAGTCCCAGAGCGTGCGCGTCCACGACGTGTGATGCAGAAGATGCTCGTAGTACTCCGGGGCGAGCGCGCGCAGCCTGGCCAGGCGCGAACCCGGGATGTACGGAAAATCATGATGCTCGTTGTGGTAGCCCACGTTGAACGTCAAGCGGTTGAGCGGGCCGTAGTACGAATACGTCTCTTGACCGGGACGAAACACGTAGTGCTCGGAGATGTAGTGCCCGGCCACCGGGTGCAGCCCCATCACGATCAACGAGCTCAGTGGCAAATACAGGAGCGCCTTCAGACCCCAAAAATAAAAAATCAAACCGTCGAACGCGAGCTGCAGCACGAAATTCACGACCTCTGCAGCGCTCGGTTTTTTCGGATGCACGAAGAGCGGCCGAAGCGCATACGCGAACCCCTGCAGCGCGAGCCACACGAACTTCGGGAGAGGGTGCTTGAGCGCGCGCCCCTCGAGCTCGGTCGGTAGATCCGTGTCGACCCCTTCTTGGCCCTGCTGCACGTGGTGGAGCAGATGATAGTAGCGGAACGTTTCTGCCACCGGCACGCCCACCGGCAAATTGATCAGCATGGCGAACGCGCGATTTTGCCAGGGCTTGCGGAAAGCGAGGTTGTGACTCAGTTCGTGAATCGCGAGCAAGAGCGCCTGATTGACGACTCCGCCGAGCAAGTACCCGGTGAGCAGGATATAGCCCCAGCCCGCGTTGCGCAGCGCATACGCGAGCCCGAGCTGGACTGCGACCAGCGCCGCGCAAATGTACTTCGTGCGCGCGCACGGCCCGTACAGCGCCTTGATCTGCGGATACTTCTCGAGCATCTCGCGGCGACGCTCGGCGTGCGGCTCCTGCTCCCTCGACCAGCTGAAGCCGCCACTCGGATTCAGATCCGAAGGCGAGCCCGCAGAGCTGAGCATGGCAGCCATGACCAAGGTCTACCGGGTCGCCGTCCGCGATTCAAACGCGACGACAAAAGCCGTGCAATGAGCGGTGATGAGACCCACTTGTAGCTCTACTCGCGCTCGCGGCGGTGGCGTCCCGAACATCGCTTTTCCAGATCCGCCCCACAAAACTACCCGCCCGCCAAGTTCTGGTTTCGGCGAGGCTTTAGCGAGGACCGAAGCGGAGCGTACTTGAGTACGTGAGCATCGGACCAGAGCTAAAACGACGCCCAAACCAGAAATCGGCGGGCGTCTTCCGCAATCGAAACGTCGCTTCTATTTAGGAATGATCGTGCTGTCGCAGGTGAATAGGACATTCACACTCGACTCGTTCGTCTTCACCGTGGTGCACGCGTCGTCGCACAAATAGATGCGGCCGTTCGAGATGTAGAAGGCGTCGGCCTGGCAATCGGCGGGATCGAGCACCTGACCGAACTGGTGCGCGTCTGTGCTGGCGAGGGGCGTGTAGCTCACCGCGACCTTGCTCAGATCGAGGACCTGACCCACGGGCGGGTCCGGCAGCGCAAAATCACAGGCAATTTCCGCCTTGCTCACGACGTCCTGCGCGATGGTCTGAAAGACCGTGTCGAAGTGCGTGTACTGGCAGATCGGAAAGCGCAGGCCGCCAGTGCGGATGCTGATTTCCTGCCAGGTGGGCCCGTTGTTCGTGACGCTGTCGCCGTTGCCGGTGCACTCGTCTGGTTGGACGGGCTCGCTCGCCAAATAGGGCGCGGCGGGGTCGGCCTTCTCTTTCAAGCCGATGATGGTGTGATACGTGAGCGTCGGGTTCGCCGGGTCGGTGCCGAAATGCTCGGGTGCGAGCATCGTGAGTTGCTGGAAAAACGTGTCCACGTCCATCGCCGCATCCGCATTGAATGACGCGTCGCTGTCGTCCGTGAACTCGAGGAACACCTTCTTGGCTCCTAGCCGCAGCCACGGTCCCCAGCCCATCGGTGCCCACTTCTTGGAGTCCGCCGTGTTGTAGGCCTGGATGATGTTGGTCAGCGAATCCGTGCTGTTGATCTTCACGCTGTATTGATAGAAGCGATCGGTGAACATCGGCACGTCCGGCGTGCGCGACGACATTTCACAGAAGCCGGCGGGCGCCCCGCTCAGCGGCGGATCCACGCAGATGGACGTGGCGATGGTGCCGGTGCGGTAGCGCGAGATCAGGATCACCCGATAATCGACCTGGCTCGTGGTGAGCACGTTCGCAAAATTCACGTTCAGGTTCGACTCGACCTGCTTGATTTCGTCGTCCATGCTGCCCGAGTTGTCGACGATCACGATGATGTCGACCGGCTCGGTCGTGATCATCGGCGTCGCGCTGGCCGTCGCGCAGGCGTTGCCCGCGCCGCCACCGCCGTCCATCATCGGCGCGCCGCCCGTACCGAGCTGGGGTCCTGCCCCAACGCCGGTTCCGCTGCTACCCGTGACGCCGCCGGCGCTCGAGTTGCTGCCTCCGCTCCCCGAGTTGTCGATGACGATCACCTTCTTGCCCGCGCCTGAGCCCGAACACGCCATGAGCACGGGCAAAACCGCGCACGAGAGCACCCCCAGGGGTGATGAAAATCGCTGAACGAGCCAAGAAAAAGCCACGATGGACCTCACACCTTGCCTAGGTGCAGCGGCGCAAGCGCAGCGCCAATGCACTAATCTGGCTAATGCTCGGCCGGCCGCGTTCGATCACTTGCCTAAAAAAAAGTGACCTGAATCGCAGATGAGCGGAAAAAGCGGAAATTGTGCGGGCGTTCCAGCCTTGCGGATTTCTTCGATACTGGATGCCCCGTGGCCGCGCTACCCTCGCGCCTCGTCCGTGCTCCGCGTGAGGCCGCCTTTGAGACTTGAAAGCTTGGCGCTTGGATTCGTTCTGGCCACCTTGCCAGCGGTGCGCGCGCGCGCCGATGACGGCGCAGCCGCGCAAACACCGGACGAGAGCCCCGCGCCACCTGCCAGCGCGCAAGTGAATGAACCCACAACCGAAGCCGACGCCGCGCCGGCGCCCGCCAAGCCCGCGCCGGCGCCCGCCAAGCCCGCGCCGCCACCGGTACCAGACGTGCTGCCGCCCGAGCCCGACAGCGTAAACCCCAAGCGCAAAGCGCGCGCAACGATCGCTTGGATCGCGGCGGGCACCGCGGTCGTTGGCCTGGGCGGGGGCGGGGTTTTCGGACTCGTGGCGCGCTCTTCGTTGAGCGATTCGAACACCTTCTGCAGCAGCCACAACGTGTGCACGGGGCGCGGCATCCAGCTGCGCGATCAGGCATCGAGCGAGGCGACCGTCGCGACCATCTCCAGCGTGGTCGGCTTGGGCGCGCTCGTGACCAGCGCCGTCTTGTTCCTCACACTGCCGAGCAAGAACGACAACCAAGCGATGAGCTCGCATTTCGCGGTTACGGCGAATCGCGGCGCGTTCGGCTTGAGCGCGTTGGCGCACTTTTGAAGCCATGAAGAGGGTGCGCACCTTCAGCTTGTTCGCGGCCGGACTCATCCTGCTCGGCTGCGGCACGATCCTCGGCATCGAAAGCGGCCACGGCGAAAGTGGTCCGTGCGCTTCCGACGACGACTGCGAGCCGGGTCACGCGTGCCTCGTCGGCCAGTGCCGCGCGAGCTGCGACTCAGAAAGCGATTGCCCCGCGGCTAGCACCTGCCTGATCACGTCGGGCAGCCGCTCCTGTGTCACAGCGGGAGATCTGTCCTGCACGGACAGCAGCGCGTGCCCCGCGGGCACCGGCTGTGTCAGCGGCGTATGCCGCGCGCCATGCGGAATTGGCTGCCTCGATGGTCAGGACTGCGTCGACAACAGCTGCGTCGATCGTGGGGAGTCGGACGCGGGCAACTAGGAACTAGGGCGTCGTCCAAGTCCCCGCGCCCACGTCGAGCGACCAGCTAGCCTGGTAGGTTGGCAGGAGCTCGGTGGCAGAGGTGCTGAACACGATCGGCTGAAACACGTAGCCGGCTTGATCGTTGTGCCGACCCGGATTGGTGGTGTCTTGATTGCCGTACCAATGATCACCCCAGTACACGAAGGTGGTGCCTTGGCAGCCGGTAACCGGCTGCACCCACGTGCTCTGCGTCATCCACGTGCGTTGATCCGAGAGGTCGTTGGTCGTGTCCGTGACCGGCGCGACGAAGCCCTTGTAGGTCCAGGTGCCGGTCATCGAGGTCGCCGTGGAGTAAAAGTTGTTGTTGGCGCGCCAGCCCGTCTTGTTCGAGCCGATCCAGTAGTAGGTGTTACCGTTCTTGAACACGGTGGGTGACTCCGAGCCACCCGAGTTGCCGTTCACGTTCACCGTCTTGTCCGAAAGCCAACTGTGGCAATCGGTGGCGAGCGTGAAGACGTGCCCGCTCTCGGTGATCACGTAGCCGCCGGTGTTGTCGGCAAACGCGCCGATATCACTGTGCGCGGCCATCGTGCCGCCCGCGTTCGTGAGCGCTCCCTTGAACGCGTACTTGCCGTTGACGGTGCTCGACGTCGCGTAGATGATCTCTTTCCAGGTTTGATAGTCTTCGGAGGCGGCGTGCGCGTAGAGCACGAATTCCCCGGTCCCTGGGCACTTGATGATGTGCGGTCGCTCGCCCTTGCTGACTGGACCGAGCACGCCGCAGGTGGCGCTGTTCGTGCCTCCCGCGCAGGCCGGCTGCTGCGGCAAGATGATGCCCTCGTTCTTCCAGGTGGCCATGTCGTTGGACGAGTACATCGAGAAGCCGTTGAAATCGTCGGTGGTGTCATTGGGCTTGAAGTACTCGCCGTGCATGTAAAACGTGGCACCCACTTGGATGATGCCGCCGCCGTGCGCGTTGACGGCCACGCCGTCCGTGTCCTTGAAGATGATGCCGCCCGTGTTGCCGTTCACGAGCGCGCCCGCGAGCTTTCCCACCGGGCCGCTGCAACTCGTGCCGCCCGCGCCTGCGGTACCCGCGCTGCCCGCGGTACCGGCGGTGCCGCCGGCTCCGCCGGCTCCGCCTTTGCCGGCAGTGCCCGCAGTGCCTCCAGCTCCGCCCTTGCCGGCAGTGCCTGCAGTACCGCCCGTGCCGCCTTTGCCTGCGGCGCCGCTCGCGCCACCATTGCTCGAGCCGCCGTTCGCTCCAGCTGTGCCGGCTGCTCCACCGGAGGTCGAACCGCTTGCACCCGCGCTGCCGCCCGTTGCGCTGGCACCGGCCGTGCCGGTTCCGGAGCTGCCACCGTTACCCGTGCCTGCGCTGCCGCTCGTGCCGATGCTGCCACCGTTACCCGTGCCTGCGCTGCCGCTCGTACCGATGCTGCCACTCGAGCCCGCGCTGCCGCTCGCCGAGCCGCTGAAGCCACCCACGCCGTTCGAGCCGCTCCCTCCGGCGACTGACCCACCGACACCGGTGGTCCCGCTGCTCGATCCGCCGCTCGCCGGCGAGCCGGCGCCGGCTCCTGCGCCTTGGTCGTCATCTCCAGGTTGCCCGGAACTTTGTCCTGTTGCTGAACAACCTGCGAGGTACCAGGTTCCGAGTGACGCGATCAGGATTCCGTAAGCGTGTTGGCGAAGCATGCTGATTCCCTTGGTTTCTTCGGGGTAAACGAGCCGCGCCGACGGCCGGCGCAAGAGTCACCCATAAATGGGTCCCGGCGGGAAAATCTTGCCGAAATTGCCGGCACCAGTCGAGCGCTACGGCTGCAGACGGTGCCGCCGCGCGCCCCACAGCGTCAGCGCGGCGAGCGCGGGCGCCGCGCAGGCCAGAAGCAAGAGCGCGTACTCGCCGAGACCGCGCGCATTGTGCACGTTCCAGAGCGCGGCTTCGACCGGTGTCAGCAAGGCGTCGCAGGTGACGGCGAGCGCGAGCACGGTCAAGAGCGAGGTTTCGCGTTTGTGCAGCAGCCGCAAGAGGCCCGCGACCACCAGCACATCGAACACGACCCAGGCCCACTTGACTTCCACGCGCCAAAACCAGTGCTCGGCAGGCGCGAGCGCGAGCAGCAACGTCCACGGCATGAGCAGGAGCGTGAGCCCGCGCAACACGCTCGTGGGTCCGCGCCAGAGCGAGCGCAACGCGAAGCTCGAGAAGCCGCCGCTGAACGCGACCAGCGCATCCAAAAGCGAGACGAGCACACCTTGCGTGGCCGGATACGACAAATAGATCGGCGACCACGAGGAAGGTCGGAGCTTGGCCTTGAACGCGCGCAAACCTTCGAAGTCGTAGAGCAGAGCGCTGCTCTTCTTCATGGCGCGCAGCGGCGCGGGCACGTTGCCGGACAGCGGCGCGAGCCCCAGCGTGAGCCAGCACGAGCCGCTCCGGAACGCCCAGCGCATGACCGCGTCGATCAGCAGTTCGCCAGTGCCGTTCGGCGCTTTGGGATCGCGCACGAGATCTTCGATGAACCATCCGTTGCGCGTCGGCACCGGCACCACGCCGGCAAAGCCCACGACGCGTCCGTCGACTTCCGCGACGAAGCAACGCCGGTGCTCGGGGAACGTAAACGGCTCGACGCTCACGAGGAATCTCATCGGCGCCATGCCGCGCGTCGCGAACCAACGCTCGATCACGCGCGAGATCGCCTCGCGCGTCGCTCCGGACTCGAGCTCGGCCGGGATCACTTCGCGCGCGAGCACACCCTTCGCGCGCGCTCTGCGCAGTTGCTCGCGCAGACTGCGATGATGCGCGAGATTCTCGGGCCACTCGCGCGGGTCCCAGACCGGCTGTTCACCGATGCGCAGATGACGGAGCGTGCCTCGCGCGGCAGACTGCAAGCGCGGCTCCGACCCGAAAAAGCACGCGCGCACACCGGCGCGCCGCGCGGCGGCCAAAAACGCGGCGGTGACTTCCGCGAGCGACTCGACCGGCGCAATCGGAGCGCCCGCCGCGACCCAGGCTCGACCCGCCGGCACATACGCGACGCACGCCTGATCGCCATGGAAGAAGTAGCGATAGCCGCTCTCGAGCGTCTGGAACGCCGTCGCGTTCCAGCCGTATCGCTGCACGAGCGCGAGCACGCGCTCGCGTTCGGCGGGGCCGGCATGGCTACTTCCGGGGACTGGCGGCATCGCCCTCTCTGCATACCAGAGCCGGGCTCAGCAGGGCGGCACGCGAGAATGCTCAGCTTGCCTTGTGCTTGGCCCCGTTCTTCATTCGGTCGCGGCCGAACGGGTCACCCGCGAGCGCTTCGGTGTGCAGAGCACAGCGCCATTGACCGTCGCGCCGAACCCAAGTCGACGAATCGGCCGCGTCGAGACTCACTTTCTTGCCATCGACCAGCAGCTCTTCGTGGACCTTGTAGGCGAGGATTGCGACGTCGTCGCCGAGCATGCGCACGAATGCGTTGTCGTTCAGCTCGAATGACTGCAATTGGTACGACGCCGAATCCATCATCGTCATCAGCGTTTGTCGGTCGAGACTGCCCACACCTTGCGCGCCGGCCACGAGACACGGCTCGTCGCTCAGCTCGGAGGCGGCCTGGGCGTCCTTGTCTTTGATGGCTTGCCAATAGTCGTGCTCGAGTTGCCAAAGCTCCTCGGTGATCGAATCGCTTGCCATGTCTTTCGTCCTCCGCGAACAAAGAGGAGCATGATGTGTGCCGCCGCTCGTCGCCCTGCGGGCGCCGAGAGAAGAAGACTTACGCGAGCTCTCGAGGGGCATCCGGTCACACTGAGGCAGGTGTGCGCATCGCTACATCGCTCGAACTCGCGAGCGCGCACGCCGTTTGCAAGTTGACGAGCTCGTGCGCAAACCAAGCAAGCTGTCGACGGCGCTCGCGCTATGCAAGCAAACCGGCGTGGCCTGGGACGACGACAACGTGTCGCGGCTGGCCGCCTCGCTCGCGTACTACACGTTACTTTCGATCGCCCCGTTCGTCATTTTCGTGATTTTTGCGCTGGGTTTGCTGCTCGGCGAGGACTCCGCGCGCGAGCACGTCGGCGCCGAGGCTCGGTCGATCATGGGTGCTGGCGCAGCCAGAGCCGTGGAAGCGATGGTAACCAACGCTCGCGCACCGGGTACGGGCATCTCGAGCGCGTTGATCGGCTTGGCCGTGCTCTTGTTCGGCGCTTCTGCCGTATTCGCGGAGCTCCAATCGGCGCTCAATACCGTGTGGCGCGTCCAGCCAAAGCCCGGTCGCGGTGTGTGGGGCATCGTGAAGGATCGCTTCTTCTCCTTTACGATGGTGCTCGGCGTCGCGTTCTTGCTCTTGGTATCGCTGATCGTGAGCGCTGCGTTGAGCTGGCTCGGTGGCCTCTTCGCGAGCTCGTTACCGGGGGGCTCGACACTTTGGTCAGTCCTGAATTTCTTGATTTCGCTGGGCGTGATTGCGCTCCTATTCGCGCTGTTGTTCAAGATCGTACCGGACGTCAAAATCACCTGGCACGACGTATGGGTGGGCGCGTTCGTGACCGCCGCACTCTTTTCCATCGGCAAGTTCTTGC
>DASXKQ010000363.1:0-24575 GCA_036496745.1 Polyangiaceae bacterium
CACGCCATTCATCACCCGAGTCTGCGCGTGCTCAATTTGACGGACGCGCGGCTCGACGTTTTCGTAGACGGCTCGCGCGTCGCCTCGATTGAACCGACCAGCCAGGAGAGCCCGGCCGCAGGGGCGTTGGTGCATGCGCCCGCGGGGCATCATCAGCTGAGCGCGGTGACCGCCGAGGGTGTCGTTGTGAGCTCACTCGCAGTAGACCTCGAGAGCGGCCACCTGCATCTGTTCGCGCCGGGCAGTGACGGTTTCTGTTTTTGGCTCGAGACCTTGGGCTATGGGCGAGAACGGAGCGCAGAGCCCGCCTATCGAGCGCTCACGGGTGACGATCGCTTTTGGGTGCTGCCGGAAGGGATCGATCTCTGGTTTTCGCCCGCGCTCCCAGCACAATCGTCGCCCTTGCAGAGTTCGGGTGGGTTCATCACCGCGCTGCGCCAGGCGCCATGCAGCCAAGCTCCGATACACGCCGAGTGAAGGAGACTAGCGAACGAGGGGCGACTGGCTATACTCGCCGCGCGTGAACGACGAAAACCACACTCCCGAGGAGTCCCGAGCCGAATCACCCCCGGAGGCCAGCGCGCCGGAGGTGATCGCCGATGCGGTCGAAGCGCCTCCGCCCGACCCGCTCGAGGCCGCCAAAGCCGAGGCGGCGCGCCTGAAAGATCAGCTGCTGCGCACGCTTGCCGATTTCGACAATTTTCGGAAGCGCTCACGCCGGGAGCTCACCGACATGGAGCGCCGGGCACGCGAGGATTTGTTGAAGGAGCTTCTGCCCGTCTTCGACAACCTGGAGCGTGCGGCCAACCACGCCGGTACCGCGACGGACGTCAAGGCGCTGGGGGACGGGATTGGCCTGGTGATGAAGCAGTTCATCGACACTTTGTCCAAGCTCGAGATCGAGCGCATCAAGGTACAAGGTGAGCCCTTCGATCCAGCGTTCCACGAAGCCGTGCAGCAGGTCGAGACGACCGAGCACCCGCCAGGCACGGTGCTCTATGAGGTCCAAGCGGGCTATCGCCTCGGTGAACGCCTGATCCGCCCGGCGATTGTGGTCGTCGCGAAACCACCTGCCAGCTGAGCGTTCTCCACACTTCCCGCGTTCTCTGCTTTGCCATCCCGCTCGTGCTCGTCACGGGCTATGCTCTCCGAAAGGTTGCATGGGGAAAATCATCGGCATCGATCTCGGCACTACCAACTCCTGTGTTTCAGTTCTGGAGGGAACGAACGCAGCGGGTCAGCCCGAGGTCAAGGTGATCGCCAACTCCGAGGGCGCACGCACGACGCCGAGCGTGGTCGCGTTTTCGGCGCGTGGAGAGCGCCTCGTTGGGCAGGTCGCCAAGCGCCAGGCCACTACCAACCCCGAAAACACGGTGCATGCGGTCAAGCGCCTGATGGGTCAGAAGTTTTCGTCCCCCGCCGTGCAGCGGCAGAAGGGGAGCGTGTCGTACCACGTCGTCGAGCATGACAACGGTGACGCCTGGGTAGAGCTTGGCGGGAAGAAGCAGTCACCCCCGGAGGTGTCGAGCATCGTGCTTTCCGCGATGAAAGAGATCGCCGAAACCTATCTCGGCGAGGCAGTCAGTGAGGCCGTGGTCACCGTACCCGCGTATTTCGACGACGCTCAGCGGCAAGCGACCAAGGACGCGGGACGCATCGCCGGGCTCGAGATCAAGCGAATCTTGAACGAGCCGACTGCCGCCGCGTTGGCCTATGGTCTCGACCGGAAGAACAGCGAAACGATCGCCGTCTACGATCTCGGTGGCGGCACCTTCGATATTTCGGTGTTGGAAATCGCCGGCGGCGTGTTCAGTGTCAAGGCGACGGGCGGTGACACCCACCTCGGCGGGGAGGATTTCGACGGGCGTTTGATCGACAAGCTAGCCGAGGAATTCAAGACCAAAAATGGCATCGATCTGCGGCAAGAGCGCACGTCGTTGCAGCGCTTGCGCGAGGCCGCCGAGAAGGCGAAGCACGAGCTCAGCTCGTCGCTCGAGACGGAGGTGAACGTGCCGTTCATCGCGTCCGGCCCCTCCGGTCCGTTACATCTCGAGCGCACGCTCAAGCGCAGCGAGCTCGAAATTCTGACGAGGGATCTGATCGAGCGCACGATCGACGCGTGCAAGGCGGTGCTCGCTGACGCCAAGGTGACACCCGCGGGTATCGGCCAAATCGTGCTCGTGGGCGGCATGACGCGGATGCCCGCCGTTCAGAAGGCGGTGCGTGAATTCTTCGGCAGGGATCCGCACAAGGGTGTCAACCCGGACGAAGTCGTATCGGTAGGCGCGGCTATTCAAGGCGGCGCATTGGCAGGCACCATCGATGAGGTGCTCTTGCTCGACGTAACGCCGCTCTCGATCGGCGTCGAGACCGGCGGCGGTGTGTTCACCAAGCTCATCGCACGCAACACCACGGTTCCTACCGAAAAAAGCGAGATATTCACGACCAGCGTCGACAATCAGTCGTTCGTGCCCGTGCACGTGCTGCAGGGCGAGCGCGAGATGGCGCAAGACAACCGCAGCCTGGCGCGCTTCGAATTGACCGGTATTCCACCCGCGCCGCGCGGCCTACCCAAGATTCAAGTCTCGTTCAGGATCGACGCGAACGGCATTCTCGCCGTGGAAGCCAAGGATCTGGGAACGGGACGTTCGCAGGCAGTCAGCGTCACGCCCACCAGCGGTCTCAAGTCGGGGGAGATCGACGCGCTCGTCGCCGAGGGCGAGAAGTTCAAGGAGACGGACCAGCTGCGGCGCGATCTCGCCGAAATGCGCAACCAGGCCGAGACGCTCGTGTACACGACCGAGCAGGCGCTCGAGGCCTACGCAGATCTGCTCCCTCCGGAAAAGCTCGAAGGGGTGCGCGGCGAGCTCCAAACCCTGCGCAAGATGATCGAAACCGGCGCGAGCCTCGACACGTTGCGGGACGCCTACGCGCGCCTTGAAAACGCGACCTTCGAGATCGCGGAGGCGATGTACGGCACTCCCGCCGAAGGTGGCGGCGAAAGTTCGTAGAGCTCAGCCGGCCTTGGGCGCTTCGCCCAAGACTTCTCTCAGCTCGACTTTGGCAAGGCCCGGTTTGCCGTCGGCGCTCGTCCAGATGGTGACCTTGGTGTCATTGCTTGGAAACAGCGTGTCGATACGCATGATCTTGCCCGTGCGCCCATCTGCGAGCAGCACGCGCTTTCGATCGTTCATGATTTGATGGATGTGACGAAGCGACGCCATCGGTTGGCCTCTTTTACTTTCCCTTACAGAAGCATAGCTCGGGTCTTCGACGGTGTCAGGTTTTCTTCCGAACGCACACGCGCAGACACCCCGAAAACTTGCCAGGCAAGCGAGCGGTCACGATATCGTTTCGCGGCGATGACACAGCAAAATCGAAGCTATTTTCCGGTATTTTCTCGCGCTGCTGGGCTGGTCCTGAGCGGGAGCTTGCTCGCCGGGTGCACCCTCGAACATCACGCGCCGCTACGCGCGGCGGAATTGCCGCCGATCGCGCCGCCCGTTTTGCATTCGAGTCGGCTGTGGATCGAGCTCGCGGATGGCACGCCCGAGACGCAATGTGTCAGACCGGAGACACAGCGCACGCTGTGCTTCGAGCGCGTGCAGAGCACCTTTCGACAATCGCTACAGCGCGCCCTATGGACCAGCTTTCCGGCGGTCGAAATGTACGATTCGGGCACGCGGCTCGCTTCAAATGACTACTTGCTGGTGGTCGAGCTGAACGTGGAGGCCCTGTCACCCGATGCGACGGGGCCCGGTTGGTCAGCGGGTGCGCGCGGCAAATATCGACTCTTGCGCGGCGGAAAGACGTTGGTCGCGGAGGGCCTAGCCTCGCGCTCGCGCTCGGAGTTTGCCTACGGTGAGCCGCTCGCGCTGGGCGCCGCGGAAGCAGTCGAGGCAATTGCAACACGGATTGGGCTCGCGCTCGATGCAGTCCCCGAGTCCCACGAAGTAGCGCCGCTCCCACTGCCGGCCGTCGCTGTGATGTCATTGCCGACGGAGCTCGTTCACTCGGACGTCAGCGGTACGCGGGCCGGCGTTGCGGTAACGCCGAATCAAGCGAGTCAGCTCGCCGCCCCCACTGAGCCCGTGTCAAACGCGCCCGCCAGCAGCAAGAGCGGTAGCGGTGACGCGAGCTCGGAGCAGCCGGCGCGCGACAAGCCGAGCGAGGCGAGCGCGCCTGTGGCCGGACTCTAGTCTTCGGAGGCGGCGAGCTTTTGCTCGATGGCCTCGAGGTGTGCGTTGACCTGCGGATCGCGCTGCCGGAGGGCCTCGACGCGACGTACCGCGCTCATCACGGTCGTGTGATCGCGATTGCCGAAGGCGCGGCCGAGCTCGGGGAAGCTGCACTTCAGCCGTTGCCGGCACAGGTACATGGCGACTTGTCGCGCAAACGCCACACTCTTGTGGCGATCTTTGCTCAGCAAGTCGGAGTTCGACAGCCGAAAGTGATTCGAGACCGCGCGTTGAATGTCCTCGACGCTGACCAGATCCGGACGGCGTGGCGCAACCAACGCGAGCTCGCTGAGCGTGAACTCCTCGTCGATTGCCCGGCCCGTGAGCGACGACTTGGCGGCCAGGCGAATCAAGGCGCCTTCGAGCTCGCGGATATTGCTCTGCACGTTCTGAGCGAGCATGACGGCTACGTCGTCGGATAGGTCGATCGACTCGAGCTCGGCCTTCTTCCGGACAATCGCGACGCGCGTCTCGAGTTGCGGGACTTGGACGTCCGCCACCAAGCCGGAGGTAAACCGCGAAACCAGGCGCTCCGGCATGCGCTGCAATTGTTGCGGATACTTGTCGCTGGTCACCACGATTGGGCGATCCGCGTCGTGCAGCGCGTTGAAGGTGTGAAAAAACTCTTCTTGCGTTTGCTCGCGACCGGCCAAGAACTGAATATCGTCGACCAACAAGAAGTCGCAGTCCGTGCGATAGCGCGCCCGGAATTCGTCCATCTTGTGGTGCTGGAGCGCCTCGATGAACTCGTTCGTGAAATGCTCGGCCGATACGTAAATCACGCGCGCATCGGGGCGCTCATCGAGCACCTTGTGCGCGATGGCATGCATCAGATGGGTCTTGCCGAGGCCGGTGCCACCTGCAATGAAGAGGGGGTTATAGCGAGGGCCACCGCCACCCGCCGAGGCAAACGCCGCGGCGTGCGCGAGCTCGTTCGAGGGCCCGACGACGAAGTTCGGGAAGGTGTGCTTCGGATTCAGCGCAGCCGCGACCAGCGAACGAGAGTAGCGTGACGGGCGCTCGGAGCGGCGAGTCGAGGGCTCGACGCTGCGTGGTGCTTCCACCCGGGGTTTGGGTTGGCAAACCGGTCGCACGAGCTCATTGGAGATGCTCCACTTGACGCGCAGTCCCGCGGGGTTCGGATCACCGGCAAGGCGGGCAAGATGCGACAGGAGGTCAGGCAGAAAATGAGCCTTTACCCAATCGCGCACGAACTCATCGCGCGCAGTGAGGCTCAGCAGGCCTTGCTCGAAGCCGTCGTACTGCACGCTCGAAAACCACTGCTCGAAGGAAGCCGGGGAGCGACCGCGCGTGTGAGCGAGCGCAGTAGTCCACAGCTGTTCCGCGGCAGCGGGATCCGCGGGATGTGCAGGGGAAAACGAGGAATTGTCAGACGTCACGGCAACACAATCCCCATCTTATCCACAGGACTGTGGACAATGGGAGAAACTAACCCAAATCAGGCGATCGGCTGCCCGCCCTTGGTTCTGATGCTTTGGAGAGGGCGAGCTTTGGTTTCTTCATCACGCAGATCGCCCGTTGCGCCGGCTCGCGAGAGCTCATGAGCAACGGTGTGGGGAGCTAGCACCGACCTCGTTCAAACTTCAATCCCAAGATTTTCAAAAAGTGAAAGTCCGCCAAATAGAAGCAGGATCGTAACACGCGTGTGCATGCGCTTTTGTCATTTGTCGTCGCGAGCAAAGTTCAGCGATCAGTAACCTCGCAGACAGAGAAGAGAATCTCTTCGCGCGCAGACCGCTGCCAATTTCTGCGGCGTCAACTTCCGCAGTTTCGCGAGTCAAGAGTCGACGGCAGAAAACTTGACTTGGCCGAACGGCCGTACATCGTAAGCTCGTCATTACGCTCAGTCCGTCGATTTCTTGCCCTGCTTTCGACGCGCAGGTACGAGGTTGCAGGTGCGAGAAGTGAGCAGCCGAGTGTGCGATGTACGAGGCGCGCGCCGAATCGAAATGCGCGCCAGGGTTCGCGCATGCTGCGCAGCGTTCGTGTGCTGCGCGCTCGGCGTGCCCGCCCTGGCTCACGCCGAAAAGAGCAAGATCGATCCGACCGTCGGGTACAACTACGAAGAGATCGAGACGCCGCGAATTGCCGCGATGGCCGGCGCAACGCGAGCGCTCAGCAACTCGCTCGAAGCGCTCTTTCTCAATCCCGCCAACATGGCGGCTTCGCGCGTGTATCACATCGGTGGAATGGCTCAGATTTGGCCAGAAGCGCAGCGGCAAAGCTACGGCGCCGGTGCTATGGATTCGTTCGGCTCCAAGTACCAACTCGCCGGCGGAATCGGCGGCACGTACAACACGCAGGACTCGGACGGAATTGCGCGGCGCTGGACCGATCTGCGATTCGCGTTGGCGTACCCGCTGTCGCAGGACTTTTTCGTCGGTGTCGGAGGGCGCTATCTATTGTTGAGCCAAAACGGCTTGGGAGCGTTTGGCGTGAGCCCGGCCTCCGGTGGGCTGAGCGGGGAGCGTATCGTGCGGGCGATCTCGTTCGATGCGGCGGCCACGTTCCAACCGATGGAGGGACTGTCGCTTTCCATCGTCGGCAGCAATCTGAGTGATCCAGGCAATGGCTTTCAGCCGATGAGCGTCGCGGGCGGCGTAGGCTACGGCAAGGACATCTTCGGAGTCGAAGCGGACGTCGTCGGTGATTTCGATTCCTGGAGTCATGATACAGCGCGCGCCATGGCGGGCGGTGAGGTGTTGCTCGGCGACCATTTTCCATTGCGCGCCGGTTACCGCTACGACCAGGGTCCGAACAGCCATGCCCTGAGTGGTGGCGTCGGCTACATCGATCGCTTGTTCAGCGCGGATGTCGCACTGCGGCGCACCGTGACCGGCGACCACGTCACTACGATCGTGCTCGGCTTCACCTATCACCTGGAATCGGCGGGCCTCGATCAGACCACCGGCGACGGTGGTTTCTGACGCGGCTCGACCGTTTCGGCTGGTATTTCTAGAGCAACGACGAGAGGCGCTGGTACAAGTCGCGCGCGCCTGCCTGGGCGAGCTCGGCCGTTGCGCTCGGTTTCAGGGGCTCTTCAGCTTGTTGGCGGAGTTCAGCGATTGCGCGCGGGTTTCGGTACCAGTCGTCGTCGTGCGTTTGGATCAACTGCTCGAAGCGCGTAGCCGCGTACAGCATGCCCAAGAAGCGCTGAGCGTCGTCCCGATGAACGCGGACGAAGGTGAGCGCGGCGGCCTTCGGCAGCTCGAAGCCGAGTGCCTGCACGCTCAGTTCGGCGAAAGCCGAGAGTAGACGCGCGCTGCCTGCGAGGAGTGGAGTGCGCAACAAGACGCGCAAGGCGGCTACGCGCGACTCGAGCAAGATACTGCGCCCGAGCGCGCGCAGTGTATCCTGCAAGTGACTCGGACCGAGGCCGAGCTTGCGTCGCAAGAACACAGGCGAAAGCGGGAGGTAGGCGAAGAGCGCGGCCCAGGTGTGGCGCTGGAGACAGAACAGATCGCCGGCAAACGCAAAAGGCACGCGTTCGCTGAGGGTTGCCTCCGAGAGCGCGCCACCTGACATCGCTAGCCCGCGCAGAAAACTGGCGGCGCCGTGCGCTCGTGGCAGCGCCGGGATCCGTAACTCTAGACCGTCGAACCAACGCCCGTCTGAGAGCAGCTCGCTGATACCGCGCAGCGACAAGCGTGAGGGCCAGCCCCGCGTCGCGTCCTCAGCCAGCGCGGCCGTCAAGAACTGCGCGGGATCCTGTAGGCCGAACTCGGCGAACGCATCACGTGAAAGCGACAGCCAGCTCGCGGCATGCTCTGCGACGTTCGGCAGCGCGAGCTCCCAAGTGTCGAGCTCTACGGCAAGTGAGCTTGCGAATTCGACGCGTGCGCTCCAGTAACGGAGCGTAAGGCTGGAGAGTTCTGAGGCGTTGCCGAAGAAGTTCTGCAAATGCTGGCTGCGCGCGGCGCGCTCCGCAAGCGCGGCGCCAAACAGTTCCGAGAGGGAGCGTTGCGCATACTCGGGCTCATGCACGGTGTGGCGCGCGACGCAATACGCGCGTGACACGGCTTCGCGTTCGCCGGCGAGCGTCTGTTTCTCCAGCAGTCGGAAGACCCAAGGCTCGAGGGCGACCGCCAGTGGATCGCTTGCGTTCGAGCGCAGCGCGCTCAAGGTCTCGGCGTTGACTTCCGGGGGGCGTCGACTGGTCGCCGTAGGGCCGCCGAGCTCGCCCGCGCGGAGGACGCGATCCAGGGCGAGCAGATCGAGCTCGCTCACAGCTTCGGCCCCACCAGTATCGTCAACCGACACGAGAGGGTGAAAAAGCCAACGCCATGTGCATACAGATTGGGATCCAGATCGACGCACTGATTCTGCGCATCGCAGCGGCGTACGTGTTTGGCGCTGAAGCGCGTCAGATCGAGGGCAGGGCCGAGGCGCAGTCGAGAGCTCATGAAAAACTCGAGCCCGCCCCCGACGCGCACCGAGCCACCCGCCGAGCTTTCTTGGTATTGTTGGCTGTTCGCCTCCACGGCATTGGTGCCGATTGCACCCCCGCCGAGCGCGAGTTCGACGTATGGGTCGAGAGCGCCGGAGTCCATGAAGTAGACTCGGCCCAAGATGCCGGCAAAAAATCCGGCGGCGCGCGTATTGCTAAGCGCCGCTTGCGCCGGAGGTCGAAAACGGAACGCGAGGGCGTCGAGCGTTCCTCCAAAAGCAAAGTAGGGCGACACGCGCCAGAGCCCACCCACGCCGAGACCGAGCCCGCCGCCCAAGTCGTCACAACGCGGGTTGCTGAACGAGCCGTCGTGGCATTCCGGGAAGCCGAGCATCAACTCCGGCAGGAGCTCAACGGCGCGCCGCGAGTACGCAGGCGGCTCGAGCTCCGGCGGCGGAGGAGCCCCGAGCGCGTTGGTTGGCGGAGGGCCGTAAGCGCGACCGTCCCATGCTCCGTACGGAGCGACGGTCGCCGTCGACGGCGCCGTTTGAACAGGCGGCGGCGCGGGTGCCGCTTCGGTGGGCGGCGGGGCCGTGATCGCGGGTGACTCGGAGGAAGAAACGGGTGGTGCGGGCGAGCCCGAAGCAGCTGGAGCCGCGTTTCCTTGCGCGAACGCGGGCGCGATCGCCGTGAGCAGTGCGACGAACGTACTGATCGGTAACAAGCCGAACGTGCGTGGCAGATTCGGGAGCAGCACGGTTACCTCGTGGTGTTAGCATCGCGGGGTCGGGCGCGCTCGACGAACATGGTGCGCCGCTTACCCGTCCTACAAAGCCGTGATGGCGACGATCCTCGTCGTCCGAATTGGCAATGGATCCTGATTGGCGCAGGCTTCGTGGTCACGTTGTTCTTGCCGCTAGCCATGATCGGAGCTTGGTTGGCCGCGGCGGGCTTGCGCGCGGGTGGGCTCGGCTCACGACACTCCATCGTGCTCGGCGTGCTGCCAGTTGCGCTTTCTTTTGCGCTTGCCTGCGCCGTGAGCGGCGCCCTCGTCGGACGCTTCGGCAACGCCGTTCGGCAGGCACTCTGGGGCGGGTTGCTGGGCTCTTTTTTGGTTTGGGGCATCGCCGCCCTGTCGGGATCACTCTCGAGCGCGCACCTGGCCTTTGTCGCTTTAGCGGCACTTTTGTCGATCGGGCTGCTGAGCGCCTGGCTAGGCGCGCGGCTGGCAGGCCGGCGCGCGAGCTGACGGTGCCGCTCGCGGTGGACCGTCGTTGTCCGTGGAGTTAGGCTATTTGCATGAGCGGACTCGACGAGGAGCTCGAACGCGCGGCCGCTGCGACCGAACCCGTCGTCGCGCCCATTCCGGCCGCTGTCGACTCTGCAGCCGCGCAGCCGCGCAGCAAGCGCAGCGTGGGTCTCCTGCTCGGCTTGCTCGTGATGGGCGGCGGTATTCTGGTACTCGTTTTCACGAGCTTTCAAAATTCGTCTGTCTACTCGAAGGGTGTCGACGATCTGCTGCGGGACAAGGACAAGCTCGGCGACCGAGCCGTGCGCGTCGAGGGGACGCTCGTCAAAGGGACCCTCGTGCGTCGCGATCAGCCTTGCGAGTATCGCTTTCGCGTCGAGAAGAAGGGCGTGGAGCTGCCCGTGCGCTTCGCACAGTGCGTCGTACCCGATACCTTCCGCGACATGCCCGGCATGGACGTCTCCGTTACCGCAGAGGGCAAGTTGACCGAGTCGGGCTACTTCGAAGCTTCGGCCATCATGGCCAAGTGCCCCTCGAAATATGAAATGAAAGAGCGCGCGAAGAGTGGTGAGCAAGCGCCGCACATGGCGATGCCTCCGCGCGAGAGCGCGTTGTGAGAATTTGTTTTGGGGATGGGGCCCCGCTGAATTCCGTGCTTCGTGGTACGCGAAGGGGTGCACTTCAGCGGGCGCGGGGGCTGCGCCCCTGATGATGTGGGATCGCTTTTTGCGCGCTTGCCGGCGCGAGCCGGTCGACGCGACGCCGGTTTGGTTCATGCGCCAAGCAGGGCGCTACATGCCCGAGTACCGGGCGCTTCGCGAAAAGCACACGTTGCTCGAGCTCTGTAAAAATCCGGAGCTTGCCGCCGAGGTCACGCTGCAACCGGTGCGGGCGCACGGCGTGGATGCGGCCATCCTTTTTGCCGACATTTTGCTGCCGCTCGAGCCGATGGGGGCGCCGTTCGAGTTCGCCGCCGGCGAGGGACCGGTGATCCACGAGCCGATTCGTGATCGGGCCAGTATCGACGCGCTGCGCGTATTCGATGCCGAAGAGGGTCTGCCGCACGTCTTGAAAGCGATCTCGATTCTGCGTCGCGAGCTCGACGGCAAGACGCCGCTGATTGGTTTTGCAGGCGCGCCCTTTACGCTCGCGAGCTACTTGATCGAGGGCGGCAAGAGCAGCGGCTACGCGCTCACCAAACGCCTGATGTACGGCGATCCGGAAGCGTGGCACGCGCTGATGAGCAAGCTCGCCGAAGTCGTGCGCCGCTATTTGCGCGCGCAAGTCACGGCCGGCGCGCACGCCGTTCAGCTGTTCGATTCTTGGGTGGGTGCTCTCTCCCCGGTCGACTACGAGGAATTCATTTTGCCGCACGTGACGCACATCCTAAAGGACGTGATGACCACAGGAGTGCCGGTGATCCATTTCGGCACCGGCACCGCCACGCTACTCGGTCTGCAACGCCGCGCGGGCGGTACGGTAATAGGCATTGATTGGCGCACGCCGCTCGATCAGGGCTGGCAGACTGTGGGGTATGACGTGGCGGTTCAGGGCAACCTCGATCCACTGCTCTTGCTGGCGCCACGTGAGCTCCTGAGTCGCAGGATCGACGACGTCCTGGGTCGTGCAGCCGGTCGCTTGGGTCACATCTTCAATGTGGGCCACGGGATCGTGCCGGAAACGTCGCCGGCCGTGGTGAGCTCGGTCGTCGAGCTGGTCCACGAACGTAGCGCTCGCTAGCGATTTCTGCGCTCGGCGTGTGAAAGCCCAGTTGACTCTCGGAGCTTGGAAGGCAAAGTACGGCCTCTTTCCGGCGTCGTCTAAAGGCAGGACAAGGGACTTTGAATCCCTGAATCGTGGTTCGAATCCATGCGCCGGAACCATTTGTAGCTATCCGGAACATCGGGTTCCGGCCGGTGTCGATCGCCAGGTGTGCCGACTCGGGCCGCGACGAACGCCTGCTTCCGATCTACCGTGCAAGTCGCGTGTCTGACGCGGAAGATCAAGCCGAACGCAAATTCATCGAGCGGCTGGCGATGCGGGACGAACGTGCGTTCAACGAGCTCGTGGAACTTTACGAGGCGCGCGTGTTCCGCCTCGTGTTCCGCATGCTCGGTCGCCGAGACGAAGCCGAGGACATGGCGCAAGAAGTGTTCGTGCAGGTGTTCAAGGCGGTCGGCACGTTCCGCGGCGACTCCAAACTCAGCACGTGGATCTATCGCGTCGGCGTCAATCTCTGCAAAAATCGTATGAAGTATCTGGCTCGCCGGCACACGCGCTCCGAAGAGGAGCTCGAACCGGCCGCGGAGCAAGCGCCGCTCGACGAGGCCAAGGGCGTCACGCTCAGCTCCGTCGATCAGCCCGATCGCATGGTGGAGGGCTTCCAAATGGAGCGGCTGGTGCAGGCTTGCATTGCCGAGCTCGATCCGGACTTTCGTGAGGTCCTGATTTTGCGCGACGTCGAAGATCTAAGTTACGAAGAGCTTTCGCAGATCACGGGTTTGCCGGAAGGAACCGTGAAGAGTCGTCTGCACCGCGCGCGTGCCATGCTCAAAGCGAGCGTCGAGCTCAGGCTGGGAGAAAAGGTGTCATGAAAGAAACGAGCGACGGTCCGAGCGCTCCCGAGAGCGTCCAGCCCGACGAAAATCAAGATCCCTTGCGCTCGATGCTGCGCGGCGCATTGCGCGCGCAGGAGCCCTCGCCGCACGTGCTGGCCGGCGTTCAAAAACGCATCCGCGAGCGGAGCGGCGGCAAGTTTTACGCGGACGGCTGGAGTACGGCGCGTGAGCCACTCAACACCTATCTGATCACGAGCCTCGTGATGCTGGCAGTGCTCGGCATTTCTTATGCGTTGCTTGCGCCGCTGTCGGGCAGCGCTCAAGCGGTGCGCAATCAGCCGGTACCGGTGCAAGTCATTCCGCTCACGCCTCCGCCGCCGAGCTCGCCCAAGTAACGGCTGATTCGCCGCTACTGGATCCAGCGCGCGACAACGCAGGTGATGTTGTCGGGACCGCCGTTCTCGTTGGCGGCGTCGATCAGCCGGTGTGTGGCCTGCGGCAAGTCGGGCGAAGAAGTCACGATGCTCAAGATTTTTTCGTCCGTGATCGGGCCGCACAAGCCATCGCTACACAAGACGACACAATCGCCGGCGCGCGGCGCTTCGAAGCGAGTGTCCACTTTGACGTTGTCCTTCATGCCGAGCGCGCGGACGATCACGTTCTTGTGCGGAAAATTCGCGATTTCCTCTTCCGTGAGCCGCTTCATCTTCTTGTAATCGTTGAGCAGCGAGTGATCTTCCGTGAGCTGGTCGATCGCTCCGTCGCGGATGCGGTACACACGGCTGTCGCCGACGTGCGCGATGTACACGCCGTCTTCCACCGCAAACAGCGCGGCGAGGGTAGTCCCCATGCCGCGTTGCTTGGCGTTCCTCTGGGCCTGCTCGTAGATGCGCAGGTTACATAGCTTGATGCCGGTGATGAGCCGGTTTTCCTCGTAGCCACGCGCGCGGTCCATCTTGTACGGCCAAGTTCGCTCGGGGTCGTCGGCGGTTGCGGCAAAGAACTCTTGGAGTGTATCGACCGCCATCTTGGACGCGACTTCACCCGAGGAGTGGCCGCCCATGCCGTCCGCCACCACGTACAGACCGTACTCGGCCATGATGGCGAAGTTGTCTTCGTTGTGATTGCGCTTGCGGCCGACGTCGGTTTGGCCGGCAACTTCGATACGCAGGGGCCGGTTCACGCGGTGCTTTCCAAGGGATGGCGGGCCCAAGAGGCGCCCGAATCGAAAGCAGATCCTCCTCGGGCGCACCCCCTATTGTCAATGATTTCCGGCGTCGGCGGTGATCTGCCCGCTAGTGGCCGTCTGGGCCGTGCGGCCCATGAGCGCCGCGAGGCCAGGGACCGGATTGCATGGAGCGCTGTTGGCGGGGTCCTCGCTCCGGGCTTTCAGCCGCCGGAGACGGGCCGAGCGTCACCTCGCGGTATTGGCCGCCGGAGAGCACCAGCACCTTGAGCGGCTGCGCGCCGGCGTGGTGTTCGACGGCATCGTTCATCGCCTCGGGCGTCGTCACGGCGATGCCGTCCACCGCGACGATCACGTCGGCTGCGCCGGGCTCGCCGCCATGTAGACCCGCTTGGGCCGCCCGGCTCTCGGCCTGCACGCTGACTAGCCGCACGCCGCGCGCCATGCCCGTGTCGAAGCTCACGCCGTCCAAGCCGAAGTTCGGTCCTCGACGTTGCGGTACCGCGTGCAGGAAATGACGCAGACTGCTGGCGGTTGCCGCGTAGGGCGCAAGCGTGCAACCCGTCTTGTCGAGCGGCGAGCAAGCCCGGGCCACGATCGCGACCACCTCGCCGTAACCGTCGAGCAGCGGCCCGCCGATGTCCGTCGCTTTCGGTGCCACCACGAGCTCTAGTGCATTCTCGAGCTCGACGCTGTCGGCGCCGCGCAGCGTGCCACGGCTCTTGATCGCCAATTCGTTCAGCGCAAGCGCCTTGTCACCGACGTGGCCAAATGCGTGCAGTTTGGCGCCCGCGTCGGGTGGAGGCTCCTGAGATGCTTTCAAGCCGTTGCGCGAAAAGTCACCCTCAGGAGTGAGTAGAGCCAGATCCGAAGCGCGGTCCGAGTGCGTGATTCTGACGTGGACCAACGAACCGTCGGCATAGCGGGCGTCGATTTGATTGCCGTGCGTCAGCGGCGAAAGGGCCGTGAGAATGCGGCCGTCGCCGCGCAACAGCGCGCCGAGCGCGAGTGGTCGTCCGGCCCGCTCGAGCAGGACGACGCCCTTGCGCGCCGCATCCAAGGGTTTCTCGGCGACCGCCGAGGGCGCGCTCGCGCCAGGCAGTGCGGCGGAACCTTTCGGTGTCGGCTTGTCATCGGGTTTCGGGGTCGGTTTCGCGGCGTTGGCAGCGTCCGCGCCGACCGGCTTGCTCGGGGTCGCTTTGCTGACAGGAGCAGGGGCAGCGGCAGCAGGTTTTGCGGGCGTGGGCGCGACTGGGGCTGGGGGGACTGTGGGAGCTGCTGGCGCCGCCGGGGCCGGCGGCGGGTGAGGCGGATCGCCTGGCGCGCCTTGTGCGACCAGTGGCAGTGTCAGGCCTACGATCACGGACAGCGCTCGGGTGCTTCGCTTCACGAACGCGAGTCTAGCGCTAAATCCGCTCGCGGGCGACGGCTCACGGGGCGCGCACAAGCTGCCGGATTCCCTGCGCTTCGGCGACGAGCACGAGGTCGGCTCGGCCGCAGAACAAGCCTGTTTCGACGACGCCGGGCACTCGGCGCAGTTCATTGTCGACCAACGCGGGGGACTGAATCGGCTCGACGGCTAGGTCATAGATGTAGTTCCCGGAGTCCGTGCGAAACGGCTCTTCACCGCGGCGGCGCAGCGTCGGCTTACCAAAACGAGTGAGGGCGTGTGCGGTGGTCAAGTGCGCGAATGCGAGTACCTCGACGGGCACGGCGCGTTTTTCGCCCAGCCGGTCGCTCAGTTTGGAACCGTCGATGATGATCACGTTCTTGCGCGCCGCAAAGTTTACGATCTTCTCGCGCGTGTGCGCACCGCCCCCGCCCTTGATCAAGTCGAGCGTGGCGCTCACCTCGTCTGCGCCGTCAACGCACACGGCGATCTCCCAGGGTCCGTCGTTGTCGAGCAAGGGAATGCCGAGGCGTGCGGCGAGTTCGCGACTCTGTTCGCTGGTGGGGACGGCCTGCAAACGCCGTCCGCCCGCCACGAGCTTCGCCACGGCTTCGATGAAATAGCGCGTCGTCGAGCCCGTGCCCAGCCCGAGGATTCCCGCTTCCGGTACGTAGGCGAGCGCCGCTTGTGCGGCGCGCCTCTTGGCTTCTTCCGATGCGGTGGGGAGCGCTGCGCCCTCGGTCATTGCGGGCGAGCCTAACATCAAGGCGCACAGAGCGTCAGCAGCCGCGAAGCGTTCAGGTCTGGCAAGAAGGACAATAGTGGCTCGAGCGCGTCGCGATCACGACCCTGCGGATTGCGGTACCGCAGCGCGGGCACGGTTCACCGCCGCGCGCGTAAACGTGTCGCTCGTTCTGGTAGCCGCCGTCCGACCCGTCGGGTTGTACGTAGTCGCTGATGCTCGAGCCACCGGTGGCGATCGAGCGGCGCATGACCTTCTTGACGGCTGCTACGATCGCATCGCATTCGGCGGCACTGACGCGCGCGGCGCGCCGCGTGGGGCGTACGTGGGCCAAAAAGAGCGCCTCATCGGCGTAGATGTTGCCAATGCCGGCGATCACGCCTTGCTCGAGCAAGAGGGACTTGATCGGGATCGCGCGCGAACGTGCGGCGCTGAGCAGGGTGCCGCCGCTCGCCAGTAGGGCATCGACACCGAGTTTGTCGAGGCGTGCGTCGTCCTCGCCGGGCTCGAGTAGCCGGCATTTGCCGAACTTTCGCACGTCTCGGAACAAAACAGCGGGCGCACCATCGCGAAAGTACAAGCGGAGGTGCGTGTGGCGGTCGGGCTCGAACGCGAGTTGCTCCGCGGCCTTCAGCGCCTGCCGCTTCTTCGCCGAGAGCAGCCGTACGCTGGCCACGCCGGACGAAAAGAGTTGGCCAGTCATGCCGAGATGCAGAAGCAAGCGCGAGCCGTCGTCCAGCTCGGCGAGCAGGTATTTGCCGTGCCGAACCAAGTCACGCACGCGCCGCCCGACCAAGCGTTGCTTCAGCTTATGCGGTTTGGTCAGAAAAAAATAGCTGTCACGCGTCGTTTCGACGCGCGCGATCGTGCGACCCACGAAAAAGGGCGCGAGCCTTTGCCGCGTCACTTCCACTTCGGGTAGCTCGGGCATTGGTCGGTCGTAGCGCTACAGCTCCTTGCGGTCGACCTCAAGATGCAAGGCTTGCCGGCCTCGGAAGATCCTGGTGCCGGGTCGTTCCTAGCGCGAATCTTTGCGCACGATATAAAAAAAGTCGCGCTTCTCTTTCTTGCGCAAGTACTCGTCGTCTGAATATTCGAAGCCCGGAGCTTGCGGCACCGGGTGCAAGACGTTCGTGTGCCCGATCGGTTCGAAAGTAACGAACTTCGGGTACGACCAATTGACATCGAGCTGCGCGACGTCGCTGGCGCCGGCGTGATGTAGACCGTCCGCGAGCACGCGCGCCGTGGTGTGGTTCGTGATTGCCACGTAGAGCACCGTGCGCTCCGGATTCAAGCCAATGCCAGAGCGACGGATCACGGTCTCGCCGTCCACGGTCGAACCCCACTTCTTGAGGCCGGCGCCTGCCTCGAGGCCGGCGTGCAATTTGCCTTTTTCCCACATGCACTCCGGTGTCTGTCGGAACCAGAGCATGTCGTCGGCTTGCGCCGAGAGCTCGCTCCAGGGCGCGATGTGCAGTGATTCATCCTTGAAGTAGGCGATCGAGCAGGCGCGCGGCTTGGGCTTGGCGATCACGAGATTGTCGAGCTTCATGCCGTAGCCGCCGTGCTCGGTCATGAATCCGCCGTTGAAAGCCGCCAGCAGCTCGGCTTGCCGATCGGCCGGAATACGGCCGTCGCGCGCGTAGGCCTTGGCCTCGTCCGAGTCGGGCTGCGGCTCCTGCGTGCCGGCGACCGGCAGCACGGTGACGCGCATGAGATCGATGGCAATCACGAACACCTCGGCCCAGGAGCGGTTCTTGTCCGGGTGCAGCAGCGTCTTGTACATGCGTGGCGGCTCGTCCTGGTGACGAGCGTCCACCACCTTCAGCCAGTCCCCGTCGCCGGGCGCGGACCATTCCGCCAGTGCGGGACCGGGGTTCTTGGGCGGGAACGTCGGGTTCTGCTCGGTCGGGCTCGGCCCGGCATCGACCGGCGCGCCGACGGGCGCCACGACTTCGGGCACCTTCCAGTACGCCTTGGGCGGCTCGTTCTTTTTGAGCAAACGGTTTACGCGGTCTTCGACGGCGTATGTGACGTCCTCCAGTCGCGCGACGTTCGTGCTGCCGATGACGGCGCGCAGACCGTTGGCGAGCAGTGGCCCCGCCCAGTCGAAGTGGTGGACGGAGTACCAGGTGAGGCAGAGCAGCAACGCGACGGAACCCGAGGCCCACGCGAGCGCGCGCCGTAGTCGCCACGCTGGCGCATGCTTTACGGTCACGGCTGCGGCTCCGTCCGCCATTCTAGGCCCGATAGTAGAGCATGGGCGCCATGCCAACACTCTGCCGCTTTCGCGCGGCGGGAGCCAGCGTCCTTCGGTCTGGTGTAAGAAGGCGACATGCGGCAGAGCTCGATAGCCTGGCTACGGCTCCCGGCGCTAGGAACGCAGCTTGCGCCGCGCGCATTCCTCGTGGCCTTGCTGCTGCTCTGGCTGTTCGTGCCCGCGCGGGTCGCTCTGGCGCAGGCCACGGACGCGCCGCTCAGCCTGCATCCGGCACCGAACCTAGGCGAGCTCGTCGGCCGCAGTTTGACCCGCGCCGACGTGGTGCCGAGTGGGGGACGCTGGCTTCTGACGCCCAAGCTCGAGAGTGTCCGCCCTGGACAGCCGATGAGCGTCGAGCTCGTGCGACGTGCGCTCGATGAACTCGCCGACGGTGGCCGCTACGCCGATCTCAGCGCCACGGTCGAGGCCGACGGCGATGGTGCGCGCCTCGTGATTCACGTCGTGCCTCGCAAAGTGATCGCGAACATTCGCTTGAACGCGCCGGAGTTGTCGGATGACGACGTGCTGCGTGCTGCGGCGGCGCGCGTTGGGGGCGAACTCACCGCCAGCGAGCTGGCGCGCATGAGCGCGCGTGTCGGCGAGGTCTACCGGCGGCGCGGCTTCGCGCAGGCGCGGGTTGTGGTCGGCGCGCTGGATACCGACGATCCGCTGGCGGTCGTGCTCACGATCGACGTCACTGCCGGTCGACCGCAGCGGATCGCACGGCGGCGTTTCGCCGTCTGGCCAGATCCGGACGCGCTCGGCATGTCCGATGCGCTCGCCGGTTACGATGTCGAGCCGGGCGCCCGGCTCGACGAGGACGCGATCAGCGAAGCCGATCGCGCGCTCGACGCGGATCTGCACGGACGCGGGTTTCATCACGCGCATACGGAGCATCGCGTAGTCGGTCCAGAGAACGCGCGCGTGCTCGAGGTGAACGTATACGCCTACGCGCGCGTGCGATTTCGCTTCGAGGGGAATCGCCGCTTCGACGCCACGCAGCTCGAGTCTGCTCTCGAGATCGACACGAGCAGCGACCTGTCGCCGAGCACGTTGGCCGAAAAGATTCAGAAGTTTTACGTCGCGCGCGGCTACCTCGATGCAACCGTGAGTTACCGAGAGAACGGCGGTCAGCGTGATCCGATCCAAGATCTGGTGTTCGTGATCCGCGAAAGCCCGGCCGCGCGCGTGGTCGGGCGTGAATACCCGTGCTTGACGGGTGATAGAACCCCGCAGGAAGTGAGCAGCGAGATCGACAGCTTTCTGTCGGAGCTGCCTGGTGGTCGGGTATTCGACATCGTCGATCCGCAGATCGTGGACGAGGTCCAGGGCAGCGCCATCGATCGGGGTCAGCGCGCCCCGCTCGACACGAGCTCGCCCTGGACGAGCTACGTGCCGGAAGTCTACGAGCGTGCCAGCAAGCACGTGCAAGATTTGTATCGTGCCGATGGCTACTTGTCGGCGTTGGTGGGGCCGGTGCAGGTGCTGCGGCGGGCCTGTGAACTGCGCTCGCCAGCAGGACTATGCATACCGGTGGGCAACCGACCACGCATTCCTGCTGCGTGTCGCTACGACGCGATCGGCCTCCCGATCGAGGATCCGCCGCTCGACCCGGTGCTCTCTTGCGTACCGGATCCAGCGCACGGCGTGCACTGTGAGCCGTCACTCGTGGTGCGCATTCCCGTGAAGCTCGGACCCCGTTCGTATTTGTACGATCTTGGTTTCGAGGGCAATCAGGCGATCGTCGAGAAAGAGCTGCAGGGGATCGCCGATCTCGAGCTCGGCCAGCCGCTCTCACAAGTCGAGATCGAGAAAGCGCGCCGTCGTGTGCTGGACGAGTACGCCGAGCGCGGCTTCGCTTTCGCGGAAGTCGAAACTGCGCTGGATCTTTCCTTCGATCATACGCGTGCGCGGGTGCGCTTCATCGTCAGTGAGCGCGAACCCGTGCGCGTTTCGCAGATCGTCGTGCGCGGCGCCAAGATGACGAGCGAGAGCTTGATCCGCGGACGCATCGCGCTCGAGGTGGGTGGCCTCTATCGCAGGAGCCTGGTGCGCAAGACCGAAGAACGGCTGGCGACGCTCGGCGTGTTCGCCGGCGTCAACGTCGGCTTCGAGGATCCTTACGTGCCCGCGCGCGAGAAAGTCGTAGTCGTCGCGCTGGAAGAGAAGAAGCCGCAGTACCTCGATGTTCGCCCGGGCTTCAGCACCGGGGAAGGGTTTCGTATTGCGTTCGAGTACGGACACCGAAACGTCGCCGGCCAAGCGATCGCCCTCACGCTGCGCTCGCAACTCGGCTATTTGCCGAGCGCTTTCATTCTGGAGAGCGACGTCCGTCAAAAATACGACGAGCTCCACGTCGGTGAGCGACTCGAGCGCCGCGACACGGCCACCGTCGAGTTCCCGAATATCGGGCTCGGCCCGTTGTTTCGCCTGCGCGTGGAGGGCGTCGACGTGCGCGACAACGCGCGCGACTACGGCCTGAGCAAGGACGCCGGCATCGTCACGCTTTCCTACCGTCCGGAGCGGCGCATTTCGGTCGATCTGGGCAGTTCGCTCGAACGCAATTTCGCGCAGATTTTCGGTGAGGATCAGAAGGATGCACTGAAGTGCTATCTGCAAACACACCCCGGTCAGCAGAGCACCTTTCGCGTGCCGCAAGGCGTGACGATCGCGGTAGCCGAGCGCTTGGGTGTGACCTGGGATCGCCGTGACAACCCGCTCGATGCGACGAGCGGGACGTTCTTCGCCGCGGGTGTCGAGCACGTGCACGCCAAGCCGCTCGATACCAGTGTTTCGCAGGACAGCGGTTGCGGTACAGCCGTGATGCCGGGTCAACCTCTGATCGATCCATTTCAGTCGGTGCCCAGCGACTTCATGCGTTACACGAGCCGTGTCGCCGGCTACTTGCGCCTGAACAACAAGGGCCTGGCGCTGGCCTTGAGCTTTCGCTCCGGCATCATCCAGCAGTTGATCAGCGGCTCGCAGACTTACCCGGACCGCCTCTTTTTCATGGGCGGCGTCGACTCCGTACGCGGCTTCTTGCAGGACTCGATGATCCCCGAGGACATCGCGCAGCGTTTGCTCGACAAGAATTCGGGCCTCACTTTGAGCGACGTCGTGATCCGTGGCGGGGACGTGTTCGTGAACCCCCGCGCTGAGCTGCGTATCCCGATGGGCAATACCGTGCAGACCGCGGTGTTCATCGACGCGGGCAACCTGTGGACGGATCCCAGCCGCGTTCGCCCGCTCGATCTGCGCACCGCCGCCGGCTCGGGCCTGCGCGTCGCGACGCCGATCGGTCCCCTCGTATTCGACTATGGCTTCAATATCGCGCGCGTTCTCGACCACCTATTCCCGAAACGAGACAACCAGCGTTACTGGGAGGACATCGGAGCGTTCCACTTCAGCATTGGTTTGTTCTAGGGGGCATTGCCCCCGCCCGTCGCTCACGCGAAATCTCGCTTATTGCGGAGCGAAACGTGCCGTTCACGGGTTTGAACTTGTCGTCGATGGCGCGCTTCCCCAATGCTCAGACCGGCGCCGCGGTTCATCAAGCGACTACGCGCCCGCCGCCATCCCCGACGCGCGACCCGCATCCCGCTGCTCGCGAAACGGCTTCCGCGACGCAACGAGTTGCGCGCTCGGTTGCACCGGCAGCGCCGGCACCGCGTTCGCTGGCCTCTGTACGCGATCTGACAACCGCTGATCTGGACGTCGTTTTTCAGCCGATCGTCGAGCTCGGCCGTGGTGGGACATTTGCCTACGAGGCGCTCACGCGCTGCAAGTGGCCGGAATTCAAAAACCCGATGAAGCTCTTCGAACAAGCGCAGGAGGAGCGCTGCTGCGGGCGGCTCGGCCGAAAGGTGCGCGAAGTAGCATTCACGCGCTGCACAGATGCGCCGCTGTTCGTGAACCTACATCCACATGAACTCGACGAAGGGTGGCTCGTCCGCCCCGACGACCCGCTCTTCTTCCACGATCGCCCCGTGTACCTCGAGATCACCGAATCCGCGGCGTTCACCTACTTTTCACTGTGCGTCGGCGTGTTGAAGGAGATCTGCTCGCGCGGTGGCGCCTACTTGGTCGTCGACGATCTGGGAGCGGGGCACTCCAATCTGAAGCGGATCATCGATCTCGAGCCACACGTCGTGAAGCTCGACTTGGCGCTCGTGCGCGGGATCGAGAAGAGCAAACGGCAACAGACCTTGGTAACTCACGTCGTTTCTCTGTGCCATGATCTTGGCGCTCGCGTCGTCGCGGAAGGCATCGAGACGGTGGACGAGCTCAGCGCCGTGATCGACACTGGCGCTGAATACGGCCAAGGCTACCTGTTCGCGCGCCCAGCTTTTCCCATTCCAAAGCCGTGCTGGCCGCTCGCGATCCCGTCCGATTGAAGACGAGAAATTGCGCACTGCACGCCCGCATTCTCGTTGCGAGACAAGCGATTGAGCGCTGCCGCGCGGCGAACGTTAGTGGCAGAAGCTTCCCATTTTATCTGAATCGTTTTTGTCTGACTCACTAGTCACCGATCCACGCGGTGTGGCGCAGTGTGGGTTGCCCGCGCCAGCGAGTTCGTCAGATTTTTTTTGCGTTGCTCACGGTTGACTTCGAGCGTGAAGCGCCGTTTCATCATGGGTAGCGTCATGAGTGTCAAGCAGACGAATGCGCGGAAGGACGAGCTCCAGTGCTTCGACTCCGGCTTGGTGCTGCGCGCGTCGCCGCTCGATGCGAGTCGGCGGTTCGTGCTCTTGATCGAGGACGACCCCCAGGTGCAAGCGGTGACTCATCGTATCCTGCGCGCGAACGGCTACGAAGTGCTGTGCGCGTTCAACCCGAAGAGTGCGCTCAATCACGCGCTCGAACATCGGCTCGCGATTGCGCTCGTGCTCACGGATCTGGAGCTGCCCGGCGCGTCGGGCGTCGACGTCGCGCATTCGGTGCAAAGCTTGTGTCCGAACGCTGCGGTCATCTACATGTCCGGTTACCCGCGCAGCCATCTCGCGGACGTGCCCGCCGCGCGCTTCTTGCACAAACCGTTCAGCCAGCAAGAGCTCTTGGCTAGCGTCGGCGAGGTCTGCCCGCTGCCAGCGAAAACAGCGCGCTAGCGCCCGCTTCCGGCAGCGCTCGCTCGGCCCTAGGTACTTGGGGCATGCCGCGTCCTTTCGCGCTAGCCTTCGCGCCCCAATGAGCTCCGACCCGCGTTCGTCAGCTATCCCGGTCGGGTTGATGTCGCAGTTTTGGCGGCATGCACCCCGCTATTGCGGGGGCCTGGTGTTGCTCGCGATTTACCAATTTCTACAGTGGTGGTTCGACACCCGCATGCGCGTGGCCATCAATTTGGCTACCGGAGGTCAGCAGCACGCGGCGATTCTGCTCGGTGCCTGGCTGGTCAGCGTCGCGCTCGGCGCGTTCTGCGTGCGCGTGCTTTCGCGCGTCACGATGTTCAACGCCGGGCGCATCGCCGAGTACGAGCTGCGGAAAGAGTTGTTGTCTCGTTTGCTGGCGCTTGGACCGTCTTTCTATCGACGCATGAGCACGGGCGAGATCATGAGCCGCGTCACCAATGATCTGGTGCAGGTGCGCTTACTCTTGGGTTTCGGCGTGCTCAATCTGATCAATACGGCATTCGCGCTCGTCAGCGCCTTGGCCGTGACGATCCCGATTTCGTTCAAGCTCACTTTGGCGTCGCTCTGCTCCCTGCCATTGGTGCTGCTGATCACGCGCGGCTTCTCGCAGGGGTTCTACACGCGTACGCGCGACAATCAGGACGCGCTCGGGCGTATGAGCGCACGCGTCCAAGCCAGCATCACGGGTGTGCGCGTGGTGCGCTCGTTCTCGCTGGAACAAGCGGAGCTCGCCGCTTTCGAAAAGACCAACCGCGAGTATCTCGACAAAAGCTTGGGGCTCGCTCGCTTGCGTGGCTCACTCGGTCCGATTCTGCAGGCGACGATCTCGATCGGCGTACTGGTCGTGTTCTGGTACGGCGGTCTTTTGATGCTGCGCGGCGAGCTCGACAAGGGCGGCTTTTTGGCGTTCTACCGCGCGCTCGGTCGCCTCACATGGCCGCTGATTTCGCTCGGTTTCGTGGTCGGTTTGATCCAACGCGGCCGTGCCGCTTTTTCGCGTTTGACCGAGGTGTATAGCGCGGTGCCCGACATCTCGGACGGTCTGATCGCGCCGTCAGCGCCCATCGGCGGCAGGCTGAGCGTCAAGCACCTGTCCTTCGCCTACAACGACAAGAGCGTGCTGGACGACGTGTCGTTCGAGCTGCCCGCGGGCGCTTCGCGGGCTGTGGGGGGGCGCACGGGCAGTGGCAAGTCGACACTGGCCGTCCTGCTCGCCCGCTTGCAGCCGACGCCTCCGGGCTGCGTGTTCCTGGACGGAGTCGACGTGTGCGATTTGCCGCTTTCGGTCGTGCGCGGCAGCGTCGGCTACGCGCAGCAGAACGCGTTTTTATTTTCCACGACGGTCGCGCGCAACATCGGCTTCTGTTTGGACGATCCGGACGCCTCGGATAGTTTGCTAAAGATTGAAGAGAGCGCGC
>DASXKQ010000364.1:0-7471 GCA_036496745.1 Polyangiaceae bacterium
CGCGTCCGAGCCCCTGCGCCTGGCCGCACATTGCCAGCACATTCGCCGCTGGCGCATTCCGCGTGAGAATTTTCCGAGTGGGCGCGTCGGCTACCTCAAGTGGCGCACGGAGCTCGCGCGCTTTCACGCCGAGATGGCCAGCGAAACTCTGAAAGCTTGCGGCTACGACTCGAGCACGATCGAGGCCGTGCGCCGCATCAATTTGAAACAGGGGCTCCACAAAAATGCAGACGTGCAGACCATCGAAGATGCGCTGTGTCTGTGTTTTTTGGAGTTCGAGCTGTGCGCCTTCATCGCCAAATATCCGCCGGAAAAGGTGGTCGATATCCTGCGCAAGAGCTGGAAAAAGATGTCGCCGCGCGCGCACGCGCGGGCGCTCGAGCTCGAGCTGCCCGCTGATGCGCGCAGCTTGCTCGAGCAAGCGCTGCTCCCGAGCTAGTGTCCGAGTCCGTGGTTCCTTTCATAAATCAATGAAGGAAATGATCGGGACACTTAGCCCTCGCAGGGCTATCATGCGGCTAGCTACGAACTCCCTCGCTGCCGAGCGCGGTCGATCGCCATCGCGATCACGATGATCACACCCGTAAAAATCTCCTGTACCCAGTTGGGCAGTCCGACGTGCACGCAGCCGGTCTTGATCACGGTGAGCAGCAGCGCCCCAAGCAAGCTCCCGGTCACCGAGCCCTGTCCACCCGAGAGCGAGCCGCCGCCAATCACCACTGAAGCAATCGCGTCGAGCTCGAGGCCGACGGAGTCCGTGGGATCGCCGACGGTGAGCGTCGCGAACTCGAGCACGCCGGCCACGCCGGCGAGCATGCCGGCGAGCGCGTAGACGGTGACGACCACGCGCGTCACGGCCACGCCGCACAGGCGCGCGGCTCGCTCGTTCGAGCCCACGGCGACTACGTGCCGCCCGAGGCGCGTGTAGGCGATCAACAGCGCGCCCAGGAGCCCGACGGCGAGCGTGAGCCAAACACCGGGCGGTAAGCCAAATCCGCGTCCAAGCAACATCCACTGCTCGAGTCCACGCGGGTCGGCGTCGATCTTTTGTTCGCCGGCCAGGCCTTTGGCCGCGCCGCGCAGAATGCTCATCGTGCCGAGCGTGACGATGAACGGCATCAAACGCAGGCCGGCGATCAGGCCGCCGTTGATGAGTCCCGCCAAGGTTCCCACCAGGATACCCGTCAGAGCGGCCTGCCACGGTCCGAGCCCCGCCTGCAATGCGCGCGCAACGACCACCGTCGTCAAGGCGACGGCCGAACCGACCGAAAGATCGATGCCGCCCAGTACGATCACGAGCGTCATGCCGACCGAAGCGACGCCGACCACCGCCGTTTGACGCAGCATGGTCAGCAGATTGATGCCGCGCAAGAACGTGTCCGGTGTCAGCAGCGCAAACAAGAGATACGTGACGCACAACGCAGCGAGCGGGGCGAGCCACGTCATTTTCGACCAAGCACGCATCAGCCCGTCGCCTCCAAGAGCAACGCGTGCTCGCTGAGCTCCGTCACGGGTCGCGCCGTCGCGAGCCGGCCGCGCACCATCACGGCTACGCGATCGCACACGCCGAGCAGCTCCGGCAAGTAGCTCGAAACCAGTAAAATAGCCGCGCCTTTCGCAGCAAGCCCGTCGATTAGGCGGTAGATGTCGGCTCGGCTACCGACGTCGATGCCGCGCGTCGGTTCATCGAGCAAGAGCACATCGACACCGTGGTGCAAGAGGCGCGCGAAGCAAAGCTTCTGCTGATTGCCTCCGGACAGCTCGCGCGCCAGCTGCTCTGGCCCACGGCAGCGGATACCGAGCTCGGTCACGTAGCGCTGTGTCGCTGCGTCGCGCCGCGCGGGTAAGACCAGCCCGAGAGGGCCGAGCTCGTCGAGCTTGGAGAGCGTGAGGTTGTCGCCGAGCGACATCGAATCAGCCAAACCCTCGCCCTTGCGGTCCTCGCTCAGCAAACCGACTCCTTGACGAAGCCGCTCAGCGGGCGAGCGCGGCCCGCTCAGCGCCTTGACACGCAATGTTCCCCCGCGCACGGCGTCCAACCCGAAAATGGCGCGCAACAATGCCGTGCGCCCCGAGCCGAGTAGCCCAGCGATGCCAAGCACCTCTCCGCGGCGGAGCGTGAGCGAGGCGTCACTCGGTCGTACGGTCCCACGCAGGGCGGCCAGCTCGAGCACCGGCTCGCCCGGCACGCGCGGCGAGCGGGGAAATAGCTCGGAAACCGCGCGCCCCGCCATCAGCGCGACGAGCTCACTGCGCGTGGTCGTGGCCAAATCCCCGCTGGCGACGGAACGCCCGTCGCGCAGCATCGTGAAGCGCGTGGCGACGCGCTCCACCTCCTCCAGAAAATGGGAGATGTAGAGCACCGTGATGCCGCTCGCGGCAAGATCCGCGACCACATCGAACAGGCGCGCTACGTCCGCGGCACTGAGGGCGCTGGTCGGCTCGTCGAGGATCAACACTCGGCAGTCTCCGTGCGCGAGCGCGCGAGCGAGCGCCACCAATTGTCGTTCACTCGGCGAGAGCGTCTTGATCAAACGTTCCGGCGCCAGCCGTTGCGCGTTGTCCTCCGGCACGACGCGCCTGAGACTCGCGAGTGCGCGCTCTCGCTGTGTCGAGCGATCGATGACTCCGTAGCGCGCGGGCTCGCCACCGAGCAGCACGCTCTCTGCCACCGTGAGCTCGGCGCATAGCTCCGGCTCCTGGTACACGATCGAGACGCCACGTTGACGCGCCTCGACTGGGCCCTCTGGCGAAAACGGCGCGCCGTCGAGCAGGATCCTGCCGGCGTCCGCGGCGAGCGCGCCCGACAGGATCTTCATCAGCGTGCTCTTGCCGGCGCCATTTTCGCCCAAAATCGCGTGCACTTCGCCGCGCCTGGCCACGAGTTCCACGCCGCTCAGCGCCGCGGTACCCGCGAAGCTCTTCTTTACGCCGCGCACTTCCAGGCGGACATCGCCGAGCGCGCCGCTGGAGCTCATGACGTCGTCCGCACTCGCTCGCTCGCGTCGTTCACTCGTTGCCGAGCCATTGCGCGAGATTGGGTTTCACGAGCTCCGCGATCTCCGGTTGATCGATGTTGGCCTTGTCGACCAGCGTGGCGCCGGTGTCGATGCGCGCCGGGACGACCGTCTGGTGCAGCACGCTCGTCATCGTCTGCACGGCGAGGTAGCCCATCTTGAACGGGTTCTGCAGGACGAGCGCGTCGATCTTGCCGGCGCGCACGGCCGCCGTCAGTTTGTCCGACGAGTCGAAGCCGATGAAATGAATTTTCCCGGCCAGCCCCGCCTTGTCGAGCGCCAGCAGCATGCCGAACGTGGTGGATTCATTGGGCGTGAAGATGCCACTGATCTCGCCTTTGGCCGCGTTTTGCGCGAGCAACAGATTCTCGCTGGCGGCGTGGGCGCTCTCCGTGGTGGCGCCACCATATTGATTGGCGCTCGCCACTTTGATCTCCGGAGACTCCTTGATTCCGTCCAAAAATCCCTGTTCACGGTTGGCCGTGCTGGCCGAGCCTTCCTGATAGCGCAGCACGATCACTTGACCTTTGCCGCTCAATAGCTTGCCCATGCGTTCCCCGGCCAAGCGCCCCGCGGCCAGGTTGTCGGTCGCCACGAAGCTCTTGTGATCGCTGCCCTTCAGATCCGAATCGAAAATCACGACGGGCACTTTGGCCGCCACCGCGCTCTTGACGGGGCCAGCGAGCGCCGTGTCGTTCAACGGTGCGAGCACGATACCGGAGACGCCCTGCGCCGTGAACGTCTGCACGAGATCGACTTGGGACTTCAGATCGTCCTCCTTGAGCGGCCCCTTCCAGATGATCTCCACACCGAGCTCACGCGACGCCTTCACCGCGCCCGCGTGCACCGACTTCCAAAACTCGTGCGTCGTCCCCTTCGGAACCACCGCGATCCGCAGCTTGCCACCGGCCGCCGCGCCGTCCTTGCGTTGACACCCGGACAAGAGCAGCGCCAACCAAAACACGCAAACCAGAATGCGTTTCACGGCAAACTGTTTACCAGAGTTCGGAGTTAGGCGTGAAGGTGCAACCCGCTATTCGGGCACTCCTTCAGGCTGGCCTCCATCAGGGCACTCTCCTTCAGGAGGTCGCGGCCTGTCGTGGCTGCGATCGCTGGGCGAAGCCCAGCCTGGGACAACCCGCAAGTCTTGGAAGACAAGATCCCGATCGAGACGAGCCGCGAAGGCCCCACGAGAACCGGCGAGACCGGGCGCCGGCTTCTATCAGCAAGGGACCAGTCGCGGGGCGCCCCCGCCAGGAACAACCGAAGAAAAAAAACTTCCTGCGTAGCCTCATATTCTCAGTAACAGCACTGCCCCACCTACCTACCGCCTGGGCGGCACGGCAAATCCTCCCGGAAATGCGTTCGCGTCTTCTCGCTTATTCAGCTCTCGGTCCGTCCAGGGATAGCTGCTCCCATATTCCTGAAAGAACGCGACGCCGATCACGCCGACGTTGCGGTCGGTACCCGTGCGCGCGGCGTAGGAATCCTTGACCGCTCCGAAGCGGAACGCAGCGACCGTCGCCTGGCTTTGACGAAAGCCGTCGATCTCGAGCGTGGCCCAAGGACCGATCAGGTAGCCACGCTTCGCGTACGACGCGTCGAGTCCGTCGAGCACGTCGAGGCCGTCCACCGACGCCACCGCTTCGAAACGGCCACCGGTGTGGTTTTCGATCTGGATCACGTAGCGCTCACCGTCGGCCCCAACGACATAGTCGCGACCGCCGATCTCGGTGCTCTCGAGCGGTCGTCCGCTCGAGTCGAGCAAGCGCACGCTGAGCGCGCCGCGCGCCGCGTTGAAACCCGCGCGTTCGAAGCTCACGCGATTTTCTCGATTGCGATGCGCGAGCGCCAGCACGCCCGACTCGTCGTTGTAGTTGAGCGCGAGCACCGCGAACGGGCTATCGCCATCGGCGCGGTCGAAGGGCGCTGACGACACGTAGCTCGAGCGGGTTTCACCCCAGGTCGTGCCAAGTCCCGGGCGCTCGTCGCGCTCGGCCGCTTTCTTTTCGGGTTCGCGGCGCTGATAACTGTCACCGGCCGACGCATGTCCGGCCCCGCGAGCCGACGCCGAGGGCGGCGCGGGCGCCGCGGCCATCGGCGGAGCGCCTTCCTCCGCAGGCGAGTCAGCGGCCGCGCGATCGTTATCGAGCGGCGCGGCAGATTGCGGTGCAATCGGCACGGTGCGCGCGCTATCCGCGCTGCGCGTGGCGCGCGCTTCGGGGCGACTACAAGCGGCGAGCACCACACAGGGCAACAAGATCGAAAGCTTCATCGGGTTCATCGGGTCCTCCATCGTCGGCAACGCATGCAGAACGATGGAGCGCGGCTGCGCTTACAGGGGGCTTTCCAGACGCGATTTTTCGCGTGAATTCCGCTCTGTCGCAGGATGCCCCCCCCACGGACCGAGCAGCAGACTCCCACCTACCACCATGTAGGCAAGCCATCAGACGGAGCAGAGCCCAGGCTATTCACCTCGGCGGAAAGAGTCAGGCGAAGCGCGCGAGCTGCCGACGGCTGAGCGGATCGAGCTGCGAGAGCCCCGGCACCAGATAGCGCATGCCGTGCGAGTCGGTGATCACGAAGCGCCCGTCATCCAAGGCACGCACGTGGTCTTCTTGATCCACGACGAATTCGGTGCGTCCGCGGTCCGTAACCACGTGCCAGCTCGAGCTGGTCGCCTCCTGTGTGACACGTTCGATGCGCTGAACGACTGGCAAAAAGTCGCTGCGCTCGAGTGCTTTGCCGAGCGCGGCGCGCGCAGAGGCCTCGAGCTCGCCCAGCGACTCGAAGCAGGCCCGCTCGTGTCCACGCGCGTCGACCAAGCACACGAAATGCTCCGGCCGCGTCAGCGGGAACGCGCGACGCGCGAAGACCTCGCAGCGGATCGCCCCGCGTGCACTGGCCCAGAGTCGTCCCTCGTCGTCGCACGTGAGCGAGAGCTCCGCGGGGTTGAACAACGGCTCGGCGCGCTCGGTGTCGGCGTCGGCGTCGAGCGTGGTCGCGAGCGGGTCCACGCTCGATACTTCCCTGCGCTCACGAGTGCCCCCTTCGGCCTGCGCTCGATGCAGGCGCGCGTACTCCCCGTCACGCGCGAGGAGCTCGCTCGGGCTGCCGATCTCGACGACCTTGCCGTTTTTGAGCACCACCAGCAGATCCGCCTTGCGCAGCGTGGTCAGGCGATGCGCAATCGCAATCGTCGTTCGCCCAGTCACGACGTTGTCGAGCGCCGCCTGGATCTCCCGCTCGGTCTGCACGTCCACCGCGGACGTCGCTTCGTCCAAAATCAGCAGCTTGGGGTCCACCAAGATCGCTCGCGCGATGGCGATACGCTGGCGCTCACCGCCCGACAGCGATTGGCCGCGCTCGCCGACCAGCGAGTCGTACGCCTCCGGCAGCCTGAGCACGAACTCGTGCGCGCGCGCGGCGCGCGCGGCCGCGATCAACTCGGCCGGCTGCGCGCCGGGCAGCCCGTACGCTATGTTTTCCCCGATCGTGCCGAAGAACAGAAAAGCCTCCTGGAGCACGATCCCGATCTGACGGCGATAGTCTTCGAGCGCGAGCCTCTGCAGGTCGACACCGTCGAGACGCACCGCGCCGCTCGACGCGTCGTAAAAGCGACAGATCAAGTTGGCGACGGTGCTCTTGCCGGAACCGGTGTGACCCACGATGCCCACCATTTGCCCGGGCGCCGCCGTGAAGCTCACGTCGTCGAGCACGAGTCGGCTGCCATAGCGAAACGAGACGTGGTCGAAGCGGATCTCTCCCTTCACTTCGCCGAGCGGCACCGGATCCTTGGGCTCGAGCACGCTCGGCACGCGATCCAGGATCTCGAACAACCGCTGCGCGGCGGCCGAAGCGCGCTGCGTCACCGTGAGCATGCGACTCATGCTCTCGACGCGCGTGTAAAAGCGGCTGATGTACGCAATGAACGCCGTGAGCACGCCGACCGTGATGCGCTGATGCAGCACCTCCCACGCGCCCACGCCCCAGACCACGAGCAAGCCGAGCTGATTGAGCAGCGCGACCAGCGGCCAAAAGGACGTCCACAGCGCGTTGACGCGATTGTTGACCTCGACGATGCGCTGGTTGGCTTGCTCGAAGCGCGCCACCTCGCGGCGCTCTTGCGAAAACGCTTTCACCACGCGGATGCCTGGAATCGTGTCGGCGAGAATGTTCGTCATCTGCGCCCACACGCGGCCGCCGCGTAAGAAGCCATGCGTGAGCGCGCTGCGCACGCGGATCATGAACCAAGCGATGAACGGGAACGAGACGAGCGCGGCCGCGGCGAGCAGCGGATCGAGCACGAACAACACGACCGACGTGCCGACGATCATCAACACGTCGGTCACGAAATCGATCAACGTATCGGAGAGAAACGAACAGATCCGGTCCGTTTCCGAACTGACGCGCGCGATCAAATCACCCGTGCGCTTGCCGCCGAAGTACTGCAG
>DASXKQ010000365.1:0-36248 GCA_036496745.1 Polyangiaceae bacterium
TGTGCGGCGGCTCCAATTGATCCCCGGCCAAGAGCTCGATGAGCGGGCCACTGCCGTCGGTCTTGCGCACGATCTGGCCGATGCCGCGCGCGCGTATCAACAGCGCCGTGTTGCTCGAGCCCGTGAAGAAGATCGCGCTGCTCGCCGTGCCATGCGCGATGAGCTCCGCGCTTAGATCGACGCCGTTTCCGTCAGGCAGATCGATGTCCATCACGGCGCAGTCGAAGCTGCCGCGCTCAGCTCGCGCCGCCGCGCAGCTGCGCACCAGGCTCACCGCGAAACCGCGCCGAGTCATGGCGCGCTCCACGGCCCGCCCGACCGTAGGGTCATCCTCCACCAACAGGATCGATTTCACGCCGGCCAAATGCGCTCCCGAGTTCGATGCACCAGCGCCTCAAAAAGTATCATTTTTTTTGCTCTCAACAAATAGGCGGCGTGACCGGGTAGTGGCACGCGACAATTCTTCGGATTCGACGCCGCGGCGTCGTGCGCTTTGGTGTGTCGCTTTCGCGCCCGCCCAACTCCCGCTGTCATGCAATCGCATCGAATTGCTCGCGCGCTATCCAATTAGCACCCGCGCTTGGTCGACTTCAAGTCCGGGCTGTGTGCGAGCAATCACGCTCGGTGGCAAGCTCGCTGCGTCAGCTTTGCCTTCGCTTTTCAGCTCGCGGCTCTAGCGAGCAGAGCTCGCGTCTTTCATCAAGCTTGGGGGTGTGGGACGGTGTCCCAGCCGGGCTCGAAGCTCGGGCAGAGCAAGGCGGCGAGCACCAGCCACAATGCGGGCAAGGGCATGTCTGGGCTGCCGAGCGACAATAGGCAAAGAGCCATTACTGTGCCGCTTCGCGCGCGCGGAGCGCGCTGGCTGAGCGCCAGGATCGCCAGCAGGGGCGTGCAGAGTAGGATGGTGAAGCGCAAGAGTTCGGGCAGCATGGGCAAGGGTGCCCGCGACAGTTGAGCGAGCGTGCGCAGGGTGAGCACGCTGAAAGCGCCGGCGCCTGGGGCGGTGCCGTGCCGCGCAAGAATTGCCAGCGTCAGCGACACGGCGAGCACGGAGGCCGCACCGAGCGCGAGCATAAGCGGATTTTTGCGGCTCAGGTAGAGACCGGTGAGCGTGAGCGCCGCGACGTCGACCAGCACGGCCACGGTCGCCAACGCGCTCGACCAGTGGAACGCCGTCGGGCTCATGACCTCCACGGCCCGCAGGGCAAATTCACGCGCGGCCAGGTGCAGCAGCGCCGAGCCACTCGCGAGCGCGAGCACGAGCGCGCTTGCTCGGCGCGATGCGTCCGCGAGAGCGCTCACGGCGGCAGTCGTCGCCGTGGCGATGCCGGCGAGCGCGAGCGCGCGGCAGAGCTCAGCCTGGAGCGGGCGCGCCCAAGCCGCCATCACCAGCGCCACCACGATCGCGCTCGCCGGCAGGCCGATCAAGCGCAAGCCGAGCTGCAGGTGGCGGGTCCTGAGCGCGCTGACCGCGAGCTGGCAAGTGGCGGCTATGCCGCCGGCCGCCGCGAGCTGGCTGAGCAGCGCGGAGCCGCGATCCGTGATCAGGATGAAGTGCTCCAGGCCCACGCTGAGTCCCGGGATCGCCGGCGCGATGCCCCGGCTCAGCACGGTCGCCGCGAGTGCGATGCCGGCGAGTGCGCGCACGGACACGGACGGAGTTTCGTCGGAGGCGAGAGAGGGCAAGCCTTGTTTACTCAGTTCTTGGCGAGCTGCCCGCGCGTCCGGAGCTCGAGGCTGCCGTGTCGTTGCTCCTCCGACGGCGCTTCACGAGGATCGGGCGGAGGTGCGCTCGGCGGTGGCACCGCGGGCGGCGCCGCTTTCGGCGGGCTGTTCAGGATGAACGGGTGAGCGAAGGCGGTGCCACACGCATAAGCGTTGCGATGAAATTCCCAGTGGAACCAGACGTGGCCGTCTTGCGACACGATCTCGTGCGGCGGCGGGCCGAACGGCGATGCTTGGCTGATCGCTTCGAGCGCATTGACGTCGAAGGCGGTCACGCCGCTCGCGCGGACGACACCCATGCGCCAGATCTTTCCGGAGTCCTCGTCCAGTCCCATCTCGATCACCGTTAGCAGCTCTGGGTTACTGAGCGGGTTCGTAGCGGGTAGCTGGTCGAGGGCCGCCAAGTAGCGATCGGCGAAGATCGGATGAATGCGATCGTGGACCTGGTTCAAGTAGCTCGCGAACGGCGACGCCGCCGTATTGAGCGCGGTCTGGTTGCCCGGCTTCACGCTCGGCACGTAGTTTTCGATCGCGCTCCGCCAGCGCTCCATGCTGACTGCGTGCCAGGAGCCGCGGTGAGCGCTCTTGCGCCGCTCGCCGTCGATCAGCTTTTCCTTCAGCAGCTGATCGTGGCCAATCGCGGCGACCGCGGTGGTGGGTTCCAAGTTCAGGTTGACGCCGTTGGCGGTCGTGCCGGCCGAGCCGTAGCCCAAGATCGCGGCGCCGGTGCTGCGGCGCTTGGGCAACGGGTGCTCCTGACGAGCCTTGCGCTCCGCCTGGTCGACGAATGCTTGCCGCGGTCCGGGCACGGTGAAGCGCCCGCTGCTAGCCGTCAGCGACTCCGGGATCGGATCGGTGGCCTTGGAAGCCGCCTGCGCCTTTTGTCCTTCTTGCGCGGCTTGCGAGCTCTTGGCGTGATCGGAGCCGCTCGCCGCGCCCTCTTGCGCGCGCGCTTCGGCCCCGCTCCGCGTGCGACCGCTCTCCGCCGTCTGCGGAGCCTTCATCATCGCCAGCTTTTGCTGAGCGGCCTCGGGTTGGTCGTTGGGCGCGCTGTAGTGACTGCCCGCGCGATCCTCGGACTGCGCGATCTTGGTCTGGTCGGAATCCCCCGGCGCTTGATCGCCGCTCGAATGGTTGCCGCTCGGCTGTGGGTTCGCGTCGTTCTGGTCCGTGCTCGTGACGCGCGCCTGCGTCTCTTCGTCGGTGTGATTCGCCTTGTCGGCGATGAACTTCGCGTTCGGGTTGTCCGCCTGATGCTCGTCCTTCACCACCTGCCGGACGGCAACCTGGTGCGGGAGATCGAGCTGCTGCGGCGCGGGCGTGGGGGGCTCGAGCGACTTTAGCTCGGGTTTCTTTTCTACCTCGGGCTTCTTCTTGTCGTCGGGCTTCTTGAGATCGGGGTCCTTCTTTTCTTGCTCCGGCTCGAGCTTCTTGGCTGGCGGCGGCGGTGTTTTCTTGGCCGCCGGATCATCGCGATCGGCCTGCTCTTCTTCGGGCGGCTTGACGTCCTCGGGCTCGTCCTTCTTTTGGTCGGGCGCCGTCTCTTTGTCGGGCTCGTCCTTGTCGTCGTTGAGCAGCGCGACTTCGACCGGGGTGCCCACGCCGCGCGCGCGGTTCTGCACGGAGCGAGCGAAACTCTGAATGTCGAGCGTCTGCCGCAGTAGCCTCGCGCCATGGTCGACACCGCCACCCCACATGAGGTGACCGAGCACCGCCGTGGCGACCCACAGGAAGAGGGGGATGTTGGCTTCGCGTCGCATCGCGTTCGGGTCGTGGCGCGAGCGGGCCTCGACCCGAAAAAACTAACATCCGCGCATGGGCGCAGCAACGATTCGGGCATCTTTCGCCGATCGAGCGATGCCGTGTGTCCTCTTTTGCCCCGTTCGCCCGCGGAGTTTCCAGCACTTCGCCGATTCGCACAGCCTCGTTACAATTTGCTGATCGACGCGAAGTTGTCGGCGATCTCCTGGGCCGTCCAGACGCCGCCGTCGGTTTCCTTGTAGCGACCAGCGCTCTCGACCACTTTGTAAACGCTCATGCGCCCGCCCGCGACCGACAGCACGGAGCCAGTGAGTTCGCTCGACAGATCACTGGCTAAGAACAAATGCGCGGGCGCGACGTGCTCGGGCGACATGCTGCCTTCGATCTTCTCGAACATCGGCAGATCTTCGGTCATGCGTGTTTTGGCGACGGGCGCCAGAGCGTTCACGCGGATCTTGTAACGCTGCAGCTCGATCGACGCCGTGCGCGTGAGGCCGTAGATTCCGGCCTTGGCGGCGGAATAGTTGGCTTGTCCGAAATTGCCGAGCAGGCCCGAGACACTGGTGGTGTTGACGATCACGCCGCCGCCCTGCTCCTTCATTTTCTCGGCCGCGGCTTGCGTGCACAAGAACGTGCCGGTGAGGTGGACGTCGAGCACGGCGCTCCACTGCGCGAGGTCCATCTTGAGCAGGGTCTTGTCGCGCAGGATGCCGGCATTGTTGACGAGCACGTCGACGCGCCCGAATTTGCCGAGCGCCGTGCCGATCAGCGCGCGCGCGCCGTCCAGCGTCGAGACGCTGTCGTAGTTCGCTTCAGCTTGGCCGCCCGCGCCGCGAATTTCCGCGACCACCGCGTCGGCCGCATTGTGCGCCTGCCCAGCGCCGTCGCGCGCGCCGCCCACGTCGTTGACGACCACGCGCGCGCCCTCCTTCGCGAAGAGCAGCGCCGTCGCTCGCCCAATGCCGTTGCCCGCTCCGCTGATCACCGTCACTTTGCCGTCGAGGAGTGCCATGCCACCGTTTTCGTCGCGATCGGGGAGGAGATCAACAGGAAGCCGGGAAGGCGAGAAGAATTTTTGGGGTTTGGAGCGCGCGGTTCGTCATGGTCTACGGCGCGTCGTACGAGTGACGGCTACGCCGAACACGGCTCACCCAAAAAAGCTCGCGCTTCATGCACCCTTCGGGTACCACGAAGCGCGCCCTTCGCGGTGAATTCTCTCTTCATGGATGGGTTACCGAATAGTGATACGCTGGGGTTCATGGCAGATTTGAGCGGGCACACAGCGGACGAGCAAGCGTGGCTCGTGCGCGATGAAGCGCGCTGGCGGAGAGCCCACGAGATCGCAGCAGAGCAACCGGGCATGGATGTGAGCGGCGTGTATCGCGTTCTGCGCAATCTCGAAAAAACGCCGAGCGAACGACTACGCGCGGCCTTGCAGCATGGAAGACTTTTCAGCACTCCGCAGCGCTGAGCGTGTGCTCTTGCAGGCGCTCAATGAGAGCGGTGTGCGCTATATGCTCGTGGGGTTGAGCGCTGCCGTTCTGCAAGGCGCAAATACGGCCACGCGAGACATTGACCTCTGGTTGGAAGACGTCTCGGATCTGCGCATTGGCCAGGCGGTCAGCGCCGCAGGCGGGATTTGGGTGTCAGGCTCCTTCGGCATGCGCCCGCCTCAAATTGGCGGTGACGCCGTCGGGGATCGTCTCGACATCGTGACGCACATGCACGGACTGGGCGCCTTTGCGGAAGAGTATGCGCACACGCTGGAGCTTGCCATCGACGGCGTTCAGGTGCGTGTGCTCCGGCTCGAACGCATCATCGCGAGCAAGAAAGCCGCCGCTCGCAAGAAAGATCTGGCTGTCATTCCGGCGCTCGAAGAAGCACTGGCGGCCGTGCGGAGCGCACGCACCCAATAGCGTCTCTTCTCTCTCAGAAGCTCACCACGAGCCCGCTGCGCGCGGTGGTGGTCTTGTCGGTTGAGCCGGAGTGGATGAGCGCGTCGGTGGCGAGGCTCAGGCCGAGACCGACGGCGGTGCCGATCACGTCCCAGGTGAAGTCGCGCCACGACGGGTCGCCGTGACCGGCGAGATCCCAGAGTTCTTTGCCGGCGCCGAGGCTGAGTGAGAATGCGCCGCCGACGGCAGCGCGCTCGGCGGGCGGCTTGAGCCAAATGCTGGAGACGCCGTAGCCGGTTGCGGCGAGACCGACGGAGAGGCCGAAATGCAGGGCCTTGTCGCGACCGAACCAGGGATCCGGGTCGCTCGCGCGGGCGCCGCGGCTCGTGGCGAGCGCGGCGAACAAGAAGGAGCCGCTGAGGAGGAGACGGCGCATGCTGCTCGAGCCAAGCTAACCGTCGCTCGGGCGCACCGCAAGATGCGCCGAGGAGCAGCGACGCCCTGGATTTCAGGCTACGCTCGGCCCCCGATCATGACTCGCCGGATTCTGGTTACGAGCGCGCTGCCCTACGCGAACGGGCACATTCACCTCGGTCATTTGGTGGAGACGATTCAGACCGACATTTGGGTGCGCTTTCAGCGCCTGCGCGGCGCGCGCGCGATCTATATTTGCGCCGACGATACGCACGGCACATCGATCATGATCCGCTCGCGGCGCGAAGGGCGCAGTGAAGAAGCCGTGATCGCCGACATGGGTCACGCGCACCAGCGCGACTTTGCGGGCTTCCAGATCGCGTTCGATCACTATGGCAGCACGAACTCCGCCTCGAATCGCGCGCTGTGCGGCGAGTTCTGGGCCAAGTTGCGGAGCGAGGGACTGGTGGCCGAACGCGAGGTCTCGCAGTTGTTCGATCCCAAGGCGGGCGTCTTCCTCGCCGATCGCTTCGTGAAGGGCACCTGCCCGCGCTGCGGCACTCCGGACCAATACGGCGACGCCTGCGAGAGCTGCGGCAGCACGTACTCGCCGGCCGATTTGAAGAATCCGGTGAGCACGCTGAGCGGAGCTTCGCCCGAGCTCAGGAGCGCGCCGCACTTGTTCGTACAAATCGACAAATTGCGCGGCTTTCTCACGGAATGGACGCAGAGCGGGCAGCACCTGCAAGCCGAGATCGCAAACTACTTGAAGGGCCACTTTTTGGGCGACGCGCTGCGCGACTGGGACGTGTCGCGGCCGAGCCCGTACTTTGGCTTCGAGATTCCCGACGCGCCCGGGCAATTTTGGTACGTGTGGTTCGACGCGCCGATCGGTTACCTCGCGTCGACTCGGGACTGGTGCGACAAAACCGGCGAGTCCTTCGACGATTGGTGGCGTTCGTCGGACACCGAGATCCATCACTTCATCGGCAAGGACATCGTCTACTTTCACACGCTGTTCTGGCCGGCCATGCTGAAGAGCGCGGGCTTTCCTTTGCCCGAGCGCGTGCACGTGCACGGTTTTCTGACCGCCAACGGCGAGAAGATGTCGAAGTCCAAGGGCACCTTCGTGCTCGCGTCGACGTACCTCGAGCATCTCGACCCGGCCGCGCTCCGCTATTTCTACGCCAGCAAGCTGGGCGCCAAAGTCGACGACTTCGACATCAACCAGGACGAGTTCGTCAACAAGGTGAACTCCGACATCGTGGGTAAGGTCGTCAACCTCGCCAGCCGCACCGCGCGCTTCGCGCAGGGCACGGGACTGTCCGCGAGCTACCCGGACGACGGCGGTCTCTTTCGCGAGGCCGCCGCGCGCGGCGCGGAGATCGCCGATGCGTATCAGGGGCTCGATACGGCGCGTGCGATGCGCCTGGTGATGGCGCTTGCCGATCGGGCCAACGAGTACGTGGACCGAAAAGAGCCTTGGAAGCTGAAGAAAGTGCTGTCCATGCTCGAGGGGGACGGGCTCGCCGCGGGTGTGCGCGAGTTGCAAGACGTGTGCACCGTCGCGCTCAACCTGTTCCGGCAGATCGTCGTCTATCTGACGCCCGTGCTGCCCGCGCTCGCGGAGCAAACGGGGCGCTTGCTCGGCAGCGAGATCACGCGCTTCGACGCCGCGCAGACGCCGCTCTTGGGCACGGCCGTGAGCGAGTTTCAACACATGATGGCGCGCGTCGATCCCAAGAAATTCCAAGCCATGATCGACGCCAGCAAAGAACCAGACGAGGCGGTAGACGCCGCCGATGCGCCGGCTGCCGCAGCCAGCGCGGACGACGACGGCGCGGCGCTCAAAGCGGAGCCGCTCGCGGCTGAGTGCAGCATCGACGACTTTTCGAAGGTGGATTTGCGCGTGGCGCGCGTGCTCAGCGCGGAGCTCGTGCCCGGGGCGGACAAGCTGCTCAAGCTGACGGTGTCGCTCGGCGGCGGCACGGTGCGCAACATCTTCGCGGGCATCAAGTCGGCGTATGCGCCCGAGTCGCTCGTGGGGCGGCTGGTCGTCGTGGTGGCGAATCTTGCCCCGCGCAAGATGAAGTTCGGCATGAGCGAGGGCATGGTCGTGGCCGCCGGCCCGGGCGGCAAAGAGGTCTTCATTTTGAGCCCCGACGCGGGCGCCACGCCTGGTCAGCGCATCCACTAGGTACTGCCTTCCCCAGTAGGCATCCGCTTTCGCTTCGCGTCTGATGCGCGGCTCTCGTTTGGTCATGTCCCAAGTTGTCCCGAAGCCCTCGCAGGCCGGATTTTCGCTGATAACGCGATGCGTTAGCGCGGATCGTATGGGGCGTTTGACGGGGCGGATGCTGGAGTGCAGGCTTCGGTGCAAGCTTCGGTTCTCGGCCATGCGTTTCGCTTCGCTTTCGTCGCTTTCGGGTCTCGCCGCGCTCTGCGCGCTAGGCTGCTCTTCGGGTGATCCGAGCATCGCCGTTCGCAACACGGCGACCGCGCAGGCGTTGGTTTGCACCCCGTCCGACCACCCGACGTCGCCCGCGTCGCTCCTGACGCGCGCGCAGTACGACGCGACGATCGCCGATCTGCTCGGAGACGACTCGCACCCCTCGGCCTCGTTCCCGCCCGAGAATCAGGTGCAGGGTTTCAACAACAACACGGAAGTGCACATCGCCAACCCGCTGCTCGTCGAGCAGTTCATGGACGCGGCGGAGGGCATCGCCGCGCGTGCCGTCACGCAGAACCTGAATTTGCTGGCGGCCTGTTCGGACACGACCGTGAGTGGCCAGCAGCAATGCGGCGCCGCATTCGTGACGAGCTTCGGCAAGCGCGCGTTTCGCCGTCCGCTCAGCGCGGACGAGGCGAGCGCCTTCAACTCTCTCTTGGCTGCCCAGGTCGCGTCGCAGGACTACCCGACGGCGATCAAGCTCGTGATCGAGGCCATGCTGCAGTCTCCGCAGTTCTTGTATCGGGTGGACTCGGCTGCGGCGCCGACCAGCCAAACCGGCGCCATTGCGCTCGGTCCATATGAAGTGGCCTCGCGCCTCTCTTATTTCCTGACCGGTTCGATGCCGGACGACGCGCTGTTCGCCGCCGCAGATCGCGGGGAACTCGCCAGTGCCAGCGAGGTCGAGGCGCAGGCGCGCCGGCTGCTCGAAGCGCCGCGCGCGCACGACGTCGGGCGCGACTTCAATCATCAGTGGCTCCAGCTCGACCAACTCACGGGGCTCGCGCGCAATCCGCCGGATGCGACGACCGACGTAAAGAGCATTGGCGACGATCTGCGCGGGTCGATCGACACGTACTTGGACCACGCGTACTGGGATCTCGGCGACATCGGCTCGTTGCTCACGTCGACGGACATGTATCTCAATGCTCGCCTCGCCAATCTGTACGGAGCGCCGGCTCCGAGCGACACGAGCTTTGCTCTGGTTCAGAACGCGCCCGGGCGCGTCGGTCTGTTGGCGCAACCGGCGCTGATGGCCATGCTCGCGCACGCGGATCAGACCGCGCCCGTACAGCGCGGTGTCTTCGTACGGCAACAGCTTTTGTGCATTCCGGTGGACCCACCGCCGCCCGGCTTCAACCCGGTGGCCCCGGATCCGAACCCGATGCTCACCACACGCGAGCGCTTCAAGGTGCACACCGCGGAGCCGGGTTGCGCGGGTTGTCACAAGGCGCTCGACGGCGTCGGTTTCGGTTTCGAGAATTTCGATCAACTCGGCAACTACCGGACGAGCGAGAACAGCCTGCCCATCGACGCTTCGGGCGAGATGCTCGGCACCCCCGACGACACGCTGAACGGCCCGTTCAACGGTGAGGGCGAGCTCTCAGCGCGGCTCGCGCAGAGCCCGCTCGTGCAAAATTGCGTCGCGACCAACTGGTATCGCTACGCGTTCGGGCGCACGGAAACGCCGGCTGACGGCTGTAGCCTGATTCAGGCCGAGCAAGCGTTCACGAACTCGGGTGGGCGTTTCAAGGAGCTCTTGGTGGCCCTGACCTTGACGGATGCCTTCCGCTATCGCCCACCGTTGCCGGAGGAGCTGTGACCGAGCGCGCGCGAAAGAACCGAGTGCTGACCCGCCGCAATTTCTTGTGGGGTTTGGGCGGGAGCGCGGTGGCTCTGCCGCTGCTCTCCTCGTTGCGCGCAGGCGCCGCCGGGGAAACGTTCCCCAAGCGCCTGGTGCTGATGTACGCGCCGAACGGCGAGATGACCGACGCGTTCTGGCCGCAGAACGTGGTGGACGAAAGCACGTTCGACTTGAACCTCGTGCACCAACCTCTGGCGGCTTACAAGAACCGTCTGCTGCTGCTCGACGGCGTCGACCTGGCCGTCACGGATCTGCAGGACGCGCCGGGCGGCTTGCATCAAAAGGGCATCGGCGGCCTGTACACCGGGCAAATGCTGCAGAGCGGCGATCTGTTCGTGGACGGCTGCGGCCAGCGCGCGGGTTGGGCCAACGGGATCAGCGTCGACCAACAAGTCGCCAAGACGATCGCTCAAGGGACGCCGTTCACGAGCCTCGAGCTCGGCGTGCGCGCCAATGCGGAGGACGTGCAGGGCCGTATCGCGTATGCGGGTCCAGGCGCGGCCTTGCCGCCCATGAACAACCCGGACGACGTATTCAACCGCTTGTTCAGCAATTTCCAGCCTGGCGGGGGTCAAGTCGATCCCATGACGGCGCAGCGCCGCTCGGTGCTCGACACGGTACAAAGCCAATTTCGGCTGTTGTCGCCGCGCCTGAGCGTCAGCGATCAGCAAAAGGTCCAGGCGCATCTAGATCTGGTGCGCGACATCGAGACGCGGCTCGGTACGACCGGCAACGGCAGCTCTTCCTGCCAGCTGCCCGTCGCGCCGCCAACCTTCACGGATTCGACCGACGACATGACGGTCCCGAACACCGTCGACAGTGAAGACACGATGCCGCAGATCGCGGAGCTGCAGCTCGACTTGTTGGCGGCGGCGTTCGCCTGCGATCTGACGCGCGTCGCGACCTACCAAATCTCCACCTCGCTCAATCACATTCGCTACCCGTGGGTCAACAGCTTGGGCGAGGGCCACGCGCTGTCACACGCGGGCGACAGCGATACCGACGCGCACGATCAGCTCGTCCGTCGCCACACCTGGCACAACCAAATGCTCGCCAATTTCCTGGATCGCTTGGCGCAGATCCCGGAAGGGTCCGGCACGGTGCTCGACAGCACGCTGGTGGTGATGTGCAGCGAGGTCTCCGTGGGCAACACGCACTCGCACAAACGCATGCCCCTGCTCGTCGTCGGCGGCGGCTGGTACTTCCGCACGGGTCGCTACCTGAAATACACCGACGCGCCCCACAACAACCTGCTCGTCTCCATCCTCAACGCCATGGGCGACAACTCGACGAGCTTCGGCCTGCCTTCCGTGTGCACGGGACCGCTCGACAACCTGGTCTAACGCCTCAGCGCGCCGAGCGGGGAGGCGGGAGCCTGAATTTGGGGTTTCCCGCGGGGTTTCGCTCGGATTCGTGGCTCGCGGCGTTAGCTTTCGATGCGTTCGAGGATGCGGCTCTTTGGGCGCGGGGGCTTGGGGGCGAGGGTGAAGGCGGCTCTGATGCGGCCGATTTGCGCCGTTGCTTGCGGCGCGTGGGCGGCGTGAATCAGCGCGAGGGGTGCGCCGCGCTCGACGCGCTCACCCAGGGTGGCGCAGAGTTCGATGCCGGCCGCGAGGTTCACTGTTTGGTCGGCGCGCGTGCGGCCAGCGCCGAGCTCGAGCGCCGACAACGCGAGCGCGTATGCGTCGCAGTCGCCGATGAAGCCCGCGCGCGCAGCCAACACCGGTACTTTCACGCGCGCCGTCGGCAAGCGCTCCGGATGCTCCACGGCGCGTGTGTCACCGCCATGGGCTTTGACCATGCGCAGGAAGCGTTCGAACGCGGAGCCGTCGGCGAGCGCGCGCTCCAGTAATTGCCGCGCCTGGCCCTTGGAGCGCGCCGCCTTGCCGAGCAGGAGCATCTCAACGCCGAGCGAAAGCGTGAGCTCGCGGGTGTCTCCCGGCCCACCACCGCGCAGAACCTCGATCGCTTCGCGTGTCTCGAGCGCGTTGCCTATCGTGCGTCCGATCGGCGTCGACATGTCCGTCAGAAGGGCAACGACCTGCTTATTTGCGCGCGAGCCCACGCGAACCAGCGCGCGGGCGAGTTCACGCGCGTGCTTGCGATCCTTCATGAACGCGCCGCGGCCCACTTTGACGTCCAGCACCAAGCCGTCGATGCCCTCGGCGAGCTTCTTCGATAAAATGCTGGCCACGATCAGCGGAATGGACTCGACGGTCGCGGTCACGTCGCGCAGGGCGTAAATGCGGCGATCGGCGGGCGCGAGCTCCGCGGTCTGTCCGATCATCGACACACCTACGTCGCGCACGATGCGCTCGAAGCGCGCGACGGATTGCGTGACGCGGTAGCCGGGAATCGCCTCGAGCTTGTCGAGTGTGCCGCCTGTATGGCCTAGTCCGCGCCCGGAGATCATCGGTACCGACACGCCGCAGGCTGCTACTAGTGGCGCGAGGCAGATGCTGATTTTATCGCCCACTCCGCCCGTCGAATGCTTGTCGACCTTGCGGCCGCGCACCGAGCGGAGGGCGAGCACCTTGCCGGAGCGCAGCATCGCTTCGGTGAGCGCGGCAGTTTCGTCGTCGCTCAGGCCGCGCAAGAGCGCGGCCATCAGCCAGGCGCTCATCTGGTAGTCCGCGACGCGGCCCGCCGTGAACTCGGCGATGAAACGCCGAATCGCGCTCGGGTCGTGGCGTTTGCCGTCCCGTTTGTCGCGGATCCACAGCACGGGATTGAAGGCTCGCTCGGGCATGACGCGCGCGGAGTCTAGCGCCGGATCCGAGGATCTTCCCAGATTTCAAAGCAGGCATTTCCCTCCCGCACTGCGGGAACTAGCGTGACCGACATCTTGGAGCCATCTCGCGGCAGGCCGAAGGGCAAATTCACGCAGCATCGGCGGCTGGATCGCTTGCGCGAGATTTTGGAAAAACACCCGCGCGGTCTCTCGCTGTACGAGCTCGCCGACGCGCTCGGTGTGACGGTGCGTTCGATGCGCCGCTATCTGAAGGAGATCGAGCGTGAATACGATCTCGAGAGCGCGCCGACGCGCGGTGGCGGCGCCTTGCTCTGGCGCGTTCGTTCCAGCGAGATGCCGCGCAAGGTCGAGCTGCGGCGTACGCAGGCGTACGCGCTGCTCGCCGCGCGCCGGTTGTTCGAGCCCATGCGCGGCTCGGCCTTGTTTGACGAGATCGACATGGCCGTCGGCAAACTCTTGAGCTTCGCGCAGCGTCCGGGCCGCGGCCCGAACGCGGGCCTGGCCGATGCGCGCCTGGAAGAGCGCTTTTTGTACCTGCCGCACGCGCCCAAAAACTACGCGGAAAAGACGGAAGAGCTCGACGATCTGTTCCAGGCGGTCTCCGATCTGCGTCCGCTTACGCTGAGCTATCGCGGCGCGGCCAAGGCGAGCGAAGAGCGCATTACCATCCACCCGTACGCGCTCGTGCTCCACCGCGACTCGATTTACTGCGTGGGTTACCACGTGGGGCGCGGCGAGATTCGCACGCTGCTCTTGGATCGCATGCGCGACACGGAGGCCGCTGTTTCGGAGCGCTTCGAACTACCGGCGGACTTTCACGTCGATCAGTACTTCGAGGGAGAATTCGGGATTTGGCGCGACGCGAAACCGCACAAAGTCGTGATCGATTTCGACGCCAAGGCGGCCGAGTACGTGCGCATGCGCAAAGTGCACGGTTCGCAGAAGCTCGCCGCGATCGGCGGTGGCGGCGTGCGTTTGACGATGACGGTCGGCAACCTGAATCAGGTCGTATCCTGGGTGCTGGAGTGGGGCGGCCGGGCGAAGGTGGTGGAGCCGCAGGAGCTCGCCGACCGCGTCGTCGAGGAGCTCGAGGGCGCGCTCGCGGCGTACAAGTCACCTGCAAAAGGCGAACGCAAAGCAGCCCGTGCGAAAACCTGACGCGCGTCGTGAGCGCTATTTGGCGAGCGTGAACCAGATGCCCGCGTCGTCGCCGTTCGGGACCACGAACAACACGCCCGATTCGGGCCAGAACACCGGGATGAGCTCGGACACGCCGGCGTGGATCGGCTGGCGCACGCCGAGCTCGGCGTTGACGTATTCGAGAAGGCCGGCGCCGCTCTGTTCGTTCCAGCCGCTGATGAACGCTGCGCCCAGTAGCTCGATCGGTTCGAGTGACGCGAACTTACCGGGAGTGACGCCCGTCGCGAGCTTGAGCGGGAGTGCGCCGTCGGACCAGGCTGACAGCGTCCCGGCGCTACCGTCGAAACCGGCGAGCACCAGCGCGACCCAATTGGGTTTCTTGCCGGTGTAGAAGGTGTCGTCGGTGTACGACATGAAACCGTGAATCGGCACTTGGCTCGCGTAGCTTTGGAACGACGAGCTGTAGCAGTCGCAGAAAGCCACTAGATCAGCCGTATTGCTGGTGGCATTGGCCAGCAGAAGGTCGGACAGCAGATTGGGGTACGACCGTCGCGGTTGATGCGGCGGAAGAGCGTCGGGTAGCTGGAGCAGGACCTGTTCGGCGAGCGCGCTGCGCGCGAGCACCGCGCCGTTCGTGGTGTCGAGGTTGAAGCGGGCTATTTCGCCGCTCGTGCCGTCCGAGTCCACGATTGCGTACAAGTCTTCGGTCCAAGCGATCGAGTCGAGTTCCGCGTTTTGCGCCAGAGCCCATTGTGTGCCCGCGGATAGCGGTGCCTTGAGCGCGGTGAGTGACGGCGGCACGCTGCCGTCGAGCGCGCTCACGTCGCTTGGCACCGCGATCTCGAGCTCGCCTCGGCGGCTGCCGGTGACCGGACCTTTCAGGAAGGCCAGCAGCGGTAGGATCGGAGACGAAAAGACCGCTATTTGCGCTAAACTCGGATCGGCGTCGACGTCGAATTGAAACCGCATCTTGTCGCTGCGAAAAATCAAGTGGGAGGAGTCTCCGCACGGCGATCGGTACAGCACTTGGTCTTGGAAATACGCGTAGTCAGGCCGCGAACCGAGGTGCGCTTGGCACGCGCCCGGCTCGAGCAACGTGTCCATGTCCAGGCTTGCTTGTGCCGGATTCAGCGTCAGCCGATGCAAGCCGCTGACGTCCGTGAAGCGCGCGTCGATCGTTGGATTGGCGAGCCCAAACTCGAGCGCCAAGCCGTCCACGCCGCTGCCAAAGCGCTCGATCTCTTGCCAGGTCGGGTCGTACACGATGACCTGGCCGTCGCCGACCACCAGCCATTCGATGTGGTATGCGACGGAATCCCACGCCACGAACGGGTGCGCCTCCGTGAACGTATTCACGAGCGTCCTGCTCACGCCCTGAAATGGATCGACGGCGACGAGCGCGCTGCCCACGCGCACCGCGAAGCCGCTCACCGCGCTTGCGCCGATCGGCGGCCAAGCCGAATCAATCACGTCGATCGGGGGCCAGCTCGCACCGGGTACGCTCAGCGCCGAGAGGCGACACGCGGGATCGGCGAAGCGAAGCGTGCCCTGGCCGGAGTCGTCGCTCGCCTCCAGATAGGCGATCAGCGGCGATGGCGTGAGGCGCTTGACGAAGTCCGTGTCGTACTCGGCGACATTTGGGAGCTCGCACAGACTCTGGTGCTGGATGTCGATCACGTCGAGCGAGCGTCCCGCGTCGCCGGCCTGACCCGGCCTGGCGGTGAGGTAGGCCGAGCTACCTTGCTTGATCGCGAGTCGCAGATCGTGGAACGTGCCCGGCACGAGCGGCTCCCCGCCGGGTTCCAAGTAGCTCTTTTGCTCGGGTACCAGGTCGTTGGCTGCGTCCGAGAAACCCTTCGTGACGTTGCACGCCACGAGCAGCGTGGCCGCGAAGCCCCAGCGGCACGGCGTCATGTCTCGATCATGACAGCGACGCGCGCGGCCGAACAGGACGATTTTTTACTGCGTGCGCTGCGCGCGATATTGCCGGTAGTTGCCGAGTACCTTGATCACGTACTCCTGCGTCTCGGCGAACGGCGGGATGCCGCCGTAGCGAATCACAGCGTTTTCGCCGGCGTTGTAGGCGGCGATCGTGAGCTCGATGTCGCCGTTGAACAAATTGGCGAGCACGCGCAGGTAGCGCACGCCGCCGAAGATGTTCTGTCGCGGATCGAAGATGTCCGTCACCATCATGCGCTCGGCCGTTTCGGGCACGAGTTGCATCAGCCCGCGTGCGTTGGCCGGTGAGACCGCGCGCGGATCGAAATCGCTCTCGACGCGGATCACGGCACGCACCAGCTCTTCCGGGATCTGATAGAGCGTGGCGGCCTGCCGGATGTATTCGTCGTAACGGCTGAAGCGCTCGGCCGACGTGTCGCTCGGCATGAATACCGGCGCGCTCTTCTTGTCGGCGGCGTAGAGCTTGCCGTGCCGGCTGGGCGTGCTCGTGAAGCTTATCACACCGTCAGCGCCGACCTGCTTGTAGATATCTGCGCGGCTCGTGCTGGAAAGCGTTCCGACGGCCAACGCCCCGATGGCGGTGAGCGCCAAACGGGTCCAGCGGGTGCGCGAGGGCACGACGGGCGCGGAGTTCATGCTCAAAGGGGATCGTACGCGGGGCTCGGCCTCGAAGTCCAACTAACGCCTGAGCCGGCGGCGCATATTCCGTGCAAAGCTCGGCGTTCCGCGCGCCCCGTCGCTAACTTACCGAAGTTACGGATTATTATCGATATCAGCTGGCGCGCAGTAAATCCATCATCGGCGTGTCTGGCGACGCGGGGTTCACGCGAACCTCTCGCGACTTCGGGTCGACGACGAGATCGAGCCCTTCGAGCGGGATCTGGCCGATCAGCGCGGTGGCACCGGTTGGGAGCACGAGCGCGTCGCAAGCCATGCTGCGCCCGAGGATTTCGATCGTCAGCTCCGTGACCCGGGCGAGCTCGAGCACACTGCCGTCAGCGAGCTTCACTTTTTTGCGTTCTTTTTCCGGCAGTCCGAGAGCCGCCGCGGCTTCGACAGGAATCGCCAGCATGGTGGCTCCGGTATCGACGAGCGCTTCGATTTCGAGCACTCGTACCTCATCGAATGCGATCAGACCTCGTGAGGCGTTGCCAAAGTCCACGGTATTTTGGAGTTTGAGCTTGGTCATGACTTTTCCCATGCTCCCAAATCGGTGAAATGGACCACGAGTTGCGGAGTTTACCGCTCCGGCAGGCCACGTCGAGCTGCGGCGTAAATCCGACTCAGTCGTCCGTCAAATACGTGTAGCTGCGCAGCGACTCTTCGTAGTGCTGCATCAGCGTGCGCATCTGTTCGTTGGTGAGGCGGCCCGCACTCACGGCGCGCTCGGCTTGGCGGCGCACGGCGTCGACCATGTTTTCCGGCACGTACTCGACGTAGCGTAGGACGTCCGTGACGCTGTCGCCCTTGATCACGTGGCGGATCTGGTAACCCTCGTCCGTGAGCGCGACGTGCACGGCGTGCGTGTCGCCGAACAAGTTGTGCAGATCCCCCAAGATCTCCTGGTAGGCGCCGTTCAGGAACATGCCCAGGTAGTAAGGCGGGTTGTGCTCGCGGAAGGCGTGCAGGTCGAGTGATCCCTTCACGTCCTCGACGTCGATGAAGTGATCGATGATGCCGTCGCTGTCGCACGTGAGGTCAGCGAGCTTTGCGGCCACCGTGGGCTCTTCCTCGAGCCGGTGGATGGGCATGATCGGGAACAGGTGATCGATGGCCCAGATGTCCGGCGCGGATTGGAAGACCGAGAAGTTACAATAGTAGATGGCCGACAGGTTGTGATCGAGGTGCTGGAGCTCCTCGGGCACGAACTTGAGGCGCTTCAGCGTGTGGTGGATCTTCTCGCAGCAGTTCCAATACAGGCGCTCCACTTGCGCGCGCTCGCGCAGGCCGAGGTAACCGTACTTGAACAGGCTCTGCGCCTCTTCTTTGGCTTGGCTCGCGTCGTGGTAGCTCTCTTGCACGTTCTTCGGCTGGATGCCGCGGTACGTTTCGTAGAGCTCCTTCAGGAGGCGATGCGCCTCCGGCTTTTGCTCGACCGGCTCGCCGAAGCGGACTTCATTCGCGCCCACGACCTCGAACACCAGCACCGAATGGTGCGCCGCGATCGCGCGTCCGCTCTCGCTGACGAGCGTCGGTACGGGGACGTCGCTCTTGTTGCAAGCGGCTTGCACGTGGGCGACCACGTCCGCGGCGTACTCTTCGAGCTGATAGTTCTTGGAGGCGTGAAAGTCCGTCTTGGAGCCGTCGTAGTCGACCGCGAGCCCGCCGCCGACGTCCAGGTAGCCCATGCGACAACCGAGCTTGGCGAGCTCGACGTAGATGTTCGACGCTTCCTGCATCGCGTTTTTAATCGGGATGATGCTCGAGATCTGACTGCCGATGTGAAAGTGCAGGAGCTGTAGGGAGTCGAGCATGTTGCGCTCGGCCAGGCGATCGACGACTTCCACCATTTCCGAGGTGGTCAGGCCGAACTTGGCGCGATCGCCGGCGGAGTCCGCCCAGCGTCCGACGCCCTTGGTGGTGAGCTTGGCGCGGATACCGAGGATCGGGCGAATACCGAGCTTTTCCGAGGCGCGGAAGACGATGTCGAGCTCTTCCCGGCGCTCGAGCACGACGATCACGGTCTTGTCGAACTTTTGAGCGACGAGCGCGGTCTCGATGTACTTCTGATCTTTGTAGCCGTTGCAGATGATGAGGCCGCCCACGTCGTGCATGGCGGCGAGGGCGATCAAGAGCTCGGGCTTCGAGCCGGCCTCCAGCCCGAAGTTCCAAGCGCGGCCGCTCTCGACGACTTCTTCCACCAAGTGGCGTTGCTGGTTCACCTTGACGGGGAACACGCCGCGATAGGTGCCGCGGTAGTCGTACTCGCTGATCGCTTTTTGAAACGCTTCATTGATGCGCTTGATGCGATCGCCCACGATCTCCGGAAAGCGGATCAAGAGCGGCAGCTCGAGGCCGCGCGCTTTCAGATCCTGCGTGAGCTCGAACAGGTTGACGGAGCGCGCGAGATCCGGATTGGGCGTGACCTCGATGTGGCCACGCGCGTTGACGCAGAAGTACGGCGCGCCCCAGCCTTGGATCTGATAGCGCTGAGCGCTGCGCTCAGTGGTCCATTCAGCGTGCCCATTCTCCGTGCTCGGTCGCTTGGGGGATTCCGATGCCGTGTCGGGCGGCCGCGGAGAATACAGCGCGTTTTGTTCCATTAATCGTTCGCGCAATATACCGCGTTCACGCGCGACGAAAACCGGAAAGTGCGGATCGGGGAGCAGGGCTGAGCATTCGTCACATCCCCAAATCTCAACCAGCAGCCTGTCTGGGGAGCTCGGACGAACTGAACATCAGCCACATCGCAACCTAACCAGCAGCCTCCTGGGGTGAAGGGCGAACTGAACGTTAGCCACATCTCAACCTCAACCAGCAGCCTCCTGGGGAGCAGGGGCAAACTGAGCATTGGCCACATCTCAAGCTCAACCAGCAGCATTCCTGGGGCGCCGGGGCAAAGCCCCGCAACGTGGCATTTCAGTTTCGGATCACCAGATCGCGGCACGGAACAGAGGCCAGAACCAAACGCGAACCGGCGGACCCGGCGCATGCTTCCCTGCAGCTCGGAGTAGCCGCGTAACGTTTTCCAGCCAGAACTTCACAAAAAAAGTGATGAATGCTCAGAGGGGCAACGCCCCGCTAAACGGCATTTCAGTTTCGGATCAGCGGATCGCGGACTGGAAGTAAGACCAGAACCCAACGCAAGCCGGCGGACCCGGCGCGTGCTTTCCAGCAGGTTGGAGGCATCGCCGAGCGTTTTCCGGTCAGAACTCCATGAGAAAACACAAAACTAGTTCCAGAAATGTAACGGCAATGCTGCCCGCCGCCACAACGCGAGAAAATCCATGGAAAAGGCCACCGTGATGTGGACCAAGAACCCGGCGTAGATGCTACGCGTACGCATCGAGAGCGAGCCGAGCACGATGCCCGCCACGATCGCGCCGTTGGCCTCCAGGTACGGCTTTCCGTAGTGGATCATGCAATACGGCACGGCCATTACGAAGATGGCGCTCGCGCCGAGCGTCCGGCGCAGCGCGCCCAGGATGAAGCCGCGGAAGAACAGCTCGAGCGCGAAGAACTGCGCAAAGTAGATGCTCTCCCAGGCGAGTAGGTCGAACCAGCTGCGTGAGGCGCCCTTGTAGAACGGGTAGTAGGTGCCGAAGTCGGGTTGGCTCGCCACGAGCAGCATGGCGGGCAGCACGAAGGCGAGGCAGAGGCCGTAGATCCATAGATGTCGCAAGAAGCCGCGGCCGCGCAAGCCCATGTCGAGCAGGCTGTCCTCGCGGAACAGGATCTTCCAGAGCGGAAACGGGATCAGCACGTAGCCACCGATGCGCGACACGACCCACCAGCAAAACCCGTAGTATTCGTCGTATTTGGCGAGGTTGATGCGCGTGTGGCCGCGCGCCTGCAAATCGCTCAACCACGCGCGAAAGTAGATGTCGTAAAAGCCGCGACCGCCGTAGTACTCCTGCAGCGTGAGCACGATCGCCACGATCAGCAGGCAAGCGGCGGCGCGCCGAAAGTCGAGACCGTGCTGCGCGCGCGCTTCCTCGGCCTCGCGATCCAGCTCGCGCCAGGTGTCCCGAAAGAACCACCACACGAGCGGCGCGAGCGCCAAGATGATCGGAATCGGCAGGAACGCCTTGATCGGCGGGTAGCCGAGGATGGTGTCGAACCAGCTGACGGGCGTGAGGTGCGTGAGCGGCAGATGGAGCTGCGGCCCGTTAGGGGGTAAGCCGGGCGCGGGCAGTGCCCCGCTCGGCACCAGGCCGGGAAGGAGTGGCGCCATCGTCAGCGGCTTTGCGCGAGCTCCACGGCACGTGCGAGGCGAGCGAGGCTTTGCTCGCGGCCGAGCACGGCCAACACCTCGAACAGGGGCGGGCTCGCGCTGCGTCCGGTGAGAGCGACGCGGGCCGGTTGCGCCACGTCCTTGAGAGCCAGCCCACGCTGCTCGGCCCAGGCTTTGACCGCATTTTCGAGCGCCTCGGCGATCCACTCTCCGGCGCCGCGCAGGAGCTCGCCGAGCGCCGTGAGCGTCTGGGCGCTCTCGGGCGTCAAAAACTTTTGGCGGGCCTTGTCGTCGAACTCGGGCGGCTCGCGGAAATAGAAATCGAGGTCGTGCGCGGCGTCGACCAGGGTGCGCGCGCGCTCGCGAACGCCCGGGATCGCAGCGAGCAGTCGGGCGTCGTCGGCGCTCGGGATGCCGCGCTTTTCGAGGTACGGCTTGACGCGCTCGGCGTATTCCGCGAGCGGCGTGAGCCGGTCCTGCTTCAGGTGCTCGAACGCGACGTCGGCGAACTTCTTTTCGTCGAATTTGCCGTCGGCTTTGTGCACGTGGTCCCAGGAGAAGAGCTGCACGAGCTCGTCGCGCGAGAAAATCTCGCGGTCGCCCGACGACCAACCGAAGCGCACGAGGTAGTTGAGCACGCCCATGGGTGTGTAGCCGCGGTCGCGGTAGTCCTGCACGCTCACGGCGGCGTTGCGCTTGCTGAGTTTTTCGCCCTTGGGTGAGAGCATCATCGGCAAATGCGCGAACTCCGGCGGCTGCCAGCCGAACGCGCGATAAAGCAGGATCTGCTGCGGCGTATTGCCGATGTGGTCGCGCCCGCGAGCCACGAAGCTGATGGCCATCGCGTGATCGTCGATGGTCGCGGCCAGGTTGTAGAGCGGATAGCCGTCCGTGCGCACCAGCACGAAATCCTGCTGCGCCGAGTTCGGCGTGCTGATGTGACCGAACACGCGATCGGTAAAGTCCGTGGTGCCCTCGCTCGGCGAACGAAAGCGCACCACGTGCGGCAGATCCGGCGCGTCCTTGCGATCGCGGCACGTGCCGGGGTACACGAAATTCGCCTTGGGGTTGCGCGCCTTCAGGGCTTCGCGCTGGGCGTCGAGCTCCTCTTTGGTGCAATAGCAGCGGTAGGCTTTGCCCTCGCGGATCAGCTGCTCCACGGACTCGCGGTAGAGCGTTTTGCGCTCGCTCTGAAAATACGGCTCGTACGGTCCACCGACTTCCGGACCCTCGTCCCACTCGAGTCCGAGCCAGCGCAGGGCGTCGAGCACGGCGCGCACACTGTCGAGGCTCGAGCGCTCCTGGTCGGTGTCCTCCACGCGCAAGATGAACTTTCCGCCCTGGCTCCGGCACCAGAGCCAGGTGAACAGAGTCGAGCGGACGTTCCCGATGTGCAGGGATCCGCTCGGCGACGGCGCAAAGCGCATGCGCAAAGACATGTGGGCCGCGGTTAGCACTAAGTCACCCGCGAGCCCAGCACGGCGCGGAGCGTCGCGCGGTTGCCGGTCACTCGGCCGGATCGGGGCTGGCGCTTGCCAGACCCTATTCCCGTTGCTAAAAACCGCGCCCTTCGCGTGGTCCCTGCGGGCCGGAGCCGAACCCATGAAAAAGTCACCCGTCCTCGTCGTCAAAGAGCGCTTCCAATCCAAAGACAAGCTGGTGGAAGCCGTGCAAAAGCTGGCCACGGAGGACCTCTGGCTCGATCGCGTCAACGGCGAGAAGGGCCTCGCGCGCGTCACCAACAAGAAGCTCGTGCACCTGCACGACACGCTCACCGACGCGAAGGCGCGCTTCGGTTCACGCGCCAAACTCATTAGCGCGATCCTCGAGCTCAACAAGCGCGTCAAAGATCAAGGCTACGAGAAGCTACTCGGCAGCTACCCGCTGCCGCGCTTGCTCGACCTGCACGCGTCCGCCGCGCGCGCCGCCAAGAAGGCGCCCGCCGCGAGCGCCAAGCCGAAGCCGGCCAAGGCAGACAAGCCGGCCAAGGCCGCCGCGCCGAAGGCCAGCGCCGAGAAAGCCGCGAAGCCCGCGAGCGAAGCCAAGCCCAAGAAGGCCGCACCGAAGAAGGCGAAAGCCTGATTGCGAACGTGGGCTGCCCCGCGACACTCGCGTGCACCAGTGTTGTGCCGGCGCGGGCTCAGGGTTGAGCGGGAGCGGACAAGCGAGTGAGAGCGAGCCTCTCTCGGGGCCCAACCGTCGTAACGCGTGTTACAAGCAATCGGGCTTAGAAAATAGGGTGGCCGCGCTTGTGGCGGGGCCGCGAGTTTTCAACAGAGCGAGCTATGCCCTAGTGACGTCGCAACGACGCGCGTTCGCCGAGGAGCGCTCGTTCGGCGAGCGCGAGGCAGCCGAGTACGCCTGAGTCCTCGCCGAGCCCGGGGCTCACGATGTAGCGCTCGATTTCCGCGAGCTCGGGCAGCGCCAAATACCCGTTCGCGATGGCGCGAAAGTGCGCGTGGACGAGTGCGAGAAAACGCGCCGAACCGAGCCGGCCGGCGTGCGAGACGCTCCCGCCGAGCACGAAGCGTTTCGGTGAGAGCACGCAGGCCACCGTGTATAGAGCCTGCGCGACGTAGCGCGCTTGCACGGGCCACGCGGGGTGGTCGGGAGCGAGCTCCTCGGCGGGCAAGCCCCAGCGCGCGCGCAGGGCCGGGCCCGAACAGAGGCCCTCCCAACACGCGCCGTGATAGGGACAGACGCCGGCAAAGGTGTCGGCGGGGTCGCGATGCAGCGGCATGTGGCCCATTTCCGGGTGAAGCGCGCCGTGCAGGAGCTCGCCCGCGACCAGCGCGCCGCCGCCGATACCCGTGCCGATCGTGACGTACACGAGCGAGCTCACCTCACGGCCCGCGCCCCAGCGATGTTCGGCGAGCACGGCCGCGTTCACGTCGGTGTCGAACGCAATGGGCAACCCCAAGAGCCGTTCGAGCTCTCTGCCGAGCGGAAAATTTCGCCAGCCGGGCTTGGGCGTGGTGGTGATGGTTCGGCGCGCGAGATCGAGCGGACCGAACGAGCCGATACCGAGCGCGCTGATCGTCACGCCGAGTCGCTGCTGCTCGTCACGAAACCAATCGTGACACGCTTGCAGTGTGCGCTCCGGGTGACCGCTTTGATCGGTTTCGAAACGCGCACGCGCGTGAATATGCAGTGGGTCGCTGCCGATCGCGCAGACGAACTTGGTGCCACCCGCCTCGATGCCGCCGCACAGCGGCGCCTCGCTCGGCTCGGAGTCGGCCGCGCGCATGGTCGACGCAAAGATGCGCCGACGCGTGGTCATAGGCCCTTTTCCGCCACGAACGTGTTGGTGAAGCTGGCGCTCTTCTCGTAGCTGCGCTCGAGATCGGAGAGCATTTTTTTCTCGAGCATGCCGCCGACGCCGAAGATTTTGGCGGTGGCACTGGCCTTGGCGATACGCCGGCATTTGCCGTCGCCGGCGGGTTCCAGCCACATCTCGACGTTGACCGAGATCTTGTCGCTCAAGCGATTGGGCACCACCCTGACCTTGTAGCGGCGCGTTTTCTTGTCGTAGTGGCCGTGCTCTTCGTAGCCTACGTTTTCGCCCACCACGGCTTTCAGCGCGCCCGGCAAATCACCGATCGGCGGCGACGCCTCGATCACGCGCTCGACCGCGCTCTCGCTGTCGTTCGATTTGAGCACGCGCCAAGTCGGAAACTTCAGCACGTCTTTGAACAGGCGCCGATTGTACTCTTCGTCGAAAAACACCTTGCCCCAAAAAGTGTCTTCGCTGCAGTTGAACACGTGCTCGACGCGGATCTCGGCCATGCGCGAAGGGTAGCCGCGTCGCGGCGCGACGACAATGCGACCGCTACAACGAGGGGGGCGTGCACGAGGGCAGGTAAGGCTCGAGCTTGATCAAGTAAGTACCGGAATTGTCGGAACAACCACAGTCCGCCATGCCAAAGCGTAGCTGGGTCGCGCCGTCGCCGATGGCGAGCCGCACGGTGTACCGGTGGGACGGCTCGAACGCCGGATAGCCGTCGAGCAGCAGATCCGCCACCCGGTGGCTGCTGTTCGGACACTCGTAGCTGCATACGCAATTGGCCTCGCTGGCGAAGTTATAGCGAAAGCAATCGGGGCAGGCGCTCAGGGCCGTCGACTGATTGTCCACGTCGAGATTGTAGAAAGCGTCCTGAACGGCCGACCCTGGTGTGTTCTCGAGCACGCCCTCGACGAACAACCAGAGCGTTCCGCGGTAGCTCACCATCGTTTGCGCCGGGTCGTAGCCGCAGGAGGGCGCGTCCAGGGCTTCGGAAGAGAGGCTCTCGCAGCCCGCGTCGCCGCCGCTGCCGGTCTCGCCCGCTTCACCCCCGCTCGTCATGCCGCTCGCGCTGGTCATGCCGCCAATGCTCGTCATGCCTCCCTGGCCGGCGCCGATGCTCGCTCCCGCGCCGCTGGCACCGCCGAACGCCGTGCTATTGCCGCCGTGGCCCGGCGGTTCGGTCGTGGGCGGCATGATGACGGGACCGCCGCCGGGCGCGCTGGTCGGCGTAGCCACGGCTCCGTCCGCGCCGGTTTCCTGCAAGTAGCTGGTGCGACCGCCGCACGCCAGAAACGCGAGCCCGATCGCGAGCGCTGCGGGCCTGGAAAGCGAACCCGTACCCCAGGGCATGGCGGCAATGTACGCTCGTGCGACGACGGAGGCAACGCCGTGTATGATCGAACGCGATGGTTCAGGGCGCCGAGAGCAGCATGATCGCTTCGCCCGCGGCGTTGGATCGCAAGCTGCCGAGCTGGGGCGCGCAAGTGCTCGGTGTGTTGCACAAGGATCTGTTGCTCGAACTTCGCACCGGTGAGGTCGTGGTCACGAGCGGCTTCTTTGCGCTCCTGGTCGTGATTCTCGCGTCGCTTGCCTTTTTCGGTGGACCCGCGACCGGCCGGATCGTCGCCTCCGGCGTGATCTGGATTGCGCTCGCGTTTGCGGCCGTGCTCTCGCTCGGCAAGACGTGGCAGCGCGAGCGTGAAGAGGCGGCGCTCGACGGTCTGCTCATCGCGCCCATCAAGCGCAGCGCTATTTTTGCGGGCAAGGCGAGCGGCGTCTGCCTCTTCCTGTTCGTCGTAGCGTTGGTCGTGGTGCCGGTAACTGCGTTGCTGTTTGCGCTCGACCTGACGCGCGTAGGCTGCGGTCTCGCCTTGTTTGCGCTCGCGGCCATTCCCGGTATCGCCGCCTCCGGCACGCTGTTCGGCGCGATGACGGTGCGGACCGGCGCGCGTGACCTCTTACTCGCCATCGTGCTGTTCCCACTGCTGTCGCCCACGCTGTTGTCGGCGGTCGCCGGCACGCGCGAGTTGCTCGGCGGCGCGTCGCTCGGCGAGCTCCTCGACTACTTCAAGCTGATCGGGATCTTCGACCTCGTCTTCATAACCGGCGGGCTCGCGCTGTTCGGCACGTTGATCGAGCGCTAGAGTGCATGCTGCTCTTTTGAAAATACGGAGAGGGCAAAGGCAGAGCTAGGGCGTGCTTGGGGCAGAGCGTGAGGTTGCTGCCTCGCGACACTCGCGTGCACCAGTCTTGTGCCGGCGCGCGCTCAGGGTTGAGCGGAGGCTCTGCCGCAGCTCCCCGGGATTTGTAAAATATGCGCTAGTCGCGTAGCGAGCGCGCCACGATCTCTGCGACGCGCTTACCGTCTTGGCTCGCATCGCGCGCACCGGCAGAGGAGCCTGCGGCGTACAGGCCGGGCGCCGCGAGGCCGTCCGCGCCGAGCTCGGGTAGATAGCCTCGCTCGGCGTCGAACCGCAGCGAGGCGCCGGATTGCACCAAGAGCTCGACCGACGGTGCCGCGGGTCCGTCGCAGGCCACGAGCGATACCGAAAGCTCGCGCATGCGATCGCCCTCTTTGAAAGCGACGCGCGTTACGCGCTGTCGACCGACGGCGCGCTCGACGTCGTGTAGCTGAAAGACGCGCTGCTTCGGTTCATGGTTCATTTCCCCGATCAGGGCGCGGCCGAAGCGGCCGTTTCCGACTACGGCGCAGCGCCGGCCGATGCGCACGCCGCTCCGCCAGAGGCGCAACGCCGCGCGCGCCGTAAAAATTCCGGGCAAGTCGTTGTTGCCGAACAGCGGCGTCGGATCGTGCCCGCCGCTGGCGACGAGCACGAGACGGCAGCGCGCGTGCACGGCTCCTTCAGGGCCGAGCAGGAGCGCGCTCAAAAGCCCACTTCCGTCTTCAGGCTCACGCGACAGGGCGAGGCAGCTCGTGTGCGGCAAGAGCTCAGCGCCGCCGGCGCGCGCCCGCTGTACGCTCGCGGCCGCCTCCGCCGGCGCGAGCAGGGCGAGCGAACCTCCGAAAGTGAGCGCGTCGTCTACCAGCAACGCGCGCGGCCCGAGCACGGCCGCAGCCGAGAGCCCCGCGGCTCCACCGCCTACGATCAAGCAATCCAGCTCGCGTCGCTTGGCCGGTCTCACGGGGCTCGCTTGCTCGGGCAAGGAGCCGAGTCCGCTCACGCGCCGAGCGAGCGCGGTGAGGATAGGCGAGGCCTGCGAACCTGCCAGCAAGCGATGATGATCGAAGCCCTGCGGGAACAAGAAATCCGCCGCGGCGTACAGATCGTGTTCGCGCGAACCGAGGATATTTTGGGTTTCGATGCGCTCGCCGCCGCGCGCGGCGACTCGGCAGGTCATCACGTTCGGTACGCCGTTTACGCGCGCCAGACAGCCGTCACACGCTCCGCGCAGGCAATACGGGCCGCGCGCGCGGTGCAGCTTCGGACTGCGCGCGAGCAGCAGCCGCTCCGCTGCGATCAGCCCCGCGGCCAGCGATTCGCCGCGCTCGACGAGCACGCGCTCTTCGTCATGCGTGATTTCGACCGGATCGCGAAGCGTGCGGTTCATCGCAACGCGAGCGCGTACTGCTCGAGATAGCCGCGGGCCATCGCTTGGCGGCTGAACTGACGGACGCGCTCGCGGCAGGCTGCGGAGCGTTCCGCGCGAAAAGTGGGCTCGCGCAGCAGGCGCAGCACGTTCGCGGCCGCGAGCTCGTGGTCGTTCGGGCCCACGATGATGCCGCCGCTCCGCGCTACTTCGTCGCTACCGCTGCCTTGCGCCACGATCACCGGGCAGCCGAGCGACATGGCCTCGGCCACCGACAGCCCAAAGCCCTCGATGCGCGACAGAAAGACGTGCGCGACCGCGCGACGAAACAACGCGGCCAGCGCGGAGTCCGAAACGAAGCCGAGGAAGCGCACGCTCTCTTCCACTCCTGCTGCTCGCGCCTTGCGCTGCATTTTTTGCAAGTGCTTGGGATTGAGCTGCCCCGCCCAGGCGAGCTCCACGTCGACCTCGCGTCGGACGAGCGCGAGGGAAGCGAACATTTCGTCGATGTTTTTCCGGAAGTCTCCGTAACCCACATAAACGAGGAAGGGTCGCGAGCCGACGCCCAGGGTGGCGAGCTCCGCGTCGTCGTTCGCGTCGGTTTGCGCGGCCCAGCGCTGGAGATTGATGCCCGTCGCCACCACGTCGATGCGCTCCGGCGCGACGTGCAGCATCTTGAGCGCGTCCGTGCGTGTGCGTTCGGAGATGGCGACCACTCGCCGCGCGCGCGCGTAGCGCCGATAGTCCTTGGCCCATTGCCAGGGAAAGTGCAGCGGCGTCGTCAGATAGCGACCGGGATAAAGCAGTGGAATCAGATCGTAACAAGTCACAAGACGCGGCACGTTGCCGCGCAATGGCACGCCGAGCGGTTCTGTTTCGTGCATGAGATCCGCACGCGCCTGCACGGCGGCGGCGCCGAGCCACCACTGTCGCCGCCAGCGCATCACCTCTCGCCCAACCGAGCCGCGCGCGAGCAAGCCGCGCTCCGCGGCTCCGCGCAGGTCGTCGGTCAGCTCGGGCTCGCCACGCGGTCCGAGGTCGCCCAGGACGACCAGGTTGAAGCGGTCTTCCCAGCTCGGGCGCTCGTCGGCCAAACCGTGGAGGAGCTCGTAGACGTAGCGGCCGATGCCGCGCGTCCCGCTCGGAGTACGCAGCGGGGTTGCGTCGATGAGCACGGTGGAGCGCGGTGCCGACATGAGCCACGTGCACACTAGCATCGGCGCTCGCGGGCATCGCAAGGCTTCGATCCGGCTCGGGCTGTGGATTTGCCTGGCGTGCGACGAGTCGCTATAGGACTGCATGCGCATCGGCGTGGTCGTGCAGCGGTACGGGCTCGAGGTCAACGGCGGGGCCGAGCTTCTGTGTCGCACCCACGCCGAGCATCTCGCGCTGCGCTCGGAGGTGGAAAAACTGACGGTCTTTACGACTTGCGCGCGCGATCACCAGACCTGGGCCAATCACTATCCGCCCGGTAAAGAGCTGCTGTCCGGTGTCGAGGTCGAGCGCTTTCCGGTGCTCGGTCCGCGCATGGATCGCGCGGAGCGCCGCGTGGGCGCTTGGAAGAGCGCGCGGCTCGCGGGCGTTCGCCCGCTCGCGTTCCTCGAGCCGGCGTGGTTCGTCACGCAGGGGCCGGTCGCGCCGGGCCTGCTGAGCCGCTTGTGGGCGGTGCAGCACGAGTACGACGCGTTCCTGTTCTACACCTATCTCTACTTTCCGACCGTGTTCGGCCTCCCGCTCGTGGCAAGGAAGAGCGTGCTCGCGCCCACCGCTCACGACGAGGCGCCGATCCACATGACGTACTACCGCTGGTTCTTCCGGCTGCCGCGGGCGTTCGCGTTCCTGACGCCGGAAGAGCAGAGCTTTCTGACGCGCACCTTCCGCATCCGGCAACCGTCGGAGGTCGTCGCCACGGGTATTTCGCCGCCGGAGCTCGACCCGCAGGCGCCGCCGCTCGTTGACGGCCCGTACGTGCTCTATGTCGGTCGCGTGGAGCCCGCCAAAGGCATCGCGGAACTCTTCGCGGCTTTCGACGCGTTCAAAGCGCGCTGCGCGGAGCAAGAGTTCGTGTCGCCCGCCGGGGTTCGCTACGCGGGCAAGGAGCTCAAGCTGATTCTGGCGGGCCGCGTGGGCTGGGTGGACGCGCCCGCGCGTGACGATGTTCGCCTGCTCGGCTTCATTTCGGACGCAGACAAAGCGCGCCTACTACGCGACTGCCAAGCGTTGCTGATGCCGTCGCGCTTCGAGAGCCTGTCGCTGGTCGTGCTCGAAGCGTGGAGCTACGGTAAGCCCGTGCTCGTCAACGCCGAGTGTGAGGCCACGGCGGGCCAGGTCAGCCGTTCGCTGGGCGGCGCGGCATATTTGGGTCCGCAAGGCTGCGCAGAAGCGCTCGAACGGCTGCTGTCCGACCCGAGCGAGCTCGCGCGGATGGGTGAGCTCGGCCGCGCGTACACCGAGCGCAACTACGTGTGGCGCGTGGTGGAGGATCGGCTGCTCGGCTTGTTGCGGATTGCGGCCGGCAAGTGACGCGCGTCGGGCAGTGCTAACCAACGCGCGCGGCGGGTTGCGGCGCGCTGCGGAGCAGGTCTCGGCAGGCCCAGGGCAAAAGCCAAGCGCTCGAGACGATCGAAAATAGCGGCAGTGCGAGCGCGACGCCGAACAGGCCGAGGTGTACGGCGAGCGCGTAGGTGAGCACGGGCGTGACGATGCCGTTGGCGATTACGGTGATGACCAGCAGGCGCAAACGATCGACCGCGATCATCAAGTCGTTGAAGGAACCGCCCCAGGCCGCGACCACCAGCAAGAGTGCGCACGCTCCCCACACCTCGCGCGGAAGAGACACGCTGCCGCCGCTCAGGATGCCGGCAATCCAATTGCCCGCGCCGATCAAGAGCCCCGCGCAAATTACGGCGATCGCCATCTTGAGCTTGGTGACTCGCCAGAAAGCCGTTCTGAGCCAGTCGGCTTCGCCGCGCACGTGGGCTTCTCGAAACGCGGGGATCAGCGGCAAGTCGATCATCTGAATCAGCGCGAGCGGCAGCAAGAGCACGCGCATGAAGATCGACCACTCGGTGACGTGGGCGAGCCCGAGCTTGCGGGCGATGATCACGCTTTGCGTCTCGTTGACCATCAACGCGCCGATCTGGAACAAAAACAGAGAGCCCGAGGTGGCCGCGAGATCGCGCAGCGTGGCGCGCGAGATCAGCGAGAGGCGCGGGCGCAGCCAGGGCATTTCTCGGAGTAAGACGCCGAAGTTGACGAGGGTGGTCGCGACGCCGACTCCGTTGGTGGCGACGATCAACCAGGGCAAGCTGAGCCGCGCCTGCGTCACGATCAGCAGCATCAAGAGCGAGACCAAACTGTTGAGCAAGCTGAACAAATTGGGTACGTAGCCGCGCTGATAGGCCGAGTAGATCGTGGAGACGACCGAGAGCGGGAAACTCAGCAAAAAGCAGGCCAGCACGGCGAACAAGACCGACCGCGTTTGCTGCACGAGCGCCGTGTCGCGCACGTTGAGCAGCGCGTTCCAATTCACCAGGAACAAGGCGGGCAACGCCAGCAGCCCCAGCACCGCCGCCATCGTCAGCAGCGCCAGGAAACCCGTCGACACGTAGCGCGCACCGAGCTCGCGATCGTCCTCGCCGTTGGCGCGGCTCAGGTGGTTTTGCATCCCGCGTGCCAGCCCGAGATCCGCGAGGTTCGCCCAGGCGATCAAAGAGCCGACCGCCATCCACAAGCCGTACGCCTCTTTGCCCAAGTAGCCGAGCGAGATGCGGATCCAGGCCAAGCCCGTGAAGACGCCGATGCCGCGCGCGAGCATGGAGCTCAGCGAGGTCAGCGCGGCGCGTCGATAGCGCTCGCTGGAGCGTCCCTCCGCGGTAGCTGCGTCGAACGGGCGCAGCCGCACGACCGACAGCAGGCGGCGAAAGGACTGCCAAGCGCTGATGATTTGCCCGGTAAGCCAGTCGAGCGCGCTGGTCCCCCCGGCAGACGCGCGGCTCGCTTCGCTTGGGCTGGGCTCGCTGCTCGGAGCGGGCTCGATCTCGGACACGCCGCTCAGGCTAGCGCAAACCGTTTGAGCCCCGACGGCGGCCCGGTGGCCGCTCCGGGAAATCTGCGCATGCCCAGAACAACACGGGGTTTTGCCAGCAATTTAACCGTGCCCGGACGCTCGATGCTATAGGCGGCGTGTCACCGCTGGTGCCCTTTCGAGATGTGGACCTCGTACTCGCAAAACGGAGAGGACGTCCGCCTGCGACGCGCCTTCTCGGGTCAGGCCCAGGGTTTTTACGTCGACGTCGGCGCAAACCACCCGGTAGCACTCTCGGTCACCAAGCATTTCTCCGAGCAGGGCTGGACCGGCATCAACGTCGAGCCGTTGCCCGGGCAATTCGCGCTGATCGAGCGCGATCGACCGCGCGACATCAACTTGAACGTCGCGTGTAGCGCAGAGCGCGGCGAGCTCGAGCTTTACGCGGCGCGCGGCGGCAATTCAGGCATGTCGACCCTGACGGCGGAAGAGGCCGAGCTGCACAAGCAGAAGGGCGTCGAATTCGACGCGCTGCGCGTGAAGACTTTGCCGCTCGCCGAGATATTGGCCGAGCATGCCGCGGACAAGACCATCGATTTCATGTCCATCGATGTCGAGGGGCACGAGCGGCAAGTCTTGCAGGGCGCGGACCTGGCGCGCTTCAGGCCGCGCGTGTTGCTGCTCGAAGCCACGCGCCCGAATTCCACGGAGCCGACGCACGGCGCCTGGGAAGATCTGATCCTGCGTGCGGATTACCTATTTGCCGTGTTCGACGGACTGAACCGCTTCTACGTGCGGCGGGAGGACGAGGCGCTGGTCGAGAAGCTCGCGCTCGCTCCGAACGTCTTCGACGACTACATCCCGTTCCACTACAAGCGGGAGATGGATCGGCTGCGGGCCGAGCTCCAGCAATATCGCTTCCTCGAACCGATCGCGCGCGCCGTGAGGGGACTCGGCAAGCTGTTCGGGCAGGGTACGTGATGGCCGAGCGCGAAGAGCTCGCGCCGTCGTCCCGCCGCGCGGATTTCACGGCCGACGAGATCCGCGGAAGCGTGCGCGGCGTGCTCGAGGCGCGCGCGGACAAGAGCACGTTGAGCGAGCTGTTTGCCGCGCGCCCGGCGGCCAGCGAGGCACTCGAGTTCTACCCTTGGCAACGCCGCCTCGATAGCCAGGAGAGCGTCGTCATCGACGACCTGGTGCTCGCTCCGCCCACGCTGTTCGTCACGCGCTGTTATCGCTTGCTGCTGCGCCGCGATCCCAGCGCGGCGGAGCTTTCGGCGGCGGAGCGCAAGCTGCAGCTGGGACTCGGTCGCGCGCCGTTCGTAGCGCTCTTGCGCTATGGCGCGGAGGGTCGGCGCGCGGGCGTCCCCGTCGAGGGCTTGGCCGCGCGCTTGCTGCCGAAACCATTGCGGCCCAAGCGCGACAGCTTGCACGACGCCGAGCCGCTCTCCGCGCGGCGCAGCGTGCCCCCGACCAGCCCGCGCAGTCGTCCGCCGGTAGTGCCCGCGCGACGACCGGTGCTGTCGATCTGCGTCACGACCTACAATCGCGCCAAGTGGCTGACGCATAGCTTGCCGCTGATCCTCGAGCAAAGCGCGCCCTATGCCGGCATGGTGGAGGTGCTCGTATGCGACAACGCATCGCCCGACGACACCGAGCAAGTCGCCTCGCAATTTCTCGAGCACGCGCACTTTTCGTACTATCGCAACGAGAAGAACGTGGGGATGCTCGGGAACCTCGGCAAGAGCTGCGAGCGCGCGCGCGGGCGCTACATCTGGGTGATCGGCGACGACGATCTGCTGGTGCTCGGCACGCTCGAACGCGTGCTCTTGGCGATCGCCAATCATCCCAGCATCGAGCTCATCTACACCAACTACGCGTACACGCACTTCGACCATCCCGAAGAGATCGAGGACGCGAATGCCGTGATTCACGCGGCGCGCGCGATCTCGGCGCGCGTGGAGGACGCCTTCGCGGAGCGGCTGAGCGAGATCGCAGCGCGCTCGGAGAACTGCTTTACCGCCATTTACTGTTTGATCTATCGCGAAGACCACGCGCGCCTCGCCTATGGTCAGGACACATCGGGTAGGCCGTTCTCCACGCTGCCCACCACGGTGCCGAGCGCGGACTACGTCTGCCGCCACATGCTCGGGCGGCCGGCGTATTGGATCGGACGACCTTGTACGGTCGTGAACTTGAACGTCTCGTGGTTGCGCTACGCGACGCTGTTCATTCTGGAGCGTTTCCCCGAGCTGTTCGATCTGATGCAGGAGAAGGGCGTGCCCGCGGCTGACGTCGATCAGCTACGGAGCGAGCACGTCCGCCAGATCCCCGGCTGGTTCGCGAAGATCTTCACCAGCGCGGAGGACGAGAATCGCCCCTTGTTTTCGCCCGAGCGGCTCGTGCGACGCTTCGGGCATTTGCCGGCGTTTGTCGCGTGCTGGCCGGAACTCTGCAACATCTATCGACGCGCATGGAACGAAGGCCGCGCCGGTGTCGGCGCGCCGACGGTAGGCGACCTTCAAGCAATCCTGCTTGAGAGGGCCGGAAAATCCTCGTAGAAGGAAGGGCATCGCCCATGGCCAAAGCACCGTACACTCGCATCGAGCGCTGTCGCGCCAGTCAGAGTCAAAACCTGATGAGCGTGCTCCATTTGGGCATGCAGGCGCTCACGGGCGTCTTTCCACCGTCCGCGTCGACGCCGGTCACGAGTGGCCCGCTCGAGCTCGTGTGGTGTCCGGACTCGGGGTTGCTCCAGCTCAACCACTCCTATGATCCGAGTGAGATGTACGGCGACAACTACGGCTATCGCTCGGGCCTGAACCAATCGATGGTCCGCCACCTGGACGCCAAGGTGCGAACGCTGGAAGCGATCGTGCCGCTCAAGGCCGGGGATCTGGTGGTCGACATCGGCTCGAACGACGCCACGCTGCTCAAATCATACCGCACGCCGGGGCTCGAGCGGATTGGCGTCGACCCGACCGGGGAGAAGTTTCGCAGCTATTATCCGGCCGAGATTGCGCTGATTCCGGATTTCTTCTCGGCGGCGAACGTGCGCGGCGTGACGAGCAAACGGGCGCGCATCGTGACGTCGATCGCGATGTTCTACGATCTCGAAGATCCGGTTGCGTTTGCGCGCCAAATCGCGGAGCTCTTGCAAGACGACGGCATCTGGCACTTCGAGCAGAGCTACATGCCGAGCATGCTGCGCACGAATTCCTACGACACGATCTGCCACGAGCACCTCGAGTACTATTCGATTGGCGTCGTCGCGGGCATCCTCGAACGCGCGGATCTGCGCATCATCGACGTGCAGATGAACTCCGTAAACGGCGGCAGCTTCGCCGTCACCGCGGCCAAGAAGGGCTCCCCACAGCGCGCCAACCAAGCGATGATCACCTGGCTGCTCGAGCAAGAAAAGCGCATGGGCCTCGATACGCCGCGGCCTTTCCGCGATTTCGAGGAGCGCGTCTATCGGCATCGCGACGACTTGCGACGGTTGATCCACGCGCTCGTGCGCGACGGTAAAAAGATCCTGGGCTACGGCGCGTCGACCAAGGGCAACGTGGTCTTGCAATTCTGCGGCCTCACGCCGGAGGAGATCCCCGCGATCGCGGAGGTGAACCCGGACAAGTACGGCTCGGTCACGCCCGGTACCCACATTCCAATCGTGTCCGAGCAAGAGGCGCGCGCTTTGAAGCCTGATTTCTTCTTGGTTTTGCCTTGGCACTTCAAGGCCGGCATCGTCGAACGCGAGCGCGCCTTCCTGGAAGGCGGCGGGAAAATGATCTTCCCGTTTCCCGAGATCGAGATCGTCTAGGCCGCGCTTCGCGACAAACCCGCGCTAAGCTCGACTGGACGGCTGCCACGAGCCCAGAGCGAGACATGAGCCAAGTTGCCCTTTACGGCGGAAGCTTCGACCCCCCGCACATCGCTCATGTGCTGGCGGCCGTGTACGCGCTCAAGGTGGGCGGCTTCTCGCGCGTGTTGGTCGTGCCCGTGTTCGAGCATGCATTTCAGAAGCAACCGAGCGCGTTCGCGCACCGCGTGCGGATGTGCGAACTGGCCATGGCGGGCATCGAGCAGGTCGAGGTGTCGACCGTCGAGCAAGGTCTGGCCACGCCGAGCCTCACCCTGCGCACGGTCGAGCACATGGTCCAAGCGCACCCGGACTGGCGCCTGCGTCTGTTGATCGGTTCCGACGTGCTCGGCGAGACGGGCAAATGGTACGCGTTCGAACGCATCGCCGCGCTCGCGCCGCCGTTCATCGTCGCGCGCCCGGGCTACCCGCATCCGTCCGAAAATCCCGCGCTTTTGCCGGATGTTTCTTCGACGCGCGTCCGCGAGGCGCTGCAAATGCGCGACGAGCCGTCCAATCGACGCTTGCTCGCCGTCTCCGTGCCGAGCGCGGTGTTGAGCTACATCGAAGAACACGGGCTCTATCGCGGTTAGTGGCGGCTCTCGTCGGCCCAGGCGCATCAAATCTAAGCTAAGCTAAGCCCGCCATGGGCGGCATGGAGCTCCGAACACGTACCTCGCTATTTTGCGGGGTGCTCGGCTTGGCGATCGCCGTCTCGGTGCTGCTCAAGGGCAAGCCGCGGGCGGCGCAGTGGTACTTCGCGGCGCTCGCGGGGGACATCGGGCTCTGGTACCTGGCGCAGTGGCTGTATCACGCGGGACGCGGCGAGCTGTGGGCGCGCTGGACGGCGGTGCTGGCAGTGCTCTTGCCGCAGTTCGCCGTGCACTTGTTCGAGT
>DASXKQ010000366.1:0-17871 GCA_036496745.1 Polyangiaceae bacterium
GACGGCGCACTCGAGCGCGCCAAGAGTGAAGCGCATCGCGAGCGTCAGTTCTTGACGGTCGAGCAAGATCGTTTCTTGGCCGAGATCCTGAGCGACCAAGATCGCGCACTCGACGCGTTGCGTGAGCGCGTCGCGAATCTCTCCGCCCAGATCGTGACGCTCGTCGCCGAACTCGCCGCCGCGCGCGAACCTGTACCGAGCACCACGGTCGCGGACGACCTAGCGCCCACGCATCGCTCACCCGACAGCGAAACCCAGGCGCCCGCTCCCGTGCGCGAATACGATCGCCGCGCGCCGAGCGGCTCGGTGATCGGCTCCGTATCCCTGCGCCAGATCAAGGTCGCGAGCAGCCCCGCCATGCCCGCCGCGGACGGCGCAAAGCGCGCTCTGATCGAGGAGCTCCTGGACGAAAAGCATTGAGGGTTTTGGTTTGAATTTTTGTTCTGGTAGTGCTGGATGGATCGCTTGGCGATCCATCCAGTTTTATAGAAAGCAGGCGCCGGGTTCGCCGGTCTCGTGAGCCCGGGCTACTCGTTTCGATCGGGGCGCTTCGACGCACCTAAAGGGGTGTGATCTGATCGTGCCAAAGACTGCGGGTGTGGTTCCGCGCTCGATTCTTACGAATCGAGCTGCGCGATCCGCGAGGTCTTTTGAGAGGGCGACTGCGAGGCCCTTCGATAACGCGACTTGCGAGGCTTTCGAGATCTCTTCAGGTCGCGTCTGGGAGACGCACTGTGAGCAAAGGCTCGATTCGCAAGAATCGAGCTGGAACACCATCTACAATCCTTGGCACGATCAGATCACGACCGAGAGAAATAGCGAGGCTGATGAGAACCGGCGAGGCCGGTGCCTGCTTGCTTGCTGCGCGGATGGGTCGCCAGGGGAAGCGGTAGCAGCGACCACTCTTAGAAATTAAGAAGAGCAGCCGCCCCGGCGCTCTTGGGCCCGGCGTACGGCGCGAGCGTCAAGGTAGCCTTCTTCGGCAGGTGTTTCAGGCTGGCGTTTTTGGGCGCGGCGGTCGAGTCGTCGCCGCCGCTGGTGAGCAGCACGATGCCGGTTACGCCGAGCGTGACGGCCACGCCGAAGGCCATGTCGGCGATCAGCGCGGAGCGCTCGGTGTCGTCTGCTTTTTTGGTGGTGGGGGTCTTGTCGAAGTCGCTCTTGTTCTGCAGAGCTTGCACGCCGAAGATCGTGCCGACGATGGCGCCCGCGGTCGCGATGCCGAGCGTGACGTAGGCGGGCACTTTGCTCGGCGGCTCCGTTGACGCCGGGGCAGCCGGGGCAGGGGTCGCCGGAGCCGCGGCGGGCTCGGCCGGCGCGGGCTCCACGGCGGGCAGCGGGAGCGGGACGAGGTCCACCTTTTGCTCGGATTTGTCGCCGACTTTCACGTCGACCTTGAGCTCTTTGGCCTCGAACTCTTTTTCGACCACCTTGATGGTGTGTTCGCCGGGGGCAAGCTTGAGCACCATCGGCGTCTCACCCATTTGTGCGACGCCATCGACCGACACGGTCGCTCCTGCGGGGTTCGTGGTGACGCTCACTTGACCGACCTGTTTGGACTTCAGATCGGCAAGCCGCGCCTTGGCGTCGTCGACCTTGTCGGCGCTGAGCTTGTCGATGCCGGGGTCGGCGAGCAGCGCGTCGTAGGCCTTGATGGCGTCGTCCGTCTTACCGAGCTGGTCCAGGCATTTGGCCATCTTGTAGGAGGCCGCGGCCGCGGGAATCAGATCGTTGGCTTTCCGGTAGTGATCGAAGGCCGCTTGGAAGTCGCCAGCGGCGTAGGCTTTCTCGGCGTCACCGAAGGCAGCGCGCGCCGCGTCGCGCGTTTTCTTGTCCGGCTTACCGGGCTCGTCCTTGGCGTCTTTGCCCGCCTTTGCCTTGGCTGGAGCGGCGGCCGGTTTGTCCGCCGCGGCCGCGTCCGGTGCCAGCCAGCCGAAGCACACGGCGCCCCCTAGGGCGGCAACGCACACCCGGAAGGGCAGGAGGGACAGAAAAGAGAGCGCGGGATCAGACGAACGTCGCATTGGGCCTCCGCCGTCCGGGAACCCGGTACGGCCCCCTCAGGCTAATCCGCGAGGGATGCCGGGGACAAGCCTAGTTTCGCTATAGTGTGCCGGCGCGGGCCCGGAGTCACGGGCCGCCTTTTGTCCACCTCCCCAGCTCCTCCTCCCTCAGCTCACGGTCGATGAACCCGAATTCGCCCACAGATCCGCACGAGAACTCGGACGACATGAACGGCTCCGAGCCCGTTCGTTCGGCGGTTCCCGCGCGGCGGACGTTGCCGCCACCCGAGTGGCTCGGGCGCGAGGGCCCGCGCTCCGCGGCGTCGCTCGCGCTGCAGCGTTACGAACTCGACCCACCGGTGCCGCATCGCATGGGCCCGCGCGCGGAGCTCGCCGCGCAGAGCGCGCGTCTGGCCGCCGCCAGCGCGCACGGCGACGAAGCGGGAGAACGTCTCGCAGCGGCGTCGCTCGCGCGCGCTCTGTCGGCGCGCGGCACCGAGCTCGAATCGGCGACGCGCATCGGTCGTCGTTCGCTCCTGCTCGGAGAGGATCCCGTGCTGCGCGAGGAGCTCGCGGGTTGGTTCGCGAGCCTCGGCGAGCCGTCGCTCGCCGCGATCACACTCCGCCCTTTGACCAACGCGCGACAGGGCGCCGAGGCGGCCGGACTCTGGATGCGAATCGCCGTCTTGCTCGGGCGCGCCGCGGACGCCGAGGGCCAGCGCGAAGCGCTCTCGCGCGCCGCCAGCGAGCATCCTCACGAAGCGCTCGCGCTCGAGCAGCTTGGCGCGCTCGCGGCTTGGGCCCCGAGCGTCGTGCCGTCCGAAGCCGCCGCGCAAGCGTACCTGGACGCCGCGGAGCGACGCGAGCAATTGGGCGAGAAATCCAGCGCATTCGAAGATCTGCTGCGCGCGGTCGAGATGGCGCCCGAGTATCCGCCCGCGGCCGATCGCCTCGCGAACGCGCTGGTCAGCCGCGGGCGCGTCGGCGCGGCCGACGAAGTGCGTCGCGCGCACGGGCGCAGCTTGGGTGAAAAGGGCGGCGCGGTGCACGTGCGGCGCATGCGTGACGCGATTCAGGAAGGCGATCTGCCGCGCGCGCTCGGCGCGGCGTTCGACGCCAATCTGGACGCGGAGCTCGATCTCAAGAGCGTGCTCGCGGCGATCGAGCGCCGCGAGACCGACCAGCTCGGGTCCGCGCCAGGCTTCGACGAGCTGCTCGAGCGGAGCGGCCTGCACGAGCTATTCGCGGCGCGGCTCGAGCTCGCGTGCGACATGCTGGCGGGGCGCGAGCGTGCGCGCGCGCGATTGGCGCTCGGACGCATGTACGCCGGCCCACTCGGGCGGCCAGAGCGCGCGGTCGACGCCTGGATCGACGCGCTGGTCGCTGACCCCGGCTGCTCGGAGGCGAAGCACGAGCTGAGCGCGTACGCGCTGGCGACGCGCGACTTCTCTCCGCTCGCGGAGGCCTTGATCCGCGTGGGCGAGGCCGCGGCGGGCGGTGCGGAGCGCGCGACATGCCTGCGTGAATTGGTGGTACTCGCCGAAGAGCGCCGCTCGGATCCGGGACTTTCGCTGTGGGCGCTGGAGCGGCTCGCGGCCAGCGACCAGGCGGACGAGCAGACGTCCGTGACAGCGGCTCGACTCAATGAGCGCGCCAAGCTGCAGAATGACGCGCTCGCCAGCGCGCGCGAAGCTTTGGCGCACGCGACGGGCGCCGAGCGCGTGGAGCCACTGTCGCGGATCGTGACCGTGCTCGAGGGGCGCCCGGATGAAGCCGAAGGCTGCCTGAGCGCGCTCACGGAATTGTGCGAGCTCGTACCGGAGGAGCGCAGTTATCAACTGCTACTCGAGCGTATCTTGTCGCGCAAGGGGCGCTTCGACGCGCTCGAGGCGCAGCTCGGCAAGCTCGCGGCGCGCGCCGAGGCGAGCGCGGAGCGCGCTCGGCTGCGCGTGGCGCTCTCGGTCGTGCGTCGGCGGCGCGGTGATCTGGACGGCGCGACCCAAGAGCTCGAGTCGCTGGTCGACGAACCCGGGGTGCACGCCGCCGCCTGGAGCATGGCCCTACTGCTCGCGGCGCAACGCGGGCTGCGTGGGCTCCGGGCGCGCGCGCTGCTCCGGCTCACCGCGCAGCTTGCGCCTCAGTTTCGCGCGGTGCTGAGCAGCGTCGCGGCGGAGCTCTTGTTGATCGCGGGAGAGCTGGAACGCGCACGCAGCGCCGCGGACCAAGCGTGCCACGCGGATCCGTCGCGTTCGCGCCCGGTGGCGGCGCGCGCGCTGGTCGGTTTGGCGATCGCCGATCGCTGGGGCGCGGAGGCGATGGAGCGCGCGATGGGCGTGATCGTTCCGCGCGCGGTCTGGTGCAAATCGCTCGCGCGCATCTACGCCAAGCTCGAGGAGCCGGCGCTCGCGCTGGCCTTCACACAGCGCGCGGTAGCGCTGCGACCGGGAGATCTCGAGGCCGCGCGCGAGCGCTTGCTGGGCGTGACACGCGCGGGCGACGCGGCGCGGCTCGGCGACACGCTGGCCTGGCTTTTGTCGCAGCCGCAGCCGCTCAGCGAGCTCAGCGAGCTGATCGGCAGCGCGCTGCGCGAGCTGTGCCGACTCGATCCAGCGCGTGCGGGCGGCGTTTCGCGACGCGCCCTCGACGTGATTGGTCCGCGCGGACGGGAGCTGCGTGAAGCGGTGCTGTTCGTGGCGGACGAGACCGGGGAGCGCGGCCTCGGCATCGCCGTGATCGAGCGCTGGCTTGCCACGAGCTCGGCCGAAAATCGACTCGAGGTGTTGCTCGATCTCGCGCGCCGTCGACGCATGGCCAACGACGCCGACGGTTCGGCGCGCGCGCTCTTGCGAGCCGTGCGCGAGGGCGCGCCGGTGGAGCGCATTTCGAGCGAGCTCGGCCAGGCGCTGCCCCCGAAGACCTCGGACGGCGAAATAGCGCTGCTCGAGGCGCGCGCTGAAGCACTCAGTGGCTCGATCGACGCCGAGCAGGCTGCGCAATCACTCGCTTGGCGCGAAGTGGGCGCGGCCTACTTCGATTTGGCTGGGGACGCTCCGCGCGCGATCAAAGCCTGGGAACGGGCGATGACCTTGAACCCCGAACGGGGCGTCGAGTGCTTTGCGAGCGATTTGGTCTCGTTCGCGGGCTCCGAGGACGCGCTGCGCGTACTGCTCGAACTAGCCAAGAAGAAGCAACCGGCCAGTGAAGCCGCCCGCATCCTGGCCGTGGCCTCCACGGTGGCGATGTCGGCGGGCAACGCGGAGCTCGCCTTCGACGTCGCGTCGCGCGCGCTCGAGCTCGACGCGTCGCGCGCCGACGTGCTGGCCGTGGCCGAGCGCACAGCGACGGACGATCGCGTAGAGGCGCTCGACGCGCTCTACCAACGCTTGGCGGAGGCCTCGCTCGGACGCTACGGTGAACGCGCGGTGCACTACCGCGCGGCGCGCCAGTTCGAAAAGCGCGGCTCGGTCGAGCGCGCTCTGTCGCACGCCGTGTCGGCGTTCGAGGCCGTGCCGTCCGAGGGAGTCGCGTTCGTGACGATGGCGCGCCTGGCGGAGCGCTCCGAGCAGTCGGCTGAGGTCGTGCGCGCGCTCGAACGCGTCGCGCAAAGCAGCCCGCAGCCGGAAATACGCGCGGGTTGGCTGCGCCGCGCCGCGCTGTTTGCCGGGCCGAGCGAGGAGGGCAAGCGCCAGCGCGTGGAGGTGCTCTTGCGCGCGCTGGTGGTGCGCGGCGAGGCCGACCTGGTGCGGGCTCTGGCGGACGCGCTGCGCGCCTTGTTGAGCCTGAACGTCGACGATCGTGAGATCTTGGAGCTGCGTTTCGAGCGCGCACTGCAAGCACTCTTACGCAAGGTGGAAGGACCGGAGGGCGCGCGTATCGGCATTGAGTGCGCGCGCGCTGCGCTCGTCACGTTCGGCTCGCTGCGCGTCGCGTTTGCGGCGCTCGATCGCGCCGTGCACAGCGACGCCGATCTCGAGGAGTACGCCGGCCTGTTCGACGACGCGCGCACGCTCGCCGCCGAGCCCGAGTACGCCGATCCTTTCGTGGCAAATACGCTCGATCTGGCGGGCCAGAAGTTCGGCGGGGCGGGCGCTCAGTTGCTCGAGCTCGGCGCGCGCGTGGCCGGTGCGCGGGGGGATCACGCCAGCGAGGCGAAGCTCCTGGTTTGTGCGGCCAAGAAGGATCCGGAGAATCTCGAGCTCGTTCGACGAGCGGAGGCCGCGGCGCACTTCGTGCGTGACCCAGCGCTGCTCGAGCAGGTGCTGGAGGCCATTCCGGTGCGCGAACGGGTGAAAGCCTTGCTGGCGATCGCCGAGGCCGCGGAGCAAAAACACGAAATCGTGCAGGCCATCCAAACTCTCGAGCGTGCGCGGGGCCTGGAGGGGCTCGCGAGCGACGAGCGTGGCCAGATTTTCGAGCGACTTTCGGGCGTATTGCGCCGCACCGGACGTCGCGACGAGCTGGAGTTCGCACTCGAGGCGGAGCTCGCCGACAACGAACTGCCGCGCGAGACGCGCGCGCGCCTCGGCGGCGAGCTGGCCGCGCTGATTAGCGCGCGCGGTGATCCCGAGCGTGGGCTGCGCGTGCTCGAACCCTTGCTGGTGGAGAGTCCGCGCGACGAGGCGCTGCTCGGCGCGAGCGTGGCGTTGGCTCGTCAGGCCAACGACAAACCGCGCTTGGCGGCCAGCCTCGATCGCTTGGCCGAGATCACGCTCGACGTGAGCGAGCGCGTTTCGCTGTTGCGCGAGGTCGCAGAGCTGTTCGCCGATCACGGTGAAGAGGCGAAGTCGCTGCAGCGCTGGCAACAGGTGATGGAGCTCGAGCCGAACGACCCCGGGGCGCTCGGAGCCCTCGAGCGCGACGCGGAGCGCCGCGCGGACTACGAGTCCCTGGTCACCCTGCTGTCGCGTCGCGCCGCGCTGGCCAGCATGGTCGACGACGTGCGCCGTATTCGCTTGCGGCGGGCAACCGTGCTCGAGCAGCGGCTCGGGCGCGCCGACGAGGCGCGCACCGAGCTGGAGGCTCTGATCTCGGCGACGGGCGACAACTTGAGCGTCTTGCGCGTGCTGGCCGATCTCAACGAGCGCCTCGCATCGCCCGCGCGCGCGGCCCCGCTCTGGTTGCGCGCGAGCGCGATCGCTCAAGATCGGGCGGAGGCGGCCGATCTGTCGCGCCGCGCGTGTGAAGCGTACCTGGCCGGTGACGACATCGAATCAGCCCACCGCGTGCTCGAAGCCATGGGCGCCTGGGCGCAGTCGCCGAAGCTGCTCGAGCTTGCCGTATCCGTCGCGCGCCGCCGCCAGAGCCCCGCCCACTTGGCCGAAGCGCTCACCGATCTGGCGACCATCTCGGATGCCCCGCACGAGCAGCGTGCCGCGTGGCTCGTCGAGGCCTCGCGCGCGTCGCTCGCCGCGGGTACGCCCGACAATGCGCGCGAGCTTGCCACGCGCGCCGCTCGCCTCGCGCCGGAAGCGGCGGCCCCGCAAGTGCTCGCGCGCTACCTGGAGTATCTGAGCCACGGCCCGGGCGACGCGGCAGACGCACGGGTGACCACCGCCGAGCTGCGCGGCATCCGCGAGCGGCTCGAACCCGAAGACGCCGAGCTGCGCGCGTTCCTGATCGCCGAGTCGCTCGACGTCGCGCTCTCGGGCGACGCGGGCCGTCGCGAACTCGAGCGCGCGCTGGAGGACTGCGGTGAGCGACCGCTGATCGCCCTCGGCTTGGCCGAGCGCTTGGCGCCAAGCGACGTGGGGCGCGCTCTCAACTACTTCGACATTGCGCTCGGTGGCGATCTGCGCGGAGTGCGCAAGCGCGGTCAGGTGGCGCTGGCCGCCGGCAAGCTCGCCGCCCAAAACGGTCAGCCCGAGCGCGCCCAGGGCTATTTCGCGGTGGCGGCAGGAGCGCCCGATTCGCGCGAGGAGGCTCAAGTCGAGAGCCGCCGTATTCTCGCCGCCGAGGCGCGCCCGGCTCCGTCGTTCAATCCCGGCGGCACGATGGTGATGCAGCCGGGCGAGCCCGCTTTGGAACTGAGCACGGTCCGCGGGCTCGGCTCACCTGCGCCGCGCGCCACGCCGCCAGGGACACCCGCGGCTCGTATCCAGTCACCGTGGCCTGGCCCGTCCTTCAGCGAAGCGCCCATGCTTGCGCCGCGCATCAGCAGCAAGCCAGCGCCGGCGGAGCTCGAGCGGACCCTGCCGATCCCGTCGACGCCGCCTTCGAGTCCTCGCCAGCCGCGACCGAGTCCGGCGCCGAATCCCGCGCAGAGCATGCGTCCGCAGGTGTCGGGGCGCTACTCGGTGGCGCCGCCCGAGGCCGAGCGGGTCTCGCAGCCGCCGCCGACGGCAGCGCCGCTCACGGCCACGCCGCCGACGACGGCGTCTCCGACCACGACGTCCTCCGCGTCGCCGCAACCCGCGTCGCCGCGGCCGGGCGATGCGCTTCGTCAAACCGCGACCATGACGTTGGCCGGCGCTAGCGAACAGGAAGAACGCTTGTTTGCCGCGCTGAACGACGGCTCGTACGACGCGGGGATCGAGCTGATGCGGCAGCTCGAACATCGTACGAGCCGCACGCACGAGCTCGTCACCGTCTGCCGGCGCATCGCCTATATCAGACCCGGCGAAGCCTGGGCGATCGGCAAGCTGTACGAAGCGGCGCTCGCCGATCGCGATTTGTCCTATGCGCGCGCCGTCGAGCACGTGCTCGCGATCGTCGCCGGCGATCGCCCCGCGTGCGAGCCGCCCGCGCTCGCCGATCAAGCGGAGCAACCGGACGCCGTGCGGTCGATGCTGTTTCGCGACGGCGCGGGGCCGGTGCAGGAGGCGCTCGCCTTGGTTTGGGAGGGCGCGGAGCACGTGTTTCGTCGCGATCCGAGCACGTACGGCGTCACCGGGCTCGAGCGCGTGCCGCTCACCGCGCCGACTCCGCTCGCGCGCGTGTACGCCAGCGTGGCTCGCGCGTTTGCGCTCACGCGCGCGCCGCTGTTTCAGCGCCGAAGCGCCGGCGCGATCACCGTCAACCTCGCGCTGTTGTCGCCGCCCGCCGTGATTCTTTCGGGCGACGTGCGCCAGGAAACGCCGGAGTTACGCTTTCATCTCGGCGCGATGTTGGCCGCGACGATTCCGCAATACGTCCTTCTGTTCGGCTCGCCCGAGTCGCAAGCGCGCGCGGTGCTCAAGGGGCTCGGCTTCGCCTTCGGTCCGCCGCAAGCGCAGCAGACGAAATCAGGCGGCGTGCTCAATCTCGCCGAGGTGCTGTGGGAGAGCATCCCCGCGCGCTATCAGCGCCGGCTGCGCGAGCTCTGCCACGCGCCCGAAGCACTCGATTACGACAGCGCGCTGGCCGTCTCGCGCAACGCGCTGCGCCGCGCGGGCCTGTTCGCTGCGGGTGACTTGGCGGTCGCGCTGACCGCGGTCGCGGCGGAAGAAGGCTTCGTGCCGGAGCGGCTCGCCGAGCCGAACGGCGTAGCCGAGTTGTGCGGGACGAGCGCGTCGGCGCGGAGCCTGCTAAGCCTTGCCCTGAGCCCCGAGTTCGCCCACGCACGTTGGCAAACTGCCAAGCCGGGCGGCCCGAGACACTGAGCGACATGAAAGCTGAGCATCGAACGGGATGCGGGAAGGGGGCGAAAAGCGCGACAGCTTTGTCGCGGTGCGCGCTTGAGAGCGGGCTCGGCTCGCCGTTTTTCAGGCTGGCACGCCGGTCGCTAACACTGCTCGTCGTGAGCGCGCTGACACCTGCTTGTATCCTGGCCGATGCGCCCCAATTCGTGACGCCAGGCCAGCGCGCTCCAGTGTTGGATCTGTTCGACGCGGCTCCGCCGATTTTGAAGGTCCTGACCGTAAAGGACGGCGATCCGCCGGTCCTGATCAACATTCCGGTTCGTTCGGAGGACGCCGGAGAGCAATTGTTCGGGGTGTTGTGGCTCGACTACGGCACGTTACAGTCACAACTGGAGGGCGTGAGCCGAGTCAGCGCCTCTACGTACGACGACTCGACGCGGACCGTCGGGCACCCGTGGCCTGCGGACGGGCTCAGCTCGGGCTGTCACCGGCTCAGTTTGCTGGTTGCGCACGAGAGTTCGTTCGACGGGAACTTGCAGGTTATTCCTGCGCGGAAGAGCGACGTCGCGATCGCGACCTGGCTCGTCGCTGCCAACGAGCAGCCGGGCGTGCCCATCAATTTCGACGACTGTCCGGAGCCTGCCCTGTGACGCGCAGGTCGTTGCTCGCGCTCGCTGTATTGCCTTGGCTCTTGGGCTGCAGCGTCGCTTCGGTCGACGCTTCGCCCGGCGATATTGCCAAGAATACCTGTAGCAGCAACGCGGACTGCGCCGGCGGCTTCTGCGCCGATCAGCGCTGCGTGGCGGGGAACGGCCAGTTCGGCACGTTCCTGTTTCAGGTCACGCCCGCGACCGACGCCGATCTCGTCACGGGGATTCAACTCAAAACGTTGAGCAATCTCGCCACCTCGGGCGGCGCGCTCGACCTTCAGCTCGATCCGCTGGTGAACGTCACCGGTCACATCACGGCCGCGCCGGTCGCGGGCTGTACGCCCGCGTTCCTCGACGCGACGGGCGCCGTCTCCAGCAACGTGGCCAGTGATCAAAGCGTTCCGGCTCAGGTGACGCTCACTCCGAGTTCGGAGGTGCTGGGGGTCTACGCGGCGCCCACGGTGGCTCAAGCCAGCTGGGACGAGAGCACGCAGTCCTATCCCTTCCAGCTGAAGGTGCCGCCCGGTGACTACGACATTTACATCGAGCCCGCCGCTCAAGCCGCGGATAGTAAGTGCATCTTGCCGCCTCAGCTCGCGTCAAAAGTGACGGTCAACACGAAGTATCTCACGATCGACACGCCGGTGCCCTCGCCCTTCCAGCTCAGCGTGAGCTGGCCACCGCAGACAGACACGCTCAAGGACTGGTTCGCCGACATGCTCGACCCCGTGAGCGGCCTGGTCATTTCGAATCGCGTGCCGCTGGTGCAAACGGCGGGGCCCGACCCGACCGGTCACTATCTCGCTAACCTCACCTATGCGCCGGTCGCGGCCGACAGCTCGAGCCCTACGGGGCAAGAGCTGATTCGGCTTCAGTTCGAGCCCCCGAGCTGCACGCCTTCCGGAGCTTTGGCGGGTTCGTGTCCCGGCGTGCCGACGCCTACGCTGTTCATGGCGCGCGATGCGCTCAGTGTGTTCACACCCGCGAGCGGTACTCTTACCCAATTTACCCAGCTGCCAAAGACGGTGCACGTGGAGGGGCAAGTGACCGTGCTTGGGCTCGCGACCTATGCCGCGGCCCACGTCAGCTTGGTCGCTCAGCAGATTGCCGGCATCGCGCCGGGCTTGTTCGCCGCGTTTTCACGCACCGTCGACACGGCGAGCGACGGAACTTTTGCGATCGATTTGCTGCCGGGCACCTATACGGCCTACGCCGTACCGGTCTCGGACGTGTCGCACTGCGGCTCGGGTCAGCTGAGTGGCTGCTTTGCACAAACCGGTCAAGCTTGGGATGTGGCGGCGTCGCCCACCACGCAGGGCGGACGCCTGATCGAACTGAGCGCGGCGATTCCGGTGGTCGGTGCGGTCGCGGACTTCGGCGGCCATCCGCTCGTGGGCGCGCAAGTTCAAATGGCCGCGTCTGCGAGCGAACTGTCGAGCGACGTCCTGGCGCAGGCGCTCGGCAACAATCAGTCGCTCTTCGCGCCGCGCGCTTCGAGCGACATCGTGGTCGATTCAGGGGCTTTCAAGATCTGGTCGGATCCGGGCACGCTCGACTTGTCCGTCCGCCCGCAAGCCGGGACGGGCTTCCCGTGGCTCGTGCGCCCGAGTATCGAGGTTGCCAGCACGGCCTACACCTCGGGGTTGAATCTGGGCGCGATGCAGATCCCGCTCCCGGTCCCCTATCAGGGCACTGTGGAGATCTCGGATGGCTCCGGCGCAGGGACGCTCGGCGCAGGCGCACTGATTCGCGCCTATGTCTATGTCCAAGCTACGCAGCATGGCTCGTCGACCAGCGTCAACTACACGGCTGACCCGACGTCCGCTCAGTTCGTCTTGCAGGTGGCTGAGACGCGCGCGGACGACGAGGGACATTTCGAGCTCCTCATTCCAGCCAAGCTGAACACGTCAGGACCGTGAGTCCAATTCCACTCACGGTGTGATCGAGACAGAAGCGCACGCGGAGTCGGAAAGAAAACTGGCAGGCGTGGAACAACCATCATAGGCTTTTCGACGTGAAGCGTTCGGGTCCGACCAGCGTGCCGCCGCGCAGCGACGGCGATTCTGATTTGGCTGGCGCGCTCCATGAGGTTTCCAACGCGTTGACGGTAGTTCTCGGCTGGCTCGACGCCGCGAGCGATCGCATGGCCGGGGGCTCTGCGCGCGAAGCCGTCGATGTGGCACGGACCCACGCGCTGCTTGGTCATCGCATCGCCCGGGCCGCGATCGGCGCCGAGCTCGAGCGCGATACCGAGCAGAAATCAGCGGGCACCGTGCTCGCGGCCGCGGCGCTCGGCGTCACGCCGCGCGCGGACGTGCGCGGCGTTCGCGTGGAAATCGACGCGTCGGATCCGGGTCATGCCCTGATCCGCGACATGGGCGAGGCTTTGCAGATCCTCACGAACCTACTGCTCAACGCGATCGACTTTTCGCCCGAGGGCTCCGTCGTCAAGGTCGCCGTGCGCGACATCAGCAGCAAGATCGTCTTCTCGGTCGCCGACCAAGGTCCCGGCATCGATCCCATGCGCGTCGAGACTCTGCTCACCGCGCCCGCGTCCACGCGCCGCGGCGGAGCCGGGGTCGGTTTGCGCCACTCGGCGGCGCTCGCCAAAAAGCACGGCGGGGAGCTGCGCATCGCGCGCAGCCAACCAGGCGCTTGTTTCGAGTTGCACTGGCCGGTCGCCGAAGCACGCTCGAGCGTGCGCCCGTCGCGCGCGCCGAGCGCCCCGGTCCGCGGCGCCCGCGTGCTCGTAGTGGAAGACGACGCAGCCGTGCGCTCGCTCGTCGAGCTCGCGCTCGAGGCCCGCGGCGCTCAAGTGGTCCTCGCGGCCAACCGTGACGAGTTTCTGCGCGCTCTCGAGAGCCAAGGGCCGTTCCACGCGGCTCTGGTCGACCTCTCGCCGCTCGGCGGCAGCGTAGGTGACGCGTTCGATCGCATGCACGTCGCTTGCCCCAACATTCCGATCATTCTCATCAGCGGTGTTGCCAGCGGTGTGCCGGATGAAGTGCACGACCGCGTCACGGCCTGGGTGCGCAAGCCCTTCGAAATGGGGGAGGTCCTAGACGTCCTTTCCGCGCACCTCACGCCGCGTCTCAGCGCCGTCAGCGTCTCGGCCTGAGCGGAGCGCCGAGGCTCGCCCGGAGCGCTTCGGGCGAAAGCCCCTTGCCGACCCCACCCGGCGTGCGGTAGACCCCGTCGCCCCGACCGGTTCCCCAAAGCCGGCCGGTTCGAGATACTACCCAGCGCGGGTGGTGGAACTGGCAGACACACCAGCTTGAGGTGCTGGCGCCGTAACTGGCATGGAGGTTCAAGTCCTCTCCCGCGCACGAATTCTCGAGGGGCCTCGTTCTTGGAACGGCGCTTGCCTCGCACGAGGACGGAGCGACCTCATGAATGCTTCGCGACCCGTGCTCGAAACCGACGAAGCCTCGACGCGTGCGGGCGAAGAAGCCGTGAAATCGCTGGTTGCGGAGCTGCAAGCCGGGCTCGAGCGCCACGATGCGAATCGCTACGATGCGCGCTTTGCCGACAACGTACTGTGGGGCTCGCCGTTCGGCGCGACGGTTCGCGGGTATGAACGCCTCCACGCGATTCACGTTCACTTCCAGGCCGAGGGCGTCGCGGCGTCGTCGCGCTTCGAGGTCGAAAACGTGCTCGTGCCCGCGCCGGACGTCGCCATTGCCCAGATTCGCCGCGTATCCGCGCGCTCCGCGGCAGAGCCCTCGATCGAGAACGGCGTTCCCAACGCCGGTTCGTTCTCCGAAATGGCGCTCTACGTCCTGGTCCGCCGAGACGGCGAGTGGTGGCTTGCGGCTGGGCAGAATACACCGATTCGTCCGCAAGAGGGCGGTGGCACGCGATGAAAGGCGCGTGGCTTGCGGCGCAACCGGGTTGTCGAGCTCGCCGAGCATGGCCGTCGCCTTCTTGTCGGAGGAGAAAGCCCTGAGTACGATCGCGAGATGCGCGGTGAAGCGAGTGAACGCCCGAACACGGTCGGCATCCGCGGCGATGACTACGTTCTCTCGCCGCAGCAGGTCGAGTCTTATCTGGAGCTCGGTTACCTGGTCTTGCCGGGCGTGGTGACCGAGGCGGAGCTCGCGCCGCTCGAACGGGTGTTCGAGCGATTCATTCACGGCGAGGTGCTCGGTATGGGGCGCGATTTCTGCGACATGAGCGGGCCGTATGGGCGCGCGTTCGAAGATTTCAATTTGGTGAACGCGGTTCTCCCGCGTGTGTACGAGCCGTCACTGGTGGACAATGTGTTCGAGCTGAGGGCCACGTCGATCGCCGAGCAGCTGATCGGGGCAGACGCGCGGCTCGACTACGATCAGTTTCTGGCCAAGCGCCCGCAGCGCCCGAACGCGGTCTTCGCGTGGCATCAAGATCTGGGCTATTGGCCGAGCGGCACGCCCGACACGCGCACGGTGACGTGCTCGCTCGCGCTCGACGACGCGACGCTCGAAAACGGCTGTCTCCAGGTCGTGCCCGGCTCGCACCTCGAGCCGAAGCTGCGCCCGCATCGGCCCGTGGCGTGGACCACGTCACCCGAGCTGCGCGACGAGGCGCACACGTTGACCGTCGAGCTCGGCCCTCGCGATGACGTCGCGGCGTTGCCCGTGCGGCGCGGCAGCATCACCGTGCACAATGAGCGCATCGTTCACGGCTCGCTGGGCAATCGGAGCAACGGTTGGCGGCGCACGTACATCGTCGCGCATCGCTCTCGCCAAACGGTGGCGTACGAGCGCCGCATCGGCTTTACGCATTCCCACAACGACACCATCAACTGGAAAACGAACCTCGAGGCGCTCGAGATTTGAGGAATTCGGCGGCTCGCGTGGCCGCCACGGCGCCGGGATGTCGGAGCGTAGGGTATCGTGCGGCCATGCGCCCCCCGACATCTGACGATCGCACGCCCGCCCTCGCCTACAAGAACGAGTCGTTTCTCGACGGCGATGATGGTCGCCCCTTGCGTATCTTGGCGGAGTACCTGGAGCCGCTCGCCGCGTTACGGCGTCAGCGCATTCACGACAGCATCGTCTTTTTCGGATCGGCTCGGCTGAGTGAACACGGTCCGCTCGGACGCTACTACGCGGAAGCGCGTGAGCTCGCGCGACTCCTCACCGAGTGGTCGAAGGGACTGCCGCACGGCTCTCATCGCTTCGTCGTCTGTTCGGGTGGTGGAGGCGGGATCATGGAGGCCGCCAACCGCGGAGCATCTGACGCGGGCGGCCAGTCGATCGGCTTGAACATCGGGCTTCCCCACGAGCAGAGACCGAATCCTTTCATCACGCGCGAACTCTCGTTCGAGTTTCACTATTTTTTCATGCGCAAGCTGTGGTTCTCGCACCTGGCGCGGGCGCTCGTGGTTTTTCCTGGAGGATTCGGCACGCTGGACGAGCTGATGGAAACGCTCACGCTCGCCCAAACGGGCAAGCTCGAGCGTAAAATCAAGATCGTGCTCTATGGTTCGAGCTACTGGCAGGAGATCTTGAATTTCGACGCGCTCGTGCGCCACGGCATGATCGACGAAGCGGACCTGGCGCTCTTCGAGTTCGCGGACGAGCCGAAAGCCGCGCTCGCGATCCTGCAGAGCGGCCTGGGCCTCGAGATGGGTGAGACCACGCCGGCGTTCGCGAAGTCACGCACGGTTTGACGCCGGCGCCCGCAACTCTCGCGCGTCCGTGACGCCTCGGCAAAGGCTCGCGCTGAATGCGTGCCAGCGATTGGTACGCGTCTTGCTCACGGTGCGGTCGCACTACGCAGGCCCTCAGAGGGCGCTAACATGATCCTCGTGCAGCCGGACGTCGTAGCGGTGGAGGCCTTTGCGATCGCGGGCACGCTGTCTGCTCGCGACATGGACTCGCTGTTCGAGCCCGGTGTCGAACGAGCAAAAGCGTCCAAGACGGTCGTAGTCGTGCGCTACAGCGCTCGTAGCTGGGCCGTCCTTCACGACTTCGGGGTGCTCGTGTTGCTCGGCGTGGACGAGCGCGAGAAGCAGCGGGCGCTGTCGCTGCTGGCGGCTCACGCGGCCAGCGAAACGCGACCGCCGGTGTTGGAGAGCTTCTTGGTCGAGCTGCAGCCGGGGCAGAGGCCGACGGCGCGTTTCGACCGCGTGGTGCTCGACGAGCTGGACGCTCGCTCGGTGGAGCTCGTGGCTCTCGCCGTCGGTCAGTCCGTTGCCATGGAGTACTACGAGGACCACGTCGACGGCTTGCTGCGCCGTCTCGAGCAAACGTCGAAGCGGCTGGCAGATACGGGCAGCTTTCGCGGCAAGGGCCGCGAGCTGTTGTCCTTCATCGGCGAAGGTATGACCACGCGCACTCAGGTTGTTCACACGCTGGCGCTATTGGATGCGCCAGCCCTGGCTTGGGACAACGAGGCGCTCGATCGCCTCTTTCGGGACTTGCGCCTCACGTTCGCGATCGAGGATCGCTACCGGACGCTCGAGCAGAAGCTCGCAATTTTGCGAGATAATCTCGAGCTCTTGGTCGAGCTCTCGCAGCATCGGCGTGCGACCTTGCTCGAGCTTTTCGTAATCGCGTTGATCGCGACTGAGCTGTTGTCTGCATTTTTCAGACACTGATATGCCCGAGCCCGTCTAGTTACCGGCGGAATCTTCTGCCGATACGGTTCTACAAAAGACCGCACGCGCGTCGGTACGGCGTGAAAGTTGGGGCGGCCCGTGATCGTTCGGGAGCCTCTCCGCATTACTCATGAACCCCTCGCCCGCGCTGCGCTTGCTCGGATCACGTGGGGAACGCACGAAAGAGCGTTCACCAAATGACTCACGGGTCTTATTTCAAGTGGTTGGCCATTGGGGTGGGGTCTGTTCTGGCGATGCTCGCGGTTACGAGCTGCGGCTCCAAACACGGGCCGTCCAGGGTCGTGGTCGTACCAAGCGGGAGCGCGGGCGGATCTACGGCGAGCAGCGGCGGCGCAACCGCGAGCGGCGCAGCCAGCGGGACCGGTCCGATGCTTGGATTCGACGGAGGCATGGCGGGCTCGGGCTGCACGAGCACGGTGTCCTGTACGCCGCTCGGCGGCACGTATTGCGGGCAGATCGGCAACGGCTGCAGCGGCACGCTCGACTGTGGCGACGCGTGCCCGCAGACGGGCTGGCAATGCATGGCGAACCTGTGCCAAGCGGATCCCGGCGTGTGCACGCCGATCACGTGCAGCGTAGGCAGCACCCAGTTCTGCGGCAGCGTGGGCGACGGTTGCGGCCATGGGCTCGACTGCGGCACGTGCGCGGCCGGCTTCACCTGCACCAACAGCGTGTGCGTTCCGGCCAACTGCACCCCGCTCACGTGCGGCAATCAGGGCGGCCAGTTTTGCGGCACCATCGGCGACGGTTGCGGCGGAGTGCTGCCGTGTGGAGACTGTCCGGCGGGTCAAACCTGCAATTCCAATAGCGTGTGCGTGCCCACGAACTGCACGAAGGGCACTTGCCAGGCACAGAACGGCGGCCAGTATTGCGGCACGATCGGCGACGGTTGTGGCGGTACGCTCGACTGCGGCATGACGTGCCCGCCGGCTGCCGGCGGCACCACTCCCGGCGTATGCGGCGCGATGCAGCCGAACGTCTGCCCGGGCACGGGCAGCAGTACGGGCTGCAGTGGCATTCAATGCAACATCAACTACTCGTGCCCCGCGAACGGACAC
>DASXKQ010000367.1:0-14355 GCA_036496745.1 Polyangiaceae bacterium
GCTCAAGGAGTTACTTTATCAAGCCGTCACGCTCGGCTTCGCCGAGGAGAGCGCGGACGTGCTCACACAGCAGATGTTCTCGTTCTTGGCCGGGGGATACCTGCGGCTGGGCGGCGGAGCGCCCGGTGCACGGCCGCGCCGCAAGACGCGCTGAAGTGAGCGCGCTCCTTAAATTCCGGGAGATTCAGGCGTATTGCTTGACCTGCCCAGAGGGAGGGCGCATGAAATCTCCCCGAATTTCGCGAAGTTCCGAGGAACTCTGATGACCACTGACCCGGCCGCACCCGATCTGAATCCACTCAGCCTAGCTTTCGCTGAAGGCCTGTACGCCGATTTCCTCGCCGACCCGAACTCGGTGCCCGCTTCCTTCCGCGCGTACTTCGAGTCGCTGGGCGCGGACAGTGCGTTCGCGCGCGCGCCCAAGGTCGGCCCGTCCTTTCGCGCGGCGAGCTTGTTCAATCCGCCGGCGACAAACGGCGCGACCCACACCAACGGTCACGCGAACGGCAACGGCAACGGGACGAGCTCCGCTTGGGCGGCGAACGGCGTGTCGGAAGTCGCGGTGCGCCAAGATCGCGTCGACGCTCTGGTGCGCGCGTACCGCGTGCGCGGTCACATGATGGCCAAGATCGATCCGCTCGGCTTACCGCGCGTGCCGCAGGTCGAGCTCGATCCGGAATTTCACGGGCTGACCGCGGCCGATCTGGATCGCAAATTCTCGAGCCGCACGATCTTCGGCGCGCAAGCGCTGACGCTGCGCGAGATGCTCACGCGCCTGCGCAACACGTACTGCCGTTCAATCGGCGTGCAGTTCATGCACATCGACGACTTGCAAGTCAAAAATTGGCTGCAAGATCGGATGGAGGGCTCCGAGAACCGCGTGCAGCTCGGGCGCCCGGAGCAGCTGCGCATCCTGACCAAGCTCACCGACGCGGTGATCTTCGAGGACTTCATCCGTAAGAAGTTCACGAACGCCAAGAGCTTCTCGCTCGAAGGCTCGGAGAGTTTGATCCCGCTCTTGGCGTTCGCGATCGATCGCGCGGCCGAGCACGGCGTGGACGAGATCATCCTGGGCATGGCGCACCGTGGCCGACTGAACGTGCTGGCCAACATCATGGGCAAGAGCCCGCGCGAGATCTTCCGCGAGTTCGAGGACACCGATCCGGAGCTCTACTTCGGCAGCGGTGACGTAAAGTACCACCTCGGCTACAGCTCCGATTTCACGACCGAGAGCGGCGGCAAGGTGCACCTGTCACTCTGTTTCAACCCGAGCCACCTCGAGTTCGTCAATCCGGTGGTGCTCGGGCGCGCGCGCGCCAAGCAGGACCGCGTGGGCGACACCACGCACTCGCGCAAGCTCGGTCTGTTGATTCACGGGGACGCGGCGTTCGCCGGTGAAGGCATCGTGCAGGAGACGCTGAACCTCAGCCAGCTCGACGCGTACACCACTGGCGGCACGATCCACGTAGTCGTGAACAACCAGATCGGCTTTACGACGCCGCCGCAGCAGGGCCGCTCGACGACCTACGCGACGGACGTCGCCAAGATGCTGCAAATCCCGATCTTTCACGTCAACGGCGAGGATCCGGAAGCGGTCGCACAAGTGGTGCGTCTGGCGATGGACTTCCGCGACACGTTCCTGCGCGACGTGGTGATCGACATGTACGGCTATCGTCGGCACGGGCACAACGAGAGCGACGAGCCCGCCTTCACGCAGCCCTTGATGTACGCCGCGATCGCGGAGCGCAAGGGCGTGCGCGACGGCTATCTCGAGCACTTGTTGAAGCTCGGCGGCGTGACGAGCGACGAAGCGGACCGCATCTCCGTCGAGCGGCGCGAACACCTCGAGCGCGAGCTCAGCGAGGCGCGCCGCAAGGACTACGTGCGCGTGCACGACTGGCTCGGCGGCTACTGGAAGGGGTTTCAGGGCGGTCCCGAGTCGGCCGTGCCCGAGATCGAAACCAGCATCGAGAAGGCGCGCGCCAGCGAACTCATCGCGAAGATGAACGAGCTCCCCGCGGATTTTCACCCGCACAAGCAGATCGATCGCTTGCTCGCGCGCCGCCGCGCGATGGGCACCGGCGAGCAGCCGCTCGACTGGGGCTCGGCCGAGCTCTTGGCGTTCGCGTCGCTCGTCACGGACGGCGCGCGCGTGCGCCTGACCGGTCAGGACTCGGGCCGCGGCACCTTCACCCAGCGCCACGCGGTCCTGCACGACGTCGAGGACGGCCACAGCTACGTGCCGCTCTGCCACATGGCGCCCGACCAAGCGCCGCTCGAGATCTACAACTCCGCGCTGAGCGAAGCGGCGGTGATGGGCTTCGAGTACGGCTACAGCCTCGATTGGCCGGACGGGCTCGTACTGTGGGAAGCGCAATTCGGCGATTTCGTGAACGCCGCGCAGGTGATCATCGATCAATTCTTGGTCAGCGCGGAAGACAAGTGGAAGCGTCTGAGCGGGCTCGTCTTGCTCTTGCCGCACGGCTACGAGGGGCAGGGTCCGGAGCATTCGAGCGCCCGGCTCGAACGCTTCCTCTTGCTGGCCGCTGAGGAGAACATTCAGATCGTGCAACCGAGCACGCCCGCGCAGCACTTTCACGTACTGCGACGGCAAGTGCTCCGGCCGTGGCGCAAGCCGCTCGTGGTGTTCACGCCCAAGAGTCTGCTGCGCCACCCGCAGTGCATCAGCTCGCTCGACGAGTTCTCGAGCGGTCGCTTTCAGCGCGTGATCTCCGACCCGCGCGGCGTGAAGAAACCCGCCAAGGTGCTGATGTGCACCGGCAAGATCTACTACGACCTCGAAAAGCGGCGCGCAGAGCTCGCTCGCAATGACGTCGCGATCGTGCGCATCGAGCAGCTCTATCCGTTGCCCGATCGCCACCTGCGCGCCGTGATCGACGACTTCGACGACGGCACGCCGGTGGTCTGGGTGCAGGACGAGCCGGACAATATGGGTGCTTGGCGACACTTTCGCGCGCGCTTCGGCGCCATGCTCTTCGGCCGCTTCCCGCTCAGCGGTGTCTGCCGCGCCGAATCCGCCAGCCCCGCCACCGGCTCCCACAGCTGCCACAAACTAGAGCAACAAGAACTGCTAGAACGCGCGTTCGCCTGACAGAGACCAACCGCGCAGGCGCGAAGACGCGAAGATCTGAGATTTTTTGGGGGGAACTATGTTCGGTAGAGTTCGGCATTTGAAACGCCACGTCGTCGACAATGACGGCGTATGACGCAACAACCACCAAAATCTTCGCGCCTTCGCGCCTTCGCGGTTCCCGTGCTGGGACGGGCCGCGCGTTTCTTGCTAGAAAGCGGGAGCGATGGCGATTGAATTGAAGGTGCCGACGGTTGGCGAGTCGATCACGGAGGTCGTGATCGGCGAGTGGTTGAAGAACGAGGGCGACGCGGTCAGCCGCGACGAAGTGATCGTCAAGATCGAGACCGACAAAGTGACGGTCGATCTGCCGGCACCGAGCGACGGAGTCATCTCGCGCATCAAGGTCAAGCAAGGCCAGACCGCCGCGGTCGGCGACGTGATCGGCACGATGGAAGAGGGCGCGGCGGAAGCCAAGTCGAAGGAAGCTTCGCCTCCCAAACCCGACACCATGCGCCCGCAGCCCCAGGCAGAGCCGGAACCCGAAGAGGAAGCGCCGCGTTCCCGCGGCGGCGCGCGCCCCACGATTCCGCCGCAAGGCTTTGCGCGCGTGATGCCCTCGGCGCGGCGCGCGCTCAAAGAGCGTGGGCTATCGCCCGAAGACGTCGAAGCGACCGGCCCCGGCGGACGCGTGCTCAAGGAGGACGTCGCGCGCCACCGCGACAAGCCAGCTCAAGCGCCCGCAGCGCCCAGCGCCGATCGCGCCGAGGAAATCGTGGCGATGAGCCCTTTTCGTAAGCGCATCGCCGAACGGCTGGTTCAGTCGCAGCAAACGGCCGCGCTGCTCACGACCTTCAACGAAGTCGACATGAGCGCGGTAATGGACCTCCGCAAGCTCCACCAAGAAGCATTTCAGGAAAAGTACGGCATCAAGCTCGGCTTCATGTCGTTCTTCGTGAAGGCGGCAATCGAAGCACTCAAGCTGATTCCAGCCGTCAACGGTGAAATCCGCGGCACCGACATCGTTTACAAGAACTACTACGACATCGGGGTGGCGGTCGGCGGCGGCAAGGGGCTCGCCGTGCCGGTCATCCGCAACGCCGAGCGGTTGAGTTTTGCCGAGGTCGAGCAGGCGATTGCGGACTTTGGCAAGCGCGCCAAGGACAACAAACTCGAGCTCAGCGAGCTCACGGGCGGAACCTTCACGATCTCGAACGGTGGCGTGTACGGCTCGATGATGTCGACCCCGATCGTCAACCCGCCGCAGAGCGGGATCCTCGGACTGCACGCGATCAACGACCGTCCGGTGGCGCTCAAAGGTCAGGTCGTGATCCGGCCGATGATGTACATCGCGCTCACCTACGATCACCGCCTGATCGACGGCCGCGAAGCCGTCACGTTCTTGAAGCGCGTCAAGCAGTGCGTCGAAGAGCCGTCCCGCATCCTGCTCGAAGTCTGACCGGAACCTGAACATGCCACAAAAGCACGACCTGATCGTGATCGGGGCGGGACCAGGCGGCTACGTCGCGGCGATTCGCGCGGCCCAGCTCGGCCTGAACGTCGCGTGCGTCGAGCAGGAGCCCGCGCTCGGCGGCACGTGTTTGCGCGTCGGCTGCATTCCGAGCAAGGCCTTGCTCGAGTCGAGCGAGCGTTACCACGAGGCAGGTCACGCGCTCGGGGAGATGGGCGTGAAGGTGTCGGGCGTCGAGCTGGATCTGCCGCGTATGCTCGAGCGCAAGACCAAGATCGTGTCCGCGCTCACCGGCGGTGTCGCGCACCTGTTCAAAAAGAACAAGGTTACGTCGTATACGGGTCACGCGCGCATCATTGGTCGCGGTCGGATTTCGATCGAGGGCGCGAACCCGCTCGAGCTCGAGGCGCAGCACGTCGTGATCGCTACCGGCAGCAGCGTGGCTCCGTTGCGCGGGGTGGAGTTCGACGGCGATCGCATCGGCACCAGCACGGAAGCGCTCTCGTACCCGCAGGTCCCGCGGCACTTGGTGGTGATTGGCGCGGGCTACATCGGGCTCGAACTCGGCTCGGTTTGGAACCGACTGGGCGCGAAGGTCACCGTGCTCGAATATCTCGAGCGCATCTTGCCGGGCATGGACTCCGACATTGCGGAGGAAGCCGAGCGCATCTTCAGCAAGCAAGGCATCGAGTTTCGGCTCGGTTCGGCCGTGACCGGCGCGCGCCGCGACGGCGACAAGGTGCTCGTGCAAGTCGACGGACAGGAGCCCATCAGCTGTGATCGCGTGCTGGTCGCCGTGGGGCGCGTGCCGAATACGGCGGGGCTCGGTCTGGACAGCGTCGGGATCGTGCTCGACCCGCGCGCTCGCATTCCGATCGCGGAAGGCTTCCGCACGGTTGCTCCTGGTTTCTACGCGATCGGCGACGTGGTGCAGGGCCCAATGCTCGCCCACAAGGCCGAAGAAGAAGGCATCGCCTGCGTGGAAGGCATCGTCACGGGCTACGGGCACGTGAACTACGACGCGATCCCCGGCATCGTCTACACGCATCCGGAAATCGCGTCCGTGGGCAAGACCGAGGACGAACTCAAGGCCAAGAGCGTGCCCTACCGCAAAGGCGTCTTCCCCTACATCGGCAATGGGCGCGCCCGCGCGCTGTCGGCGACCGAGGGCCGTGTCAAAATCTTGGCGCACGCAGAGACGGACCGCGTGCTCGGTGTGCACATCATCGGCGCGCGCGCCGGCGATCTGATCGCCGAAGCCGCCGTGGCCATCGAATTCGGCGCGAGCTCCGAAGACATCGCGCGCTCGTCGCACGCGCACCCGACCCTCGCCGAAATCGTCAAAGAAGCCGCCCTCGCCGTCGCCGGCCGCGCCATCCACATTTAGGCTGATAGCGGCCCCTGAAGGATTAGCAGGAAGTCGCGAAGGGGAGGCGAGATTGGTATCCGTGGTGCGACATATTTCGACGTTTGATCAGTGCTCTCATCGTCTCATGGCGACTTCGCATTGTGCGCACAGTGCAAACCCAAATCTCTGAACTTCGCGCCTTCGCGGCCATCGTGTTGGGCCGCTAGGCGTCGTCGTCGCTGTGGGAGTTGTGCATGCGGCGGCCCGCTAGCGTCATTTCCCAGCCGATGCCGCGGCGTTGGAGCTCTTCGCCGTAGATTGAAATCGGGTGCAAGCGGCGAGAGAGGAGCGTCGAGAGGGCGGTTGCGATGAGCAGCGGCAGTACGATCGAATAGTCGCCGGAGAGCTCGAAGACGAGCGCGGCGGCCATCACCGGCGCGTGCGTGGTGGCCGCGGTCATCGCCGCCATGCCGACGAGCGCGAAGGCCTCACTCGCTCCGAGGGACGCGTGCAGCGGCAAACGGGCGAGCCCGTCGCCGAATGCGCCGCCGAGCGCCGCCCCCAAAAAAAGACTCGGCGTGAAGACACCACCCGGGCTGCCCGACGACACCGAGGCGGTAGTGGCGACTGCTTTGCTCACCAAGAGCGCGAGCAAGAGACCGAGCGCGAGTTTGCCGTCGAGGATACGATTGATGGCTTCATAGCCGTTGCCGGTGATCTGCGGAAAGCCGAGTGCGACCGCGCCGACGATCAATCCGCCTACCGCCGCGCGCAGCGGCCTCGGACCCGGTAGGCCCGCAAACCACGATTCTCCGCGCGCGAGCAGGATCATGAACAGCGGGCCGCACACGCCCGCCAGCAAGCCGAGCAACGCGTGCGCCAAGAGCTCCCAATCGGAGCGCATGCCGAAGGAGCGCAAGCCGTAAATGGGTCCGCCGCCGATGGCGAGACGCGTGAGCGCCGTTGCGAGCGGTGTGGCGATGATGGCCGGCAGTACGACGTCGAGCGCCATCACGCCCGTGACGACCTCGAGGACGAAGAGCACCGCCGCGAAGGGCGTGTTGTACGCGGCGGCAAAGCCAGCCGCGGTGCCGGCGGCGATCAGGCCGCGCACCTGCGTCTCGCGTAGGCCGAACCAGCGACCCAGGTTGCCGCCCAGGCCGCCACCGAATTGGATCAAGGGTCCCTCGCGGCCAACGGAGCCGCCGAAGGTGAGCGCGAAGAACGAGCCGAGCGCCTTGAGCAGCGTGAGCCGCAGCGAAACGCGCGTCGTGCCGAGCACGATCGCCTCCATCACTTCGCCCACGCCTTGACCCGATTTGATGCGCGCGGCAAAATGTCCGCAGAGTCCCGCGAGCGCGCCGCCGAGCGGCGGCAGCAGCAATCGCGCGTAGAGCGGGAGCGACTCGAAGGCCGTCAGCACGTCACGCTCGTGATAGAGGCGTTCGAACACGAAGGACGCGGCGTGTCGGAACATCACGGCAAACGCGGCAGCGCCGATCGCGACCAACAGCAACGCCGCGACGTAGCGGCTCAGATTGGTCCAGAAGGCCACTCGCCTGGGCGAACGCGAGGATCGCGACCCGCTCGGAGTCGGCTGCACGGCGCCACCTTAGTACAGCAAGACGGAAAAAGGAGCTGACGGTCGAGCCGGCTCGCTTCCGGTTACTTGGCCAAATATCGAAGATTTCGGCAGGATCGCGGCTGGATTTTACCGGTCAGCGCGTTGATTTTTGCTGCCGGAAGGAACGAGCGCCATGCACAAGCGTAGATCTACCGGCATGTTGATCTTGGTTGAACTGGGAGCCGAATGGCCGGAAATGTCGGAGCTTCGGGCGGGCGGTCGTCGCGTGTTGTCGCAAGGCGAGGGTGAGTCGCCCGCCGCATTCGCCGCGCGCGTCAGCGCGCAGCTCGAGAGCTTGTTCGGGCGCGGCATCACGCTCAATACGACGGTGCTCGCGTGCAACGAACGCCTGGACGAGGCCGCTCAGCGCGCGCGTCGGGAGCTCGTGCGCGGTGTGCTCGGCTCGATGGCGGTGCGCCGCAGCAGCCATTTGTATCTGAGCGCGTCGGAGCGAAGCTCGGGGCGGCTGCGAGCAGGGCTCTCGAGTCTCGCGACGGATCTGGCCTTGGAGTGGGCAGGCAGCGGGATCGAGACGAGCGTGCGCTTCGGCGCCGACTTGGCGCCGGCGCGACGCAAGGTCGCCTAGGCCGATCGGCGTCGGCGCGCGAACGCCGCGCCGATCATGACGGCCAGCAATAGAACCGGTCCACGCTCACCGCTCGACCGGCTGGGAACGCGACACGAGCAACCGCCCGGGTTACGCACGAACACGTGTGCCGGCGGCGTCACCGTTGCGCCTCCGCTTGCCAGCGTGCCACCGCTCGCCGTCTCCCCGGCCTCGCCGCTGATACCGGTGCTGCCGCCGCTGCCGACCGCGCCGCCGCTGCTGGTCACGATGCCGCCGTCCGCGAGCACGCATTTGCCGGCCATGCAGGTGCCACCGGTGCAAGCAAAGCCGTCGTCCTGGCGGGGATCGCTGCAGCCGCCGGCGGTCATGTCACAGGTGCCGGGCTTGTGGCACTCGTCGAGCGCCGTGCAGGTCACGGTGCTGCCCGCGCAGACGCCATTCGTACACTTATCGCCGGTCGTGCAGGCGTCGCCGTCGGAGCAGCTCTGCGTATCGTCCGCTTGATGCGCGCAGCCAGACGCCGGATCGCAGGTATCCGTCGTGCATGGGTTGGCGTCATCGCAGTCGATCGCGGCGCCTTGCACGCACTTGCCGGCGTTGTCGCACATACCTTGGTGGCACAGATCGGAGACACACGGCGTGCCCTGCGCTTCGGGCTTGTGCGGCATCGCGGGGCAGGTCCCGTTCGTGCAGTCGTCGTTGGTACACGGGTTTTTGTCGTCACAAGATACGCCGTTTCCGACGCACACACCTTGTGAGCACATGGTGTTCGCCGCGCACGTACCGGAGTCAGAGCACGCGGTTCCGTTGAGCGCGTCGTGCAAGCAGCCTTGCGTGGGGTCGCAGCTATCTTTCGTGCAGTCTTTGTTGTCGTCACAGCTGAGCGCCGTGCCGCCGCCACATGTGACATTCATGCCATCCGTGACGCAGTGCTCGCCGGTCGTGCACGCGTCGCCGTCCGAGCAAGTGGCGTTGGCGTTGAACGTGTGCGTGCAGCCGCTGTTCGCGTCGCAGGCGTCGTCGGTGCACGGGTTGTTGTCGTCGCAGCTGTTGCACAGGGCACCCGGGCTGCCCGCCGTGGAACAGGCCGTCAGCGTCGTGCCCTTTTGGCAAGCGCCGTTGGCGTCGACGCAACCCGCGCAGCAGACGCCCAGGTTGCAGCGACCGGCGCTGCAGCCGGTTTGATCCGGAGACACCTTCTGCTGGCAAGTGCCGGTGCTGCAGTCGGGTGACTGACAGTCGCCGCCGCTCACGCAGGCCTTGCACTGGGCGCCGCCCAGGTTGCTTCCGCACGCGCCGGTGGTCGTGCCCGGCTCGCAGAGAGGGGTTGTCCCTTTGAGGAGGATGCAGGTCGTGCAGCAATTGGTGCCGATACACGTGCCCTCTTTGCCGCCCGAAATGCACGCGTTGCCGCTGGCCGTGCAAGAGACGCCCGTCGTCCCCGCTCTGCTAATGGTGCCGCCGATCGAAGCCTGTTCGTCGAGCGAGCCGACCTGCTCGTCGGGGGGCAAGCTCGAGCAGCTCGTCACGAAACCCACCGCGGTCAGCGTCAGCGCGACCGTCAGCTCGAGCAACCGTCGCGTCAGCCGAATGGAATGTGCCATTGTAAGCTCCCTCGCAGAAGTGTCGCGGCTGATCCGCCTAGAACGTGCCGTTGACGCCGGCGGAGCCGAGCCCAAGCCAAGGGCTAATTGTAGCGCTCGCCGGGGCTTCGTCTTTGTGTTTCTTGCCGAGCACGAGCAACGTGACACCGGTTGCGACACCTACACCGCCCACCACGTAGCTCACGATCGCGATGGTCTTTGCGCTGCGCGCGGAATCATCGAGCGAAGCGACGTGCTGCGCAGCCGGGTTGTCCGCCGAGCAGGGTGAACCGCAGGTTGTCGGGAGTTGGTTCGCGGCGGAGTCCGCGTCGGAGCGCTTGCTCTTCGATTGCAGCGCGAACAGCGTTCCGGCTCCGAGGCCGACGACACCGACGCCGAGCGCGACGTATGCGAGCACGGGGCTCGGACCACCGGCACTCGGCTGTTCGGGCGGCGGTGCTCCTGGCGGCGGCATGGGCGGAGGTGCAGCCGCCGTGTTCGGCGCCGGAGCGGGAGGCGTGCCCGGCATCGCCAGGGGCACGGCGCTCGTATCTGGCGTAAGCGCGAGATTCGCAGTCTGACGCTCCGCGTCCTTCAGCGTGACGGAGACCGGAGTGGCTTTGAACCCGCTAGCTGTCGCCGTGATCTGGTGCGTCCCTGGATCGATCGGCAGTGGAACACCCACCATCACCGACGACACCGGCGCGCCGTCGAGCGACAGTGTCAGATCCTTGGCGTTTTCGGCACCGCTGATGGCGATCGTGAGCGAGCCGATATGCGGCTCGACGCTTTTTACTTCGTCAGCGGCGGCGGTTTGAGCGTCGCGGAATGCGACGGGCGCGTTGGCGGGCAGCTGTTCCTTCAAGATCTTGAGGTATGCCTCGCGTGCTTTGACGAATTGTCCGAGTTTCGCGTGCGACCGGGCGAGAAAGAGCAAATGCGGCGGAGCGTGGACGAGTGATTCGGCCTTTCCGAACAGCTCCACGGCGTCCTTGTAACGACCCTCCTTGAAGGCCGTGGCTCCTTCGGTGGCGATGACTCGCGCTCCCGCGCGCTGCTCATCCGTCTGCGCGCTCGCGATATTGCTGCTCAGGCACACAGCGATCGCGGAGGCAGCCAGCCAGGATTTTCGAATACGAGGCACACGCGTCATCATGCCCCGATTCATACATCAAGAACGATGCGATATGAACCACTCTGCCCGAGCCGCGCGGCTCGAGGCTCTGAGCGGCCCCCGGTTTTTGCACTCTTCCCGAGGTTCCTAGCTTCGGCGGCGGCCAGGGGCATTTTGCGAATGGCTCCCAGTGCAGCCGCAATGCGCAAAAACATATCGTGTCGCGTCTTGAGCGATGAACGACTCTTACGAGGGGTTCGCGTGGGGGCCTGTAGCACACAGTGCGTGACTAGGCGCCGTGAACTACAGGCGCTGACGCGCGGCATCGGGGAGCCCTACGGTCGAGTGTCTCCGTTTCGCGCGAAACTGTGGCGTTTCACTACCAATGCCATCGCCTCGTCATCTCGGCGCGCTAGCTCGGCGCGCTCGTGCGTAGGATTTTTTCTCGGCATGGCCTGATCCTGATGCAGAGCGCCTCGGTACACAAACTTGGTGTCGCCAGCGTGCCTCTCCTCCGCTCCGAGATTCGAAATCTGCGTGCGCCTGGGCGAGGCGCTCGAGCTCGAAAAATCAGCGGTCTGGAAAATGACGAAGCGCTGACGCGCACAAGCCTTGACGGGGCAGCGAGATTGAGTGATTGATGATCGTAGCGCAGGAATGAATTCCGGCGCTCCAGGTTGAAAGCCTCAATGCAGGACGAAACCCGGAACTCGAACACTCAATCATCGAGCGGAAGGCGTCCGAGCAAAAGGCTCGGGCGGAGGGACCGGATGCAAGATCAAAACGACGAAGCTTTGATATCCGTCGTCGTCCTGGAAGCAGGTTCGGCCTGGCCCAGGTGGCTTGGCGAATATCAACGCCGAGCCCCCAATTCCGTCGTCGTGGCGCAATCCGCGGAAGAGACGTGCGAAGAATTTGCCGTCCGCGTCGACCGCCGCATGGCTGAAATGCGCGGCGAGACCATCCACGTCGGACTCCTGATCAGCAACGGCTCCACGGAGGACGACACAGTGGGTGCCCGCAAGAACATCGCGTCCTCCATGCTCAAGACCATGGTTGCTCGGGATCAAGGAGAGCTCGTGCTCGCCGCAGACGTGCGCGCCAGTGACGAGATCCGTCATCGCTTGCTCTCGCTCGCCGGAGTCTTGTGCGATGAAGTGCGCGGTACGGAGGTCGCCGTGCGTGTGCGCTTCGAGAGCTCGCGCCCTGAAAGCGGCGTGATGAAATCGGTTCATCCGCCTGCGTTCGAAGTCGCTGGCTCAGCCGAGCCGGAGGAAGACGAGCGCGAGGCCAGAATCTCTCGCCCCTAGCCTTTTGCCCTGCCCGTTTACGAGCTGAGCGCCCCGCGCTTGCTCCACTTGTTGCGACTCGCTAGAAGTCTGGCGACGATGGCGAAGAGCAATGGCGAGCGGCGCGTAGCGATTGTGGCCGGGCTCAGGACGCCCTTTGCCAAGCAGGGCACGGCCTTCAAGAGCCTGAGCGCGCTCGACCTCGGCAAGTTCGTGGTCGCCGAGCTCCTGCAGCGCACCGGGATCAAGCCGAGCGAGGTGGAAGAGGTCGTCTACGGTCAAGTGATCCCGTCACTGTCCGTGCCCAATATCGCGCGCGAGATCGTACTCGGCACGGCGATGCCGCGCAGCATCGAGGCGTACAGCGTCGCGCGCGCCTGTGCCACGGGTTACCAAGCGACCGTCAACGTCGCGCAAGCGATCGCGCTCGGCATCATCGAGTGCGGCATTGCCGGCGGCGCAGACAGCGCGAGTGACGTGCCGATGGCCGTCAGCAAGGGACTTACGGACGCCTTCCTCAAGGCGAACAAGGCGCGCTCCCTGCCGGAGAAACTGCGCGCCTTTTCGGGCGTCGGCGCAGCCGACCTGATGCCGATCCCGCCGGCGCTGAAAGAGCTGTCGACCGGTCTCACCATGGGCGAGAGCGCCGAAAAGATGGCGAAAGAGAACGGCATCTCGCGCGCGGACCAAGACGCTTTCGCGCATCGCAGCCACACGCTCGCCGCGCAGGCCTGGGCCGACGGCCGCCTGCGGGACGAAGTGATGCCCGTGTACGTGCCGCCGAAGTACGACGCGTGCGACGAGGACAACCTGGTGCGCAAGGACTCCGAGCTCGAAGCCTACGCCAAGCTCAAGCCGGTCTTCGATCGCCGCTACGGCAGCGTGACGGCCGGCAACAGCTCGCCGCTCACGGACGGCGCGAGCGCGCTGCTCTTGATGAGCGAGCGCAAAGCGAAGGCGTCGGGCCTGGACGTACTCGGTTACATTCGCTCGTACGCGTTCTCGGCGGTCGACCCGGCCGAACAGCTCTTGATGGGGCCGGCCTACGCGGCGCCGGTCGCGCTCGACCGCGCCGAGCTCAAACTGAAGAACATGGACCTAATCGATCTGCACGAGGCGTTTGCGGCGCAGGTGCTCAGCAACACACAAGCGTTCGAGAGCGACACGTTCGCGCGTGAGAAGCTCGGCCGCGACAAGCGCCTCGGCAAAATAGACTGGGAGCGAGTCAACGTATGCGGCGGCTCGATCGCGCTGGGTCACCCGTTTGCGGCCACCGGCGCGCGCCAGATCACTCAAACATTGCGTGAGCTCAAGCGGCGCGGTGGACAGTTCGCTCTCTGTACCGCGTGCGCCGCGGGCGGGCTCGGCGCCGCGATCGTCCTGGAGGCCGCGTGAGCCGCTCGCTCTCGATCGAAAAGCGCGCGGACGGCGTGGCCGTCGTGCGCATGGACGTGCCGGGCGAAGCCGTGAACACGCTGCAAGCCGATTTCGCGGGCGAATTCACGGAGGTGTTCGACGAGCTCGCTCGCGACAGCGCGCTCGTCGCTGTCGTGCTCACTTCGGGCAAGGCAGACGGTTTCATCGCCGGCGCCGACATCAAGATGCTGCTCGGCGCAGAGCGCGCGGAACAGGCGACGGAACTGTCGCGCAGCGGGCAGCGCGCGCTCGAGCGCGTGGTCACTTTTCGCGCGCCCGTGGTGGCGGCCATCCACGGCGCGTGCCTCGGCGGCGGCCTCGAGGTCGCGCTTGCGTGCACGGCGCGTGTCGCGAGCAGCGACGAAAAAACCAAGCTCGGCTTACCCGAGGTGCAGCTCGGCGTACTGCCCGCGTTGGGCGGCACGCAGCGCTTGCCGCGGCTCGTCGGCGTGCAGGCCGCGCTCGATTTGATCCTAACGGGCAAGCAGATCGACGCGAAGCGCGCACAACGTATGGGCCTGGTCGACGAAGTCGTACCGCCGTCGATCTTGCTCGACGTGGCGGTGAGGGTTGCGCTCGCGCGCGCGAAAGAACCCCCTCGGCGCCGAAGCTTGCTCAGCCGGCTGTTCGACAAGAAGGCGCTCAGCGAGGCCGCGCTCGCCAAGAATCCACTCGGTCGCAAAGTGCTCTTCAAGCAGGCCAAGAAGCAGACGCTACGCAAGACCCACGGCAACTATCCGGCGGCAGAACGGATTCTGGAAGTCGTGCGCGCCGGCCTCTCCAAGGGACTCGAGGCCGGGCTCGCGATCGAATCGCACGCATTCGGTGAGCTGGTGGTGAGCCCGGAAGCG
>DASXKQ010000368.1:0-30837 GCA_036496745.1 Polyangiaceae bacterium
CGGATTCACTTTGAAGAATCTGACCATCATCAATTTCTGCAACACCGACTACGAGTATCCCGGCGATCCCAGCAAGAACCTCACGAAGCGATCGAACGTCATCACTCAGGCAGTCGCCCTTCAGGCCTCCGGCGACAAGCACGTGTACGACAACGTCGCGCTCTTGAGCCGCCTCGACACGATGTTTCTGCAGACCACGCGCTCCTACTTCAAGAGCGTGTTCATCGAGGGGACCGACGACTTCATCGGCGGCGGCACGGTCAGCGCGTGGGAAGACTGTGAGATCGACTTTCCCACGGGCTCGGGCGTGATGTCGGCGGGGAACGTGGCCTTCATCAACTCGAAATTCACGGCCACCAGCGGCATCCGGTTCTCGAAGTCACAGGGCCAGGGCGTGGCCTTGGTCAATTGCGTGATGCCGACTGGAGTGCCGATCGCGTGGGTGAGAGGCGACGCGCCCGTCCGGCCCAATCAGTATTACGTGACGTATCACGTCCAGGACGCAGCCGGCAATCCGGCGGTCATCAGCGACGGCTCGACCGGCGCGAGCGCGAGCACCTTCGATTATTCTTGGGAGCTCTCCGACGATCAAGCGCTGGCGTTCAATCCGTGGAATCTCCTGCGCGCCACGCCGACCGGTGTCGCCGACGACTGGGATCCCGCCGGAGTACGCGACACCTACGAGAGCGCCGGGCAAGGGAGCCTGGTGTTTCGCATGGCGGTGACCGGCACGCCTGCGTCCGTACGCACGGGCGCACCGGGAGCGACCATCGGCGCCACCGTTGCGCCTATCCGAGTAGCCGATCCGTCGATTACCTGGTCCAGTCCGTCGAGCTCAATCTCGCTCAGCCGCACCACCGGTCCCGACGTGGTGGTCACGGGCAACACGAACGACGCGCCGGAGTATGTACCCGTGATTGCCAGCGCCTCGAACGGCTATCACGTCACCGCGTGGGTCTATGTGGAGCCGCCGTACGTAGATCCCCCGATCCTCACGCGGGGCCCAACCCTGGGCGCGCCCGCCGGAGGAATGATCGCGGTCGACTACGACTACGATCTGGCCGGACGCGTGGACCAGTCGGTGATCACCTGGTCGATCTGCGACGAGGCCAGCTGCCAGAACCCGCGCGATGTGGCGCTGAGCCGAGACAACCTGCCGCTCAAATCCTACACGCTCACTCCGGGCGACATCGGCAACTTCATCCGCGTCAGCGTGCAGCCCAAACACGACCGCAGCGACCCGGGACCCGCCATATTCGCCACGTCCGCCAGACCCATTCTGGAGTGCGACCTCGGTTCGACCACCGTCTCGCCCAACTTTCGCAATTTCGTGACGACCGCGAACGCCTCGTACGTGAGCGGCCTGTGGACGATCACGGGCACTTGGACCGTCCAAGCCGGCCCGAGCCTGGTCAATGGCTACGGTATCCGCGTGGGCTCGCAGGGCGCGGCGCTACTCTATCAAGACGACACCAAGCGCGGCGATATGCAGATATCGCTCAGCATGACGCCGGAGAAAACGTCGGGCGCTGGCTTCGGCAGCCCGGGCTCCGCGGCGGACAGCGCGAGCGTCCAGAAGTCGGACATTTTCATCAAATACGATCCGCGCACGAACACCGGCTACTCGCTTCGCTATTGGCGAACCACGCAATCCGCCAATCAATGTATGTATCAATTGTATCGGATCGACCATGGCGTCGGCTCGCCGCTCAACGACACGCAGGTCCTGACGGGTGTCTTCAAACCCGATACCGAGCTCGTCATGAAGGTCATCGGCGACGGCCTCACCGTCGACGCCCACAACGATACGGACGGCCAAACCCTGTCACTCCAAGGCACCATCACCCCGAATGATTTCGGCGGTGCCGGCGTGGCGTGGGGTGGCACGGTGTCCACCGGCAACAGCAACGTCTACAGCAAATTCGAAATCAGCTATCCCGGCGCGGCTGCCCCGGGCCCGTGCTCGGCAACGCCTTCGCTGGTGTACACAGCGAGCGGCGGTTGCAGCTGCGTCGTTGGACGCGGTCTGCGCAGTAGCCGCTATCTTTTGGGCGGCCTGCTCCTGCTCGGCGTGCTGGCCGCTCGCCGCCGCGCTGGCGGGCAGCGTCGGCGGCCAGCTAGCTCTGGGTGATCATTCCGGGCGTCAGCGGGGATTCTTGAGCTGGCTTTGCTCTGGAGGTTCCCTGTGCGTTGTTCGCTGCTAAAAACCTGCGTATTTGCCGTGGTTCTCGGCTTGGGAGGGTGCGGGGCGGCCCGAGGAGGCAGCACGCCCGGCGCGGGCGGCTCCGCCGAAGCAAGTGGGGGCAGCGGCGTTACGGCGGGGACCGGCCCCGCGGCCACCGGAGGTGCGTCGGGCTCGGGTGGTAGCGGAGCGACGGGGGCAATGCCTTCGGGCGGCAACGCAACGGGTGGCACGGGAACCGGCGGCAGTGCCAGCGGTAGCGCTGGTGACGGGGCCACCGGCGGCAGCGCAACGGGTGGCACGGGAACCGGAGGTGGTGCGGGCGGGAGCACCAGTGGGACCGCGGGCAGCGGCGCTAGCGGCGCTAGCGGCGGCAGCACGGCGGCAGGCGCGGGCGGTAGCACGACGGCGGGCGCAGGCGGTGGCACGACGGCTCCCGCGCTCATCACCTCTGCCCCGAACGCGTATTGGAACACGCAGGCCAAGTTGACGACGCTGACGACCGGCACCGCCAACCTGAGCGTCGACGCGAACACCAAGTACCAACACTTTACCGGGTTCGGTGGAACGTTCAACGAGATGGGCTGGGACGCGCTCTCGGTATTGAGCGCTGATCAGATAACGAACGCGCTCAAGCTCCTATTCGACGCGAACGACGGCGCCAATTTCCTCTATGGACGACTCCCACTCGGCGCCAGCGACTACGCTATGAGCTGGTACACGCTCGACGACACGGCGAGCGCGGACTACTCGATGGCAGGTTTCTCCATTGCTCGCGATCAACAAATGTTGATCCCGTACATCAAGGCGGCCATGCAGATCCGCCCTGACATTCACCTCTGGGCGAGCCCGTGGATCGCTCCCAGTTGGATGACGGACAGCAGCGGTAACATGAAGAGCGACGCGCAGACTCAAGGAGCCTACGCCCTCTACCTCGCCAAGTTCGTGGAAGCGTACGCCGGCGTGGGTCTCACGATCCAAGCGATTCACCCTCAGAACGAGCCTGGCTACGCCAAGGTCAAATGGACGCAATCGCTCTTCATCGACTTCTTCGGGACCTACTTGGGGCCCGTGTTTGCGCAACGCGGCGTGGGCGCCGAGATCTGGTGCGGGACCATGTCCGCGCCGGCAGACGGCACCATCGCCACCACGCTCGCGAGCAACGCGGCGGCCATGAAGTACGTCAAAGGCTTCGGCCTGCAATGGAACCTGCAGAGCACGGTCTCTGCGCTGACGTCCAAGGGTCCCGTGTGGCAGACGGAGCACAAGTGCGGCAACTACAACTTTGCGACTCCCTATTGGGACCAGAGTCGGTACGATCCCAACAAGCCGCAGAACGACCACCTCTATGGTGAGGAGAGCTGGCAGCTCATCCGGGATTGGATCATCGCCGGCGTCAACGCCTACAGCGCTTGGAACATGGTGCTCGACACGGTGGGCATGAGCCTTGGGAACTGGCCGCAAAACGCGCTGTTGGTCGTCGACCGTTCGGCGAAGACGCTCACCGCGACTCCCGCGTACTACGTCTTCCGGCACTTCTCGCGGTACATCGTGCCGGGCGCCACGCGGATTGGCGTCACGGGCAGCAATGACGCCGTCGCGTTTCAGAACCCGGACGGCAGCATCACCACCGAGGTCTACAACAAGGGCGACGCGGCGAAGACGATGATCGTTGGCGTGGGCGGCGCGCTCTACCAGTTCGACGTTGCGGGCCACGGCTGGGCTACCCTCGTGACGCCGTAGTTCACGCGCATCGCACTCACGTGTAGAGCGTGCCCTTGCACGAAGCAGAGCTCGTTGCCCCAAGGGTCGGTCGCGCAAAACGACTTTTCGCCCCAAGGGCAATCGAGTGGCTCGTGCTCATGACCCCCTTGTCTCACAAGAATGAGTCCGACGGAAAATTGACCGGCACGACCAGCTGATCGCCGCCAAATATTTGGACGGGCCCGATCGGTACCGCCGTGGTGCGGTCGTTGCCCGCCGAATCGAGCAGCACGGCATCGACGTCGTAAGTGCCGGAGCCGAGCCGGATGCTCTCCGAGAAGTCCTCACAACTGGTGACGAAGTCGCCGATCAGCACGCCGCCGTTGCGAACGATGACATCGAGATCTTGCGCGCCGCTGGCTGCGCATTGCCCCGGGTCCTTGCTGTCGTTCAGCGTCCAATCCACCACGAGAGTCCCGGCAGGAGGACCCCGATCGGGTTCGACCACACAAGCGTCGAGCGCAAACGCGCAGGTGACTAGCAACACGAAACTAGCAGTCCGAGTCATACCGATTCTCTAGAGCAAGCCCCGTACCGCTTTGCCCCCGCGCGCCGGGGTTTCCGCCAGCGCCAACACACTTGCCACGATCGTGGCATTCGCAGCCGGCATGACTGACGACAGTTCATTGGAGCAAGAACGATTCTTGCTCTGAGCTTGACAACCAACGAGGAGCACCGCATGCAAACACCCACTCAGCACAGCACTGAAGACGCGTCCGTCGATCGCTTGATGTCGTTCTGCCGCGGCGAGATATCAGCCGTCGAAAGCTACGCGCAAGCGCTGGCGTCCGGCATCCTGGCGCGTTTCAGCGGGCGCTTGAGACACTGCCAGAGCTCGCACCAGACGCGCGTCGATCTACTGCGCGCTCAGATCAAGCTGCTGGGCGGGGAACCGCCGACGAGTTCGGGCGCGTGGGGCACTTTCGCCAAAGTGGTGGAAAAGGCCGCAACCGCGGCCGGCGAGCGAGCCGCGCTGGCGATCCTCAAGGAGGGCGAGGATCACGGACTCAACCTGTATCGAACGCTGACAGCGGACCTAGACGCCATCTCCAGCGTGCTCGTCACCCAACGCCTCTTGCCTCTTCAACTCGAAACGCATCGAATCGCGAGTGAACTCGCCTCAAATCCCGTCTCGTGAGCCTCGTCGCACAGGAGCGCCCCATGTGGCGCGCCCGCGCAGACGGCCAGCGAGCGGTGCTCTGGCATGACGAGTGCAGCATGGACGGCGTAACCCGCAAGGAGGACCCGATGTTGTACTGGGCAGCCGTATTTTTCATCATCGCGTTGATCGCTGCGATCTTCGGCTTCGGCGGGATCGCCATTGCCGCGGCCGGCGCAGCCAAGCTCCTGTTCATCGTATTTCTAGTGCTCGCGATTCTCGCGTTCCTGTTCGGTCGACGCATGCCGATCTGATCCACAAAAAACGCACTCGTCGAGAACGTCAAGAGGTCCGGGCGAGCATTGCCTCACCCGGCCTCTGTCGTGAAACGCAGACGACGTGGCGACCTTGCTCGTTCACGCACGCTCGCCTCGTATTCACGCGCTCAAATAGGCTATCTGAGGCCGCGGCACGCGCCTTGCGTTGCAGAGCGGAGCAATGCGGGCCGCTCGCCCGTGTTCGAACATTAGGGAGTACGACATGATCAGCACGCGTTTCATATCGCTCTTATCGGGGCGGCACGCGCCGCGCCGCGCCGCTGAAGTGAATTCAGCGGGGCCCCACCCCACGCGGCACCGAACACGTCCGAGGTCTCCGCACTCTACTCTGTTTCCCAAGCCGTTCTTCGCTCTAGCCTTGCTCGCGGCGGCGCCGCTCGCCTGCCAGAAATCGGCACTGCAAGAGCAGAAGGAAGCGGCGGAAGCTCAGGACAAGGCCAATCAAGTTGCCGTGGCTCAGCGTGACAAAGTCGCCGCCGTTGCCGCTTCTGCCGCACAGGAGGCCGCCGACAAGAGCGCGGCCGCGCGCGCCGAGGCCGACAAGAAGATCGACGACGCCAATCATCAGGCCAGTACTCGAGTGAACAGCGCGGTGGCCGATGCGAACAGCAAGATCATCGACGCCCAGGTGAGCGCAGATCGTCAAGCCAAGGAGGCGGCGGACACCTTTCAAAAGGCGCGCCTCGACCTCGAAAATAACGTCGCAAAGCAGCTCGATGCGATCGACAAGCGCACCGCGGCAGTGCGCGACAAGCTGCAGAGTGCCAAGAACGCATCCCCCTCTGACGAGGCCAACGTGAAGCGCGTCGAGACGACGTCCAAGACCGTGCGCTCGAACCTCCAGGCGTTCGAAACCAAAACCGCCCGCTCGATCGAAACTTTCCAAACCAAGCTCGAGCAGAGCTTGGCCGATCTACGCAAGGCCGTCGACCAGCTCGAGGCGAAGCCCGAGTCGTCGTGAACACACGAGGGGGGGGGGCCGGGTGACTGCTCGACGGGGTACGACTGCACCGATCAAGGCATCCGTACCGAACTCGCGGCCTGCCTTTTTTCAGGCCAAGTCGAGACGCGTCAGTTTTCGATAGAGTGTGCGTCGATCGAACCGGAGCACTTTGGCGGCGTGTGTCTTGTTGCCACCGACCGCGGCGAGCACCTTGCGAATATAGCGTTCTTCGACGACCTCCATCGACGGCAGATCTTTCGGATCGGCAGTGATGCCGGCGACTTCGCTCGCGCGATGCTCACGGATCTTGGCCGGCAGATCGTCCAGCGTCATCTCGTCATAGCGCGCGAGCGCCACCGCGCGCTCAATACAATTTTCGAGTTCGCGCACGTTGCCCGGCCAATCGTAGTCGAGCAGCCGCTCCGCGACGCTTCGCCCCAAGCGAATCGCGCCCGCGCTGCCGCGGCGCAACGCGGCGCGCTCCAGAAAAAATTGTGCGAGGAGCAAGATATCGTTCCCGCGCGCTCGCAGCGGCGGCACCTCGACGCGCACGACGTTGATGCGGTAGTATAGATCCTCGCGAAATCGCTTCTCCGCGATCTCGCCTTCGAGATCGCGGTTGGTCGCCGTGATGATGCGCGCCTCGAACGGCGTTTCGACGTTGGAGCCAACCGGCCGGACCTTGCGCTCCTGCAACGCGCGCAGAATCTTGGCCTGCACGCCCAGCGGCATTTCGCCGATTTCATCGAGAAACAGCGTGCCGCCGTTGGCCTCGACGAACAGCCCTGCCCGCGCGTTACGCGCGTCCGTGAAGGCGCCCCGCGCGTGGCCGAACAGCTCGCTTTCCAAGAGGGTCTCCGGGATCGCCGCGCAGTTGACGGCCAAGAAGGCGCCACGGCGACCGCTTCGCTCATGCAAACCGCGCGCTACGAGCTCTTTGCCCGTGCCACTTTCGCCGGTGATCAACACGGACGCGTCGCTGTCCGCGATGCGATTGACGATGTCGGCCACGTGCTGCATGGCCGGGCTCTCGCTGACGACCTTTGGGAGTTCCCTGCTGTCGACGCGGCGACGCAGGCGCTTGAGCTCGTCCTGCAACTTGAGCTCGCGGACGGTACGCTCGAGCGTCAACGCGAGAGCGTCCATCGAGATCGGTTTGGCGATGAAGTCGTACGCCCCGGCTCGGATCGCTCCCACAGCGTGCTCGAGACTGCCGAAGCCGGTCATCACCATCACGACCAGATCGGGCCGCTTGGCCACGGCCGCCCGACATACGTCGAAACCGCTCATCTCCTCCATGTTGACGTCGACCAAGAGAACACTGAAGTCCTCCGTGTCGAGGGCGGCGAGGGCCTGCGCAGGCGACGTGAAAATGCTCACGGCGTATCCGCGGCGCGTCAGATCGGCCTCCATCAATTCGCACATGTCTTGGTCGTCATCGACGACCAACACGCTCGCCACGCTCCCGCGCGACTTCATGCTGGGCGTGCTCTTGCGCCCCGACGGCGGGACCTGTTCATCCGGGGTTTCCGAGGGCGACTGCGGCTCGACGTTGAATGCTGCTTCCATGAGTGCGCCCCCCTCTGCACGCTGCATGCCAGCCGGCTTGCCCCGGATTTACCGCGGAATTCGCGGGGTTGTGTGGCGTGTTGTGACGACGCTCGATCAAGAACGCCGCACTGTGGCGTTCGATCACAAGGTCGTACGCCTTCAAAAGACGAGCGCCGCCTGGAGGCCGAGCACGTAGCTGTCGAACGCGGCGTGCTCACTGTTCGCGAGGATTCCGTTGTAACCAGCATGCACGCCCAGGTCGAGCACTGGCAAGAGCGTCAGATCGAGAGAGACGCCGGCATCCGCGCTGACGCCCGAGAACCCTGCGCCCGGTACGGCCTCGTCCAGCACGCCGTAGCCGAGATGCGCGTACACACCAGGCTCGAGTATCTTGCCGAAGCGCAACCTGCCACCCAAAAATCCCTGTTTCAGCGACGCGTCTGCCGCGCCACGAAACCAGTGATACCCGCCGCCGACCTCGGGCGTCAGTGAAGCCAGCACCATGTCGAGCTTGTAACCGAGGCGAATCGCTCCGCCCTGACCGGTACTGACTCCGCGCTCGCCGATGCCACCGGTCCAGTCGAGATCCGCTGCGAGCACGGTCGCATCGTCGGCATGCGCGGAGCGCTCGAAGCCAAGCAAGATCGTCGCAGTCAGCGCGACGGGTAGCAGACAGACTCGGAGTTTGCGATACATGTGCGTGCATCAAGCAAGCGATGTGCCGCGTCACCGCTCACGCGGTAACTTGCGAGGCGCTAAAAGATGTCGCCTGAGGTGATATAGACACCGACTGGGCGTGCGTCGGGAGACCAGGCGACGTCTGCACGGAGCAGGAACGACTTTCCGGCGAGCAAGCGCGGACCGGCGCCGACGCCCCACTTCAAGCCCGCGCCCGTGCCGTCGAGCTCTGGGTGCGGCGCATAGTCGGTCCACAGCCGCCCACTGTCGACGAAGAGCGCGAGCGCAAGACCGTTCGCTTTGCCCAGCGCTCGGAAATTGAACAACACCTGACGCCACTCCAGATTGGCGAACGCCTTGGCTTTCCCGTGGTAACGCTCGCCCGGTACTCCACGCACGCCGTTTGCGCCACCGAACGCGGGTGTGTCGTCGAAGCGCGCCAGTTCGTAGACCGGCGGGTCACCGAACAAAAAATCCGTGGTGACGCGCAAGCCGACCACCGAACCGTACGGCTTTAGCGGCCAATACCAGCGAGCGTTCGTGTTCCAACGCGCGTAGCGATACGGGAATTGGTCGCTGCCGCCCGGAGACCAATCGAAGCGTGTCGCGTAGTACTGCCCGCGGGTCGTCGCGACTTGGTCGTCGCGGCCGTCGTAGCTGAAGCCGTAGCTGAAGAACAGTGTCGAGTGCCGGGCGGAGAAGCGCGCGAGCTCGCGCACCTCCGAGTTTGCAGAGTTGGAGTCTCGTGCCAAGAGCCCGCTCGGCGGCACCGTCAGCGTGTTGTACGTGTAGAAAACGCCGAGGTTGAGCGCGAGCGGGCCGACGAGCCGCGCGGTCAGGTGCGCGCGCGCTTCAGGGTGAACGCGCACGTACTCGTAGAATGGATCCTCGAGCGGGACGTTGCTCGGCACGCGAGACGCGTTGCCGAGCCCGTAATACTTGAGGTTACCTTCCCGCGTGTAGGAAAGGCGAAGGTCGAGCGCAACGCGATCCTTTCGCACGTGTGGCAGCGCGAGTAGCAGGTAGTAATCTTGATAGGGCGACGTGAGCTTGCCCGATTCGGCGCGCTTGAAGGTCGCAGTCGCCGTCATTTCGAGCCGATACAAATACGGCTCGAATCCAGGCTCCCGGCGCGCAAAAGAGGCGAGCACGCCTCCGCCGATGCCGACGTCGCTGCTGCCCCCGAGCAAGGGCGCCGGAGTGAACTCGTAGTGTCCCTTCTCCCCTGCTCGCGTAGTCGCACGCTGCAAGCCTGGAGTCGGCGCCGTTTCGTCGGCGAGCGCCCTCCGCACGAACGGAAGCGTGAAGATCAGCCCGAAAACCATGCACAAACGCCGCGCTCCACGACGCGCTGCGCGCGAAGGGAGCGGCACGACCCGGAGCGGTCTAAGCATCGGCCCGCACTCTCAATATCGCTTACGCCAGATCAAATCCAACTGAGACTCCCCGTGGTCCCCGACTAAGGTCGAGAGCGACCAGCGTGACTTCAGTCGAAAATCCAACGTCAAAAATGTGCGGTCCGGAGGTTCGCCTGGATTTGGATCACCTACTGCGCGGCTCACGCGCGCGGACACTCGCGGCGATACCTGCACCGCGATCTCCGGCCGCGCCGAGCCGGAGCTGGTGTCGACGCGCGTGGTCACGTCGAGCTTGGTGACGCCGGCGATTGCCCGATTGAGGCCCGCAGTCGCCGTACCGCCCGCAACGCCGATGGCCGTGCCCGCGGTGCCGCCCGAGCCCTGTGAAGAACCGAAGGAGCCGTCCGGTGTGCCGAACATGATGAGGCTCAGGATCTGGTCTTGGGTGAGCGGGGGCTCGGTGTGCAGCGTGAGCTTGCCCTTCTGAACCGGCCCGACGAAGTCCGCGTAGACGAGATAGTCCACGGGCGAATCCCAGCGGGCGGTGGCGACTACCGTTGGGTTGCTGGGGTCACCGCCGTTGAACGTGATCGTACCGCTCTCGATTTTGAACTCCTTCCCGCTCACGTCGAGCGACCCGCCACGCAAACGGAGCTCTCCGTTCGCCTTGGTGTCGCCGCCCGTGACCAGCTGAAGCGCGCCGTCAATCTGCGCGTCCGCCTCGGCACCCTTCTTGACGACCACGTCGTTCCCGAGCTTGAGATCCACCAAGAGCGGCGGCCCCGCGGGTCCCGGCGCTTTCTTGCGCAGCGGCTGCACGGGCATCGTGACGAACTTGCCGTCGTCGCGCCAGACGCCCGTGCGCACGTCTTTGTTGGGATCGAGCTCGATCACGGAATGCGTCGACGTTTCCGGCAGCTCGACGTGGAGCCGCGGCACGTTGACGACGAGCCGCGGCGAACGGTGCGCGTCGCCCGGTCGATACGTGACGTCTACGTTGCCCCAGGCGTCGCCGATGGCCTGTCCCTCGAGCGTCACCGGCAGTTTGTCATCGCGTTGAATCGCAACGTGCGCGTCGGCGTCGAGCACTTCCAAGCCTGCCATGCGCGCGCCGGCCGTGGCGGTGAGCTTGCCGGTCGTGCCGTGCGCGACGAGGTTGTCGATTTTGAGGGTGTTGGCAGTCACCTGCGCGTTGAAGCCGATCTGTTCGAAGCGCTGACCGAGCTGCGGCAGCTGCACCGTGCCCTTGCTGAAATCGATCCGCCCTTGTAGCTGGGGCGAGCCTTGATCGATGGTGGCGCTGAGGTCGGCGCTCAAGCGGCCGTCGAGCTCGCTCAGCGAGCCCTGCACGAACGGAGCAAATGCTGCGATCCGAAAATTCGTGGCCTGCAGCTTGCCCGTATTGGCTCTTATCGAGCTTGGCGCAATGCGGTTACCCCACACCATATTGCCCTGCGATTCGAGCGACAGTTGCCCATCGCCCTCCGCCAAGTGGGCGACGGCGCGCAGCTCACCCTGGCCTCCCGTGGCGCTCAGCTGAAACCGACCGAGCTGACTCGTGCCGACGCGCAGAGTCTCACTGTGCATGTCGGCGCTCAACGTGGCGTCCTGCCCGTACTCCGCGAGCTCCATTTTGCCGCTCAACCTCCCGCGCACTTGAAGCGCGTGCGCCCCCGGCACGACGCCGATCGGGAAATCACTCAGCTCGAGCAAGGCCGAGCCGGTCACCGGGCTCTGCGCGTCGGGCGACCGGCGCGAGAGCTCCGCGAGCTCGCCCTGCCAAGCCGCGTGCAGCGCCGCGATCTGCTGCTCCTTGCGGTACGCTTGCGCGTCGACCTCGCCGTGCGTGCGCGCGTACGAAGCCGACAGACGCAAATCGAGCGAGCCACCCTGCGAATCGAGGTCGTGCAAGTGTGCCACGTTGCCCTTCACCACGATGACGGGATCGTTGAACGTGCCGGCGACGCTGACGTCCAAGTCCGCGCGTCCCGCTTCGGACGCCGGACGCACGATGCTCGGCAAGCTCGCGAGCTCGCGCGGTGGAACGCTGAGCTTGGCTTCTACGGGCATCTGCAGGGCGCGCCCCGGATGCTCGAAGAGATCCTCCGGCAGCTCCGCCGAGCCGTCCAACGTCGCAAGCACACCGATCTTGTCGATCGCCTGCGCTTGCAGGGACAGCTTGCCGTCGGGCAAGAGCGCGGTGGACAGTTGAAAGTCCATGTCGGCGAGCGCCCAGGGCTCAGCTTGCTTGGCCGCGCTCACGGTCTCGAGCGCAGCGTCGTCGTGTCGCTTGCCCACCAAATAGAGACCGCGCGTGCTGACGCGAGCCTTCACAGTGGGCCGCGCCTTCGTGCCCGCTGCGCGTTCGAGCGCGAGATCGAAATCGACGTGACCACGCGCACGCTCCAGGGGAACCGCGGGATCCGCGAGTAGCTCGCGCAGCGCGGCGAGCTCGACATCACCGTACGCGTGCACGCTGCCCGCCAGCTGCTGGAAGTCCTGCTCGCTTGCCAGGTGACGTGGCAAATCGAGCTCACCCGCGTCCAACGTGAGTCGTCCCGAGTCGGCTAGATCCGCGCTGACGCTGCCGCGCGCGACTCCGTGTTCGAGCGAGGCATCCGCGTGCAGCGAGACATTCGTCAATCGTCCGAGCGCGATGCCGCTGACGTCGCCGCGGACGAAGCCGTGACCGCCCCCGCCCGGTTCGTAATGCGCCTGCAAATTTGCGATGCCCGCGCGCATCGGCGGATCCACCTTCAACAGTTCGCGCACGCGCGCCACGTCCACGTTCCGCGCGTCCAGGTCGATGCGTTCAACGCCATCGCGCACGGCGAGCGAACCTTCGACGTGCCCGAGCGAGCCGTCCAGCACGACCTGCTCGAGCTCGAGTCCTCGCGACAGCTCGAGACGCCCCACGCGGACCGTCTGCGCCAAGCGCCCCCGCGCAACACCTAGCGTTGCGCCGCGAATCGAAAGGCCCGGTGCCGCGTGCACGGTCGCGCCCCACTCCAAGCTCAAGTCATCGTCACCGCGCGCGGTGCCGCTCACCACGATCGCGGAGGGCGGTCCGAGCGCGCGCAGCTCGGCATTGCGAAACTCGTGCCCTGCCGCCCTGATTTGGTCGGCGTCGAGCACGGCGGAAATCTGCGGCGCGCCTAGTCGTCCCTGCGCGGTAGCGCGCAGCTTGACCCGCGCGGCGCGCACGCTCGGAGCCGCGACCGAGTCGAGGGCCGCGCTGGTCGAGAGCGCGACGCTCTGGCTGTCGAGCTCGACGCGAGCCCGCGCGTCGAGCGAGCCGGACACACTCACGCCGAGGGCGCGCAGACGCGCCGGTTTGTCGAGCACCGTGTGCGTCGCAAGCTCCGTGAAGACGTGCTGCCCCGCGTGGAGCACGCCGTCGAAGCGAGTTTCCGCTCCCGGCTCGTGAATCACTCCCTCGCCGCGCAGCTGGAATGGAGCGGCGCCCGGCGGTTGCTCGAAGGTTCCCCGCAGATTGCTCGCGGGCAACGCGTTCGCCGCGAGCCGCGCTCGCGGCATCGCCAGCTCGTAGCTCCCGAAAACTCCACCGGCAGCAGCGACTTGAACGCTCGCGTGGCTCTCGAGCGCGATGGTCGAGACGGGCGCGCCCTCGAAAAATTCCGAGAGATCGAGCGGCTCGGCTCGCAGCTCGAACGACCCTTGCTGCGGCGCACTCACACGCGCGACACCCGTGAGCTCGAGGTGCGTCCGAGCGCCCGCCACCTGAGCGACCACGTGCACCGCCGTCAGCTCGCCCTGCAAGCGCGCTTCCACCTTGAGCGGCGCAGCACCGGGCATGCCAAGCCGTGCGCGCGCCGCGGGGGACAGACTCGCGGCCACGTTCGCCGTCAGTTCGTCGCCTGTCAGCGCCGCATCGGCGTTGCAGTCGCTCTCGAGCACCTGGCCCTCGAAGTGCGCGCTCGCGTCGAGTGCCTGACCCTCGCTCAGTGGCAACGCGGCGTGAGCCACGAGCTTGCCGCGCGGATCGAGCGCCATGGGCAAGCCGCGGCCCGTCAGCTCGAGCCCATGAATGTCCAGCCGTGCGCGCTGCGAGTCCAGCTGAAAGCCTGCACGCAGCTGTGCTAGGTCGGCGTCGATCACCGGCAACGCGCTGAGGCCGCCGCGCACCCAAATATGGCGCGCGTGAATGTCGTCCGCGATCACTTGCGTGGTGCGCCCGGAGCTCGGCGCGCTCGGCGCCGACGTTCGCGGCAAGAAAGCGCTCGCGAGCGTCGGGCTGCCGCTGCCGTCGTCGAGCAGGTCGACCCGCGCGTCGTCGAAGGCTACATGAGATAGCCTGATTTCGAGCAAGTTCTTCCGGGCAATGACCTGCCAGAGCAGCCGCGGCACGTCGAGCGACACGCGCAGGCCCCGAATCACGAGCACGCGGCGACCGGCCGCGTCGGTCACGTGCGCGTCGACGCCACACGCGCCGTTGAGCCCGACGTAGCCGGCACGCTCGATCTCGAGCTTGCCGCGAAACTGTCCAGCCAGAGCGGAGTTCGCCTCGCGCAGCGCCCAGCCGCGTACCCGCGGAATATTGAGGGCCACGAGCAGCGAGGCTAAAAGTCCCGCCGCGATCAGCGCTGTGGCAAGCGTGAGCTTGAGCAGCTTGTAGAAGCCGCGAGCAAGGCGCAATAAGCCTTTATTGTTGGGGGATTTCAGTGCGGCAGGTGCCGACATCAGAACGACTCTCCGATACCGAGCGAGACTGCAACGGGCAGACCAAACAGCGTCTGTGGCGTGCCCTCGTCGGCGGCCTTCGGCGCCTGCGCGCCGGGAATCCGATAGCCGACGTCGAGTCGCAGCGGACCGACCGGCGTGTCGTAGCGAAAACCGAGCCCGGCGCTCAGGTGCGGGCGGTCGAAGCGAAAATCCGCGCGCCGATCCGATACGTCGCTCGCGTCGGAAAACAACGTACCGGCAAACTCCCCGGTGATCGGGTAGCGCAGTTCGGCGGAGGCCTCCCAGAGCGTGAACCCTCCGAGCGGCAGATCACACGAGGCTTCCGAATAGGCCGGATTCGTCGGATCACAATTGGTGGCACCGCCGGCGCCCTGCGCGCCGTTGTAGAAGGGGATCACGCCGTGCGGCCCGATTTCGCGCAGGGCGTAGCCGCGATTGGAGCCGGGCCCGCCGGAGAAGAAGCCGCGCAGGAACATCAACTGCAGATCGCGTACCCACGCGGCGCGCGACGCGTTGCCCGGCGTACCGGTCAGCGCGTCCGACTCCACCGTGCTTCCGTAATTTTGCGGGAAAAGCAGGCCAATCGCGGCGCGCGACGCGAAAGTCACGCGTTTGGCGATCGGCACGTAGCCGCGCAGCTCGGGCTGGATCTTGACGTCTCGCGCGTCCCCGCCGACGCCCGCGACCTGCAGATCCGAGGCGACGTACACACCTTGGTGCGGGTGAACGCGGTCGTTGCGCAGATCGAGCGTCAGGTTGAGCTCCGGATAGGAGACGACGATCGGATTCAGATCCGGATCCTTCGGGCCGAGGTACATGAAGGGCACGCTGAATTGGACGTTTTGCGACAGCGCGCCGAAGAACTTCCAATACGTACGATCGAGACCGACGCCCGCGCGCGCATCCCCGTAGCCGAGCACCGGTGAGCCTGCCTGGTATTCGGGCGTCAGAAGTACGGGAGATGCCGTCAGCTGCGTCTTGATGAAGCCGTTCGTGCGCGCTTCGAATACGCCGGGCTGTCGAAACTCCGTGCGCAGTCTGCCTTCGGGCAAGACGTGCTGTGGCGCCGGCAAATTGGGCAGACGCGTCGGGTAGAGCACGACGCCCGGCACGAACTGCACGGTGAAGCGGCGCAGGCCGCCCAAGAAATTGCGGTCCTCCCAGCCGGCGGTCAGGTGTAGATCGGTGCGCAACGTATCGAGCTCGGCGCCCACGCCGACCTGCACGCTGCGCAGCTTGCTCGGCTCGACCACGACGCGCAGCGGGATGTCCGGTCGCTGCTGGTCGGGGCTCGCGTTCTCCGGTAGATCCGGCTCGATCTTGACGGAGCTGAATACGCCTAGATCGAGCAGGGCTTGCTGCGCCGACTCCAGCTCCTTCAACGAGTACGTGGCGCCTGGTTCGAGAGCGAGCGCGCGACGCACGGGTGCCTCCGGAATCGCGCCGAGCCCGACGAAGCGCACACTGCCGTAACGAGCGAGGATGCCCGGCGTGATCCAGAAACCGACGCTGGCCAGATCGCGTGGCATGTCGACGTCGGCGGCGCGAGTGACCTCCGCGTACGCGTAGCCGTGGTCGTTCAGCGCTTTCTTGAGCTCGCCGCTGGCCTCGTCGTAGCGCGTCTCATCGAAGGCGCCGCCGAGCGACAACGCGCGCAGCACTCGTCGCTTGACGCGCAGGGCGATCTCCGGAGGCAACGTCTCGAGCCCGTGGATGTCGAGCCGCGCCACCCGCGTCAGCGGCCCTTCTACCACCAAGATCTCGACTCGCGCGCCGCGTCCCTTGAAGTACACGCGCCCGGCGCGCACGCGCGCCTTGTAGTAGCCGCGCGTACGGTAGTAGCGCTCGACGCGCTGCAAGTCGCGTTCGAGCACGTAGCGATCGAAGATCTCGTAGTCGTAGATGACGCCCTCGAAAAGACCCAGGAAACGTGGGGACTCAGTGCTCGCGATGTGGTCGCGCAGCTCGTCCGAGTCGACGTGGGCATTGCCGACGAAATCGACGTGATCGAGCGATGCCCGACGGCCAGGAATCGCAGCACACCCCGCGCACGCGACGAGCACGAGGACCGCGAACCACTGACGCGCGCGGCCGCCGAGCCTGAGCTGGATTTCCAGCATGCTCGGCGCGCGGTCCCAACGAGTCACGCGCGACCTCTGCAAACCGTACGCCAGCGCCAGAACGTGGCGCCGGCACGGCTCTTGCGAGCAACCGAAGCAGAGTGAGTGTTACGCACCTCACGAGTTCGTTTCTATGTGCCGTCGCGTGCGCGGCGTGCGGCTCGTCGCTGCCCGCGCCCAAGTCCGTTCTTCAACCGCAAGACGCCTATCAAGAGGTTCCGCACCCTCCCCCAGCCGCTTTCGTCGAGCTGGTACCGCGGGCGCCGAGCGGTGACGCCGTCTGGATCGACGGCAATTGGGCGTGGCGCGGCAAAGAATTCGTGTGGGAGCGCGGCGGTTGGGTCAAGCCACCCGCCACGGCGCGCTACGCCGATTGGCAGATGCGCTACTCGGCCGACGGGACGCTGCTCTTCGCGTCCTGCGGCTGGTTCGACCCCAAGGGAGCCAAGCTCGACGCGCCACCGATCGTGGTGCCCGCGACGACGCCGCCCAACGAAGTGACCTCGGAGTTTCACTCCGCCCGCTAACCCCTCGCATGAAAGAGAAATCCATGAGCACTCGCAAAACAAGTCGTCGCTACGGAGCAAAGGCCAGCGTCAAAGTGGAACGTGCCATGCACGAAATGAAGCGTGGCGAGCTCAAATCCGGGCGCTCCGGCCAGCCCGTGACGAGCCGCAAGCAAGCGATCGCGATCGGCTTGTCCGAAGCTCGCCGCACAGGCGGCAAGGTTCCAAGCGCGCCGGGCAGCCGGCGTTCCAGCAAGAGAGCCGCGCCCAAGGCCCGGGCGCATTCGCGAAAATCGACGTGAACGCCACGCTCAGACCAATCTGCCTCACGCTGAGCACATGTCTCGCAGACACGCATATCGATGCAAAGCGAGACGGAACGCCTTCTGCATGAGAAAAACGTGCGCAAGGTTATCGGCCGGATCGTTGCCCTCCTGATCGCGGTCGAATGCCTGTACCTGCTGGCGGCGAATCTGTTCTTGGCGCTCGGCGGTGTTGCGTATCTGTTCAAGGACACGAGCTCCGTCAACGCGCGCTTCAAGAGCGCCTGGACCCTAGTCCCCGGGCGCGTCGAGATTCGTGGTCTGCGGATCGTGTTCCAAGACCACAATCTACAGTGGTCGCTCGACCTCGAGCGCGTGCACGTCACGATCCGCCTCACTGAACTCACGAGGCGCACATTCCACGCCACGCGCGTGCGCGCGGACGGCGTGGCGTTTCACATGCGACATCGCATCGATCCCGAATCGGTGCATGAGCCGTGGGTCGGCGCGCTGCCGCCGATACCCGAGTTCAACGGGCCGGCTGTGTTCGAGGCGCGTGCGCCGGAAGCGCCGATTTCAGACGCTGAATACAAGCTGTGGACCGTGCACCTCGAAGACGTCGACGTCGGCGTCTCGGACGTGTGGGTGCAAGCATTTCACTATGCCGGCAAGGGCCGCGCACGCGGACAGTTCTTGCTGCGACCTGCACGCTGGCTGTGGGTCGGACCCGCCTCGCTCGAGCTCGCGCCCGGTACCCTGACCGTCAGTGCCTACGAAGTCGCCCACGATCTGCGAGGCAAGATTGCTTGCACCGTGCAGCCATTCGACGTGCGCATTCCGAGCGGCATGCGCGTCTTCCGCTACATTTCCGCTCAGATCGCGCTCGAGTCGCAGGATTTCTCGCCCGCGTTCATGAGCCTGTTCGGAGCGCAATCACTGCGGGGACTGACGGCGGAGCACGGCACGCTCGCGCTCGATGTTCGGCTGCAGCACGGCGTGATCACGTCGGGCAGCTCCGTAGCATTGACCGAGCGCGACGTCAGCGTGTACACGCGCGACCCGGAACTGAACGCACAGCAGGTGCAGCTGAGCGCGCGCGCGCTCCCGGATGGCACGTCGCGAGTCACTTTGGCGATTGATGAAGGCCGTCTCAATCGCAACCTGGCGAGCGGTCCGGCGCCGGAGATCCTCAGCGCCGAGCTCGCGCTCGACGCCGACAACCTGGACACCACGCGCAGCTTCCAATTTCGCGAGCTGCGGCTGGAGCACGCCTCCGTCGAGCTAGCCGACGCCCGCTGGTTCGACGACCTGCTGCGCGCCGCGCGGCTCGAGGTGTCCGGCAAGATGACGCTACGTGCAACGGGTCGCTACCTGGACTCGCGCAACTCGACGGCCGAGCTCGAGCTCGAACTCGGTGACGACGCGCTGCTCGCTCGACGCGGCGCCGCCGCGCGGCTGCGCGTACCCGGCGCGAAGCTGGTTGCTCGTATGACGACCACGCCTGGGCGGCGCGAAGCAAACTGGTCGCTCCAGGCGCCACGCGTCTTCTTGAATGCGCCGCGCGCGAGCCTGCGCAGCGCGCTCCGCGCGCGGGGTTCGCTCCGTCAGACGCCGAGCGAGGACAGTCTTCGCCTGGTTGCGACGGGGGTCCTCGACGCCCCGCGCGCATCCTTCGACCGGTCGGTGACGGTGCGCAGCAAGCGCGTGCCGTTCGCAGTGGACGTGACGAGGAACGAGCGCGGAGCGCTCGACGGCGTGGTCCGCGCCGAGTTCGCAGAGCTCGTCGGCTCGCTTGGAAAAGTAACCGTGCGCGCGCAGCCAACGCTGCGAGCAGAGCTGGTCGAGCTCGACTTGGCACGCTCGCGCGGACTATTGCGGGCGACCGTCGTCACACCGTCGCTCACAGCGGAAAGTGGACCTGGCGACGCGCGTTGCCCCTGGCTCTCGGCGGGGGCGAGCCGAGTCGCCCTGACGGCCGAGCTCGACGCCCGGTCAGGCCCCGCGCTGGTCGTGCAAGGCGAAGCCGCAAACAGCCAGCTTAGCTGGGGTGATTTCGTCGCGCGCGGCGACCTGGTCGCCTCGACGCGCCTCGAACGCGGTACGCTTGCGGGTCACGGCAACGCCGTCGGCAGCGTCGCGCTGCGCGGCGCTCACATCACGAGCGGCACGGGCGAAGGCGTCGGCTGGGAAGCGCGAGCACCCGTCCTGACGCTCGGTTACAGCGCCAACTTTGCGCAAGATCGGCTGAGCATGGACATCGACATGGCCGCGACTCACGCGCGTGGCCGGATCGGCTCGAGCTCGCTCGGCGCCGACCTCGATGCTCGCATTGCGCTCGCAGGCGTGGACCTCGCTGCACACACGGCGCGCGGCGCAGCCGAGCTGCGCATTTTCAACGCCAGCCTAGCCGCGGGAAAGGAGCGCGTTGAAAACTGGTGGGGGAACGTGCGCCTCGACGCGCTCAACGGCGGAGCGCGTGACAACTTGGACTTTGCGGCAGGCTACAGCGCGCGGCTGCGAGACGCCTCGCCGGCGCTGGCCGTGCTCGCTTCACACGGGTCTTTGCCCGCTTGGGTCGAGCCATTGTTCCCGCTGCGGGACGTCCAGATAGCCGGCTCCGTGACGCGCCGCTGCCGTCTGACCGATTTTCGCCTCGAGCGCATGTCGGGTGGCCCACTGGTTTCGCGTGGTCGACTCGAAAGCACCCCGCAAGGTTTCCAAGGCGCACTATTGCTCCGACTGCGCGCTCTCCAGCTAATCGCGGCCGGCCTGGAATTCGACAGCGAGCACGTCGGAGTCTCGCCGTTGGTCGGCGACGGCTGGCTCGCCCGAGAAAACGCGCGCCTGGATCGCGCGGCCCAGCGCTGCGAGCCACCACCCGAAGACACACTCAGCGCTTGCAGCGCTGAGCCCTGACAGGTTCAGTGCGCCCGTGTCGGCTAGGAGTGACCGTACGCAGCCGGCATGCCGCTGTCGCGACGCTCCTGGTCACGCGCGATCGACTGGAGTAAGGCGCGCACTTCCTCGTCCTTGGGCTGCGCGAAGTCCTGGTACCAAGCGCCGACCGCGTGAAACTCTTCCGGCGTCGCGGCGCACACGATCTCGTCTGCCACGCACGCCAGTGATTCGCAGGTAGAGCGCGCCGCAATGGGCACCGCTACCACGATGCGCGCCGGCTGTTGCTGGCGTAGCGCGCTGATCACCACGCGCATCGTCGCCCCGGTGGCGATACCGTCGTCGACCAACAGGACGGTACAATCGGTCACGAGCAAGCGCGGAGCATTGTGGCGGTACAGCTGCTCACGGTGCGCGAGCTCGGTTTCCTCCCGGAAAATCACGGCGCTCAGGGCCTCGCGACCGATGCCGAAACGCCGCACGCTTTCCCAATTGATCAGTCGCACTCCGCCCGGGGCGACCGCCCCCATCGCCAGCTCACCGTATCCGGGCACGCTCAGCTTGCGAACCATATACACATCGAGCGGCGCTTCGAGGGCGCGCGCGACCTCGAACCCCACCGAGACGCCGCCGCGCGGCAACGCCAGGACGAACACGTCGTCGCGCCGAGCGTAACGCGTGAGTCGCTGGGCCAAGATGCGACCGGCCTGTCGTCGATCTCTGAAGCGCTGAGACATTCGTGTGCCAGCTAGCAATCGACGGGCCAACCGCGCGTGCGGCGATTTTCCAGATTGGCTCGTCGCCGCGAGCGCTCATGGACGGCGCGTGGGATCTTGTGCCGCAACCGCATTCGAAAGCTCGCGCGCGGTGTGACGATATGGCGCACCCGGGCGGCCCAACCCCAGGCAAATCCGGCCAGCCGCGGCGGCCTAGCTCTTGCAATTCCCGCCACTCAACCAGAGGACCGCACTATGAACAAGGCACACAAACTCAGCGAGAGAGACCTGTCCGAGGCACAACCGCTCGACGGCCAGCGCGGTAAGGAGATCCAGTCATTCGGTGCGCTTACCCGCAATCCAATCGGTTTGTCCGATGACGTGCGCAAGGCATCCATTGCCGCGCTGAACGAGCTGCTCGCAGACTCGATATCGCTGCGCGACATGTACAAGAAGCATCACTGGCAGGTCTCGGGGCCTACGTTTTACCAGCTGCATTTGCTGTTCGACAAACACGCTACCGAGCAAACCGATCTCGTCGACCACCTCGCCGAGCGCATTCAAACCCTCGGTGGCATTTCCGTAGCGATGGCCGCGGACGTCGCGGAAATGAGCCAGGTCGAGAAACCACCGCGCGGTCGCGAAGAAGTCCCCGTGGAAGTGTCGCGCTTGCTCGAGGCACACGAGCACATCCTGATCGAAGCGCACAAGCTGGCTCAGGCCAGCAGCGAGTCGGGCGATCACGGCACCAACGATCTCGTCGTCAGCGAGCTGATTCGCACCAATGAAGCGCAGGTTTGGTTCGTCAGCGAGCACTTGGTCGACACGCCGCTCGTTCGCGCGAAATGAAGAACCCACTGGCACAAGGCGCCGCCCATGGAACGATAGCTGCAATGACGTGAGCGTGGTCGCGACGTCTCGCGGCCGTCTGCCCATCGATAAATTCAACGGGAGTCGCGAGCCATGAGCATTCGGATATTGCCTGTCGTTTCAGCGTCAACATTCATAATCGCCTTGTGCTCGCTACCCAGCGTGGCGCAGGCGGCGCTCGACAGCTGCGGCGGCGTCTTCGTGACGAGCGCGGCGCACTGCGAGTTCAAGCAGGATCAGGACTGTCAGACCAACTGCCAAACCGTCTCCGTCGAGCAATCTTGCGCGGCGGTGCTGTACAACTCGTGCAGCAGCTCCTGCACGGCCACGTCCTCCACGCAGTGCACGGAAACGTGCTCGCCGAGTTGCACCACGCAATGCACCGCCGCGCCAGGGTCGAGCTCCGACGACATCTGTCTAACGAACTGCTCCAATGACTGCGACACCACATGCGCCGGCAACGCACATCCGGACCAGTGCCATGCGTCTTGTATGCACTGTTGCGACCAAAAATGCTCCGAACGCTGCCACACCGACGATCAAGCTCAAGCCTGCGACACCAAGTGCGCGACGGCGTGCGACGGAACGTGTACGGCGACCGCCAACACCGACTGCCAAATCAGCTGCCAATCGATGTCATTCGACAGCTGCCAGACGACACTCGTGCAACAATGCCAAACCAGCTGCACCGATCAAGGTGGAGCTATCTTCTGCGACGGGCAGTTCCTGAACGCGAGCAAGCTACAAGACTGCGCGGCAGAACTGGCGAGCACGGTCTCGATTCACGTGGACCTGACGGGTAGCAGCAACGTGACCGTGGCCACGAGTAGTGGCAAGAGCAGCGTGAAGTGCTCGTTTGCGCCGACGCGACAGTCTGACTCCACGATGCTCGGCGCAACGGCGCTATTGGCACTCGCGCTGGGTATCCGTCGCCGTCGCGCTTGAGCCTCGCGGCGCGCAAGCCGATTCCTGCGGCCGCGCGGCATGGATCTCGCACGAGGTCTTCAGAGGAGATTCGACTCCGATGAAAATGCTGGTGACCCACCACGCACATCGCAACGACGCTTGGTCGGAACCGTGGCCGCACTCTAGCCCTCGACCGAGCTCGCTGCCGCCGCCACCGCCGCTCTACGACGCGGAGACGGGCGCGCCCAAAGCACATCCGCTGCTGCGCGCCTTGCTGGCAGCTTCGTTGATTGTCGCATCCGCCGCCGTCTACATGCTGGTGGCGGATCAAGCCGGGCTCGTCCACGTCCACAACTTCGGCGCTCGCTGGCCGAAGAGAGCGCAACTCGGCAGCGACGTTCTGTCTCCCGTTCCTCTCGACAGCGAGGATTCGCCGGTCTGCCTGGCTCCGCGCGGAGTGGTTGCCGACGAGTCGACGCATGACCGGCATGGCAGGCCGCAACTGCTGGCTGAGCCTGAAGTCGAGCAAGAGCCGCAGACGGACGAGGACCTTGCGCAGCCCGAGGAAATCCCGACAAGGGCCGCTCCGACGAGGGCCGCGCCCGCAAGGCCTATCAGGGTCGTGCCAACGCACGAGACCGAGCCTATGCCGCGCCGCGCGCCGCAGCGCGACTACTGGGTGACGCCTGACTCGAGCTCAACCCCCGAAGCACCCCCGACGACGGAACCCTCGACCTCAGAACCCCCCGTGACGGAGCCCCCGACGACAGAACCGCCGGCGACGGAACCCTCGACGACAGAACCCCCGACGACGGGACCCACGCCGCCGGACGACAAGGACATGCCCCCGGAGTACAAAGACACGCCGTAGCTCGGCGGCCCGCTCGGCGCTCAAGGCTCACTGCGGAGCGCGGTGCGCTCGCGCAGCACGTGTCGAATCGTGTCCAGCATGTCGTCGAGATGAATAGGCTTGATGATGAAGCGATCCGCGCCAAGGGACTTCAAGAGTGCCCAATCTTGCGGTCCGCCCGAACCCGTCAACACGATGATCGGCACCGATTCCGACTGCGGGCGTAAGCGCAGCATGGCCGTGGCCGTCAGGCCGTCGATCACCGGCATTTGAAAATCCACGAGGACCAGCGAGGCCGGCGCTCGGTCGAACGCGTCGATCAAGGCGCGTCCGTCGCTCACGCATTCAATCTCCGCGGACGGGAATTCGCGCCCAAGGCCGAGTGCCAAGAGCTCGCGAAAGTCCGCGTTGTCCTCCGCGACCAGAATACGGCGTGGGGTGAGCGCTGCCTCGCGCGCGAGATGTAGGCCTTTTTGAAATAGTTCCACGCTCGCCGTGCGCTCGAATGGGTTCTTGGCGAGCGCGCGCAGCAACACGTCGTCGAAGGCGCGTGGCAATTCCGGCCGCACGTCGCTCGGCCGGGGGATCGGACGGCGCACGTGCATCTCCATCAGATCGCAGTCCTCGTCGGCAAAAAATGGCGACTGCCCGACGAGCAGCTCGTACGCCACGCAAGCCAACGAGTAGACGTCGCTGCGCTCGCTGGCCGGCGCCCGCAGATCGTCGTCGCGAATGATTTCAGGCGCTAAATAGCCGGCCGTGCCGACGGTCTCCTTGGCGCTGCCCGCGTACATCGGCTGCGCGAGTCCGAGATCCGCCACCCGGGCATGAAGCCGTTGATCGAGCAACAGGTTCGTCGGCTTGATGTCACGGTGAATGGCGCCCGCCGCGTGAATCGCCGAAACCCCCTCGCAAACCTCGTCCAAAATGCGCAGCACGACGTCGATGTCGGGCAGCCCGTGCTCCACACGCCATTGGTACAGCGTAGGCCCTGGCACGTACTCCATGACGAAATAGGGCATGCCTCGATGCTCGCCGAACGCGTATACAGGGAGGACGTTCGGGTGGTTGACCTTCGCCATCGCGCGCGCCTCGAGCACGAAGCGCTCACGAAACGTTTTCGAGAGCAGGTGCGAGCGGATCAACTTGATCGCCACGAAGCGTTCGAGCAGCTCATCGTTCGCAAGCAACACCAGGCCCATCGCGCCGTTGCCGATCGAACGCACGATCCGGTAGTGCTCGCCAATCCGGTCTCCCGGCTGGGGATCGACAGCAAGATCGAACTCCAGCTCGCTTAAGGGGTCGACCTCGCGCCCGGGAGCGGTGATCGATCCGGAGTCGGGCTCGAAGGCGCGTGTAGGCAACAGTGCCAGCGAATTGGGATCAGCTTCAGGTACGGGCAAAGGCATGGATATGTGATCAGCGGACCCTGCATTGTGCGTGCCGCGCGGATTTCCGGCTCAATTGCCGGAACCGGTGAGGCAAATTAGCTACCTGCCGTTCTGTCCCGAGGCGCGCGTGCGCTCGAGCTGCGAGGACCGCCTCACTATGCGGCAGAGTGGTTATCGGTGGGACTGTGCGCATGCGTACTAACGCTCGGCCAGTGAGGGTTCCACAATCGGCGGATCGTGACGCTGCTCGGTGAGCGTCGGCCAGCGATGACGGCGATATGGCGGCAACTCGACCGAGCTGCCCGTCCGAATCGATTCGAACATGGCCTCGACCACGCGCAGGTCGCCAATGGCTTCCTCCGCCGACGGCTCGGGCGTGAGGTCGTCGAGAATGCAACTCGAGAAATAGCTGATCTCGGTCGCGAATTGGGCGTGCTTCTTGAATGCGGTGCGCTTGCTCTCACCGGCGATCGTCAAAAAATGAGTGAGGCCTTCCGAGAAGTCGTAGGCGGGCTCGAGGCGAAGGTCGCCGCGGCTACCGGCAATCCGATAGCTCGACACTCTGGCCACGCTGTTGCTGACGCAAAACTGCGCGATGGGACCGCCCGGGAAACGCAGGATCGCGGTCGTCGTGTCGTCCGCTCCATGCACCTCGAGAGCAGCCGCGTATACCGAGTAGGGCTCGACACCGAATAGATTGCGTGCCGCGTTGATGCAATACACGCCGAGTTCGAGGGCAGCGCTGCCGCCAGGGCCCTCGTCCGCGCGCAGGTAGTAAGAGCGGTCGCGGGACAAAAAGGACTCGAACAGGCGGAGTTCGCCCAGCTCACCAGAACGAGCGATGTCGAGCGCTTTCAGCGTCGCCTCCTCGAAATGCAAACGATACGCGACCATCAGCTTGACGGCGCGATCCTTACACGCTTCCTCCATTTCTCGAGCGTCCGCGACGCTCGGCGCGAGTGGTTTTTCACACAGCACGTGCACGCCGAGCGCCGCGGCGCGCAGCGTGAATTCCTTGTGCAGTGAGGTCGGCGTCGCGATGTACACGGCGTCGATTCGTCCACGATCCAGCACAGACTCGAATTCTAGATAGCCACCCTCGAGCTCGAGTTTGTAACGCTTGACCAACGCGGCGCGCTTGTCCGGATCGCTCGAGATGACCGCGACCAAGGACGAATTTTTGTCAGTGTGATCGAACGCCGGCATCACAGCGGCTTGCGCGATGTTCCCTGCACCGACGACGGCATAGCGAATCCTTCGGCTTGGAGCGTGCATACCGGGCTGAAATGCATGCGGCGCGCCACCAAGTCCGCAGCAGGGGTGCTACGCTGGCGAGTGGGCCGACTCGCCTGCCGTTGCGCCCGGAAAGCGCGACAAACGTGCCTCAGCGCGACGACATGCCACGCAGGCGGGCGGCTCACAAAAAAGCGTGCCGCGCGCGGCGTCGTGCGGTCACGTCGCGTGGAGTTCGTTCCGCTGGGCCGGACCGCCGCCCGTATCGAGCACACAACTGTAGATGACATCGGCGACCAGCACGGTCATCCACAGCAGGACAACCACGAGCCCCGCGATGTAAAGCATTTGGTCGCGTTCCCGCTTGAAGCGAGAGCGTTCGATCTGCGTGAAAGTAACCGGCGAATTGTAGTTTGCCATGCGCGCGAGCCATGCGTTGTTCATCGTGTTCACCTGCGTCGATGGCTCGAGCGCCGCGCGCCCGAGGTTGGCTGCGATCTGCAAGCTTGGTGCCACCCGAATCTCACCGGGACGCAGCACGAGGTGCGCGACGCAGAGGCACCCATGAGGCACACGCCTTGCACATTGGTGTCTCGGAGAACGCACCAATGAAAGCTGTCTTGCTCACGGGATATGGAGACGTCGACAAGCTCGAATTTGCAGAAGTAGCGGAGCCGAGGCCCGGTCGCGGCGAGGTCAAAGTTCGCGTCGCGAGTACGAGCGTGAACCCAGTGGACTACAAGTTACGGCGTGGAGATCTACGCGCCATGTACACGCTCGAACTCCCCGCCATTCTGGGTCGCGACGTGGCCGGTGAGGTCATCGAAGTGGGTCCGGGCGTGAAGGAACTCGATGTCGGCGATCGCGTGCTGGGCTTGGTCCAACACGGTTATGCACAGATGGCAGTCGCGCACGAGGAAGCCTTCGCGAAGCTGCCACCCGAGATCGAAGAGGCGGAAGCGGCGGTGCTGCCGCTCGTCGGCCTGACTGGAGCGCAGTTGATCGAAGAGGCGGTGGTTCCGCAGCCCGGAGACCTCGTGCTCGTGACAGGCGCGGTCGGCAGCGTCGGTCGGGTAGCCGTGTTCGCCGCAAAGCGCTGCGGCGCGCGCGTGATCGCCGGTGTGCGCGGATCGCAGCGAGCCCAAGCCGAAGCGCTCGACGTCGAGCGGGTGATTGCGCTCGACGATCCCAAGGACGTGCTCGGGTTGCCTCCGCTCGACTGCATTGCGGACACCGTGAACGGCAAGGTGCTGGAGAGCGTATTGACCAAGCTGAAGCCGGGCGGGGTTCTCGGCAGCGTGCTCGGTGAACCCAAGGCCGCGCATGATTTGGACGTGACCGTGCACGCGATTCAAGTGCATCCGGATGCGAAGCGGCTGGCAGAGCTCGCTGAAGCGATGGCCCATGGAGACTTGGAACTACCCATCGGCAAGCGCTATCCGCTGCACGAGGTACGCGCCGCCCAGCGAGCAGCCGAACAACACGCGAGCGGCAAGGTGCTGCTACTCGTCGAGTGAGCTGTTCGCGCCCGCGCGCAGAGCGAGGTAGCGGCCGAGGAGCCAGCGCACCTCGCTCGGGCCATCGACCCGATAGCTCGCGCGGGTCAGCCCGGTGCCCGCGCAGAGCGTGATCGACGACGCCGGCAAGGCCGAGAAGAGATCCTCGTCAGTGCGATCATCGCCGATCGCAACGACCGGCACGTCCGGCAATAGCCCCAGAAAATCCCGCACGCCGACGCCCTTGTCGATACCCTGCGCGCGGATCTCGATGAGCTTGCGACCAGCCAAGATATTCACTGGCTGCTGCGCGAGCGCCTGCACCAAGTGCAAGCGCAGTTCACGCGCGAGATGCGCCCCGAGATACGGGTCGGTGCGACGATAGTGCCACGCGAGTCCGGCGGTCTTGTCTTCGACAAACGCGCCCGGAGCGCGCGCCGTGTACTCGTCGAGGATCGTGCGCACGCTCGGCTTCCAGCTGCCGGCGTTGCCGTCGGCGTGACACTGCCACGACTCACCGGCTTGCCGGGTCCAAATTCCATGCTCCGCGACCAGGCCGATTGGGAACGCCCCGAGCCAGCGTTCTATGAAGTCTTTGAGCCGACCACTGACCACGTACACCGTCGTACCGGGCGCGCCGCTCAGGTCGGTCAGCAATTTCTCGAGCTCGAGGTCCGGCCGCGCCGATTCAGCGGACCAACGAATGGGCTCGAGCGTGCCGTCGTAGTCGAGCGCGAACAGGAGCCGCGGCTGTTCGGCCAATTGTCGCGCCATGCGTTCGAGCTTCGCCGGCTGCCGACGAATGTCGTTTGGCACGAAGCGATCCGGCGTCTCGGCCAGCGTATCCAAGAACGAGCGCGCCCAGTACTCGACGGGTCGGCTGAGCACCCGCTGGCGGAGCGAGCTCATTCGTTCGCGGCGCTCGCGCTCGGACATGTCGAGCGCCTGCGCCAGGCCCGCCGCGACTTGCTCGACGTCGTACGGGTTCACGCGAAGCGCCTCGCCGAGTTCACTCGCCGCGCCGGCGAACTCGCTGAGCACGAGCACGCCGTCGCCATCGGCGCGGGTCGCTACGAATTCCTTGGCCACCAGGTTCATGCCGTCCCGCAAAGGCGTGACCACCATCACGTCCGCAGCCCGATAGCTCGCGACGAGCTCCGCCTGAGTGACGCCCTGGTAAAGATATTGGATCGGCGTGCCGTGCAGCGACCCGTACGCGCCGTTGATGCGGCCGACGAGCTCCTCGACCTCGCGGCGCAGCGACTTATACTCGCTGCCGCCCTCGCGAGTTGGGACCGCGATTTGCAGAAACCGCAGCTGATCGCGATAGCGCGGGGTGCGCTCGAAGAGTCGCTCCAGCGCGAGTAGTCGCCGCGGTAAGCCCTTCGTGTAGTCGAGGCGGTCGACGCCGACGAGCAGCTTTTGGCCTACGGTGCCGGGTCTGAGCTGCGCGGCTGCCTCGAGCGTGGCGGGGTCGCTGCCGAGCTCGCTGAAGGCGGCGGCATCGATGCCCATCGGAAACACGCCGAGTCGCACGCTGCGCCCCTCGATATCCACGTGATCGAGCTCGGACTCGATCCCGAGCGTGCTCAAGAGTGACGCGGAAAAGTGGCGCCGGTAGCCGAAGGTGTGAAAGCCGATCAAATCTGCGCCGAGCAAGCCGCGCAGCACCTGCTCGCGGTTGGGAAGGATGCGAAAGATCTCCGAAGACGGAAACGGCACATGCAGAAAGAAGCCGATGCGCGCGCGCGGCATGCGAGCGCGCAGCATGCCGGGCACCAGCAGCAAGTGATAGTCGTGAATCCAGATCAGATCGCCCTCCCGCGCGTGCTCCGCTGCCTTTTCGGCGAAGTGTTGATTGGCGCTGACGTAGGCGTCCCAATCACGCACGACGAGCGGAATGCGATCGATCAAATAGTGAAAAAGCGGCCAGATCACGCCGTTGGAGATGCCCTCGTAAAAGCGCGAAGCCTCCGGCTCCGCCAAGTGCACGGCCAGCGTATTTCGTTCCGCGAGCTTTTGGTCGAGCTGCGCACGTAGCTCGTCGTTCGGGGGCTCCGCGCCCGGCCAGCCGATCCATAGATTCTCGTCGCGGCCGTGCAGACCGCGCATGCCCGTGACGAGTCCACCGCTGCTCGGCATGAGTTCGATGCCTTCGCCGAACTTCACCGACACCGGCAAACGGTTCGAAACAAGCACGACGCGCGCGGCCTGCGCGACGTCGGTCGGTTGTTCAGTCACGCCCTTATCCAATGCAATCGAGACAATGCAATCGAGGTGCCAACGTGACAGATCTGTCGTTCGGCGCTGGGGACGAGGCAGCCTGCCTCGCTACTCAGCACGCTTTTAAGAGGTCCTGGGTTTCAGCAGGCGTGAGCTAACGGAACAATCGCCGCGCTGCCGCAGGTACCAATTTTGCATTTCGCGTGTGCTGTCTGGCAAAGGCGCGAAGGCCAACGCAGTCGAGAGCCCAATCAGCGTGGCAAACAAACCCGGCAATCCTTTCCCCCTCGGCGCAACTTGGAACGGGCGCGGCGTAAACTTCGCCGTCTATTCGGAAGCAGCGGAGCTCGTCGAGCTCTGTCTAGTCAGCGCGGAGGGACAAGAAACGCGCGTCCCGCTCGAGCAACGCACGGCCTTCGTTTGGCACTGTTTCCTCGACGGAATCGGCCCCGGACAGCTGTACGGCTACCGCGTACACGGCCCGTATCAACCGGAGAAGGGCCTTCGCTTCAATCCCAAAGTGCGCCTGCTCGATCCCTACGCGAAGGCCGTCTCGGGACCGAACGACTTCACTCGGGGCTCGTTCGGTTATCAGCTGGGTCACCCGAACCTCGATCTCGCTCCGAACCAGGAGGATGCAACGGGCGCTCCTCTCGGCGTGGTGATCGATCCCTCCTACGACTGGAGTGACGAGGTGCGGCCGCGCCTGGCGTTCCACGACGTGATCATTTACGAGGCGCATCTGCGGGGA
>DASXKQ010000369.1:0-3020 GCA_036496745.1 Polyangiaceae bacterium
CCGTGATGGCTGGGCCCCCTATCGGCGCTTCACGCAAGCCGCGCATCAAACGTGTCTGGCGCACCTGCTGCGGCGGTGTCGCGAGCTCCGCCGCGATCATTGCGTATTCCGGTCCATCGTGAACACGCATTCCGTTTCAACGTGAGCGCCGATTCCGCTGATGGTGAACACCGATTCCGGTCATCGTGAACGCCGATTCCGGCCATGGTGAACACGGATTCCGGTGATCGTGAACAGCGGTTCCGGTCGACCTGAACACTCATCGAGCGATGTGCGCGATCCTGAGGGGTTTCCCGCAAGGAGGGACCCCCTGGATGGCAGCCACCCGGCTACTGATGAGACGACTTCGCGACATCCTCCGTTTGAAGTACGAGGCCGGCTTGCCCCACCGCGCCATTGCCCAGGCGTGTGCCGTGGGGCTGGGCACGGTGTCGGAGTATCTGGCCCGGGCGACGGCGGCGGGTGTGGGGTGGCCGCTGCCCGATGATCTCGATGACGGGGCGCTCGAGGCGCGTCTGTTTGCGCGCCCCGTCAATCCGGCGCGGCCCGCCCAAACGTTGCCGGCCTGGAGCGACCTCCACCAAGAACTGAAGCGCCAGGGCGTAACGCTGCAGCTGCTGTGGACGGAGTACCGTGCCGTCCACCCGAGCGGGTACGCCTACAGCCACTTCTGCGAACGCTATCGCCAGTGGGCGCGGGTGCTGAAGCCGTCGATGCGCCAGGTGCATCGCGCCGGCGAGAAACTGTTTGTGGATTTCTCCGGCAAGCGCCCGTCGCTCGTTGATGCGACGACCGGCGAGATCGTGCTGGTCGAGCTCTTCGTCGGCGTGCTGGGCGCCAGCGGGCTGATCTACGCCGAGGCCACGCGCGCCCAGGACCTCGCGTCGTGGGTCGGCGCGCACGTGCGGATGATCGAATACTTCGGCGGGAGCCCCGCGATCTGGGTCCCCGACAATTTGAAGAGCGGCGTGACGACGGCCAATTACTACGAGCCGGAGATCCACCGGACGTATGCCGATCTCGCGCGCCACTACGGCGCCATCGTGCTGCCGGCCCGTGCGGCCCATCCGAAGGACAAACCCAAAGTCGAAGTCAGTGTCCAGATCGCGCAGCGATGGATCCTCGCGGTCCTCCGGCATCAGACCTTTTTTACCCTCGCGGATTTGAATGCCGCGATTCGCACCTGCCTGGCCGCCGTCAATGCCCGGCCAATGCAGGTCGTGGGCGTCAGTCGGCGCGTGCTCTTCGAGCAACTGGATCGGCCGGCGTTGCGCCCGCTGCCGAGCACGCGGTACGAGCTGGCGACATGGAAGCCGTGTCGCGTGAACATCGACTATCACGTCGAGGTCGACCACAACTGGTACAGCGTGCCGTACCAGCTCATCCATGCGCGGGTCGAGGCGCGTCTCACGCAGACCACGGTCGAAGTCTTCTTGCGCGGGCGACGCGTCGCGTCCCACGCGCGTCTCACCGGCCGAGGTCGCTACTCGACGGATGTGGCCCACATGCCGCGGGCGCATCGCGCCCACGCCGAATGGACGCCGTCGCGCCTGATCGCGTGGGCCGATCAAACCGGCCCCGCGACGGGCCGGCTCGTCGCCGGCATTCTCGAGCGACGGCCGCATCCCGAGCAAGGCTATCGCGCGTGCCTCGGGATCATGCGTCTGGGATCGCGCCACGGGCTGGACCGGCTTGACGCGGCCTGTGCGCGCGCCGAACGGCTCCGCTCCTACAGCTTTCGCACGGTCGAGCACATTCTCAAGAATCAGCAGGATCGGCTCCCGCTCGACGAGCCCGCCCCTGCGCGACCCGCGCTCACGCACGAGAACCTGCGTGGCGCCCTGTATTACGAGGAGGTTTATGCTGACACACCCGACGATCGAGAAGCTTCACGCGCTACACCTGACGGCGATGGCCACGGCGTTTGAGCACCAACGCAGCTCCAGTCAACATGCGGAACTGAGTTTTGACGACCGCCTCGGCCTGCTCGTCGACACCGAATGGACCGCGCGCGAAACACGCAAACTCGCGCAGCGCTTGCGCCACGCGAAGCTCCGCTATCCCGCGTCGCTCGAAGATATCGATTTCAGTACGCCGCGCGGCCTCTCGCGCGAGGTCGTGCTGAGCCTCGGCACCGGCGGCTGGATCCGCGATCACCATCACTTGCTGATTACCGGACCGACCGGCATCGGCAAATCGTGGCTCGCGTCGGCCTTTGTGCAGAGCGCGTGCCGCCACGGCTTCAGCGCCACGTATGTCCGGGCGCCGCGCCTCCTGCACGATCTCGCCGTGAGTCGCGGCGATGGCTCGTATGGCCGGCTGCTCGCGAAACTCGCGAAGCTCGATCTGCTCGCGATCGATGATTGGTTGCTGGCGCCGCTCACCGACAGCGAGCGTCGCGACCTCCTCGAGGTCCTCGAAGATCGCAGCGAACGGACCTCGACGCTGATCGCCAGCCAACTTCCGCCGACCGCGTGGCACGCCGCGATTGGCGAGCCCAGCGTCGCCGATGCGATCTGCGATCGACTGATCCATCACGCGCATCGGCTCACGCTCAAAGGACCGACGATGCGCGACCCGAGCACGCGGCGCACGACGAAAGCGAAGGCATGAACACGATCGCGCGCGCCCGACCGGCCGATGGATCGTGCCGGACCCATGGAAAACGCCCAGAGCGCGTTTCCCACAGGTCCTTGGACGGCGCGAAGACCGCGCCGCCCACAACGCTCCACAGGCCCTTCATGGTCGTGTCTGAAGAACGACCAAGAGCAAGTAAGATGACGTCCCTGATGGAAGGAGATGCCCGCATGCGCTGACCCGCGCGTCGCTTCGCTCCGAGGAGTGATCAGCTTGACCAGAATCAGCGATCACGATGACCGGACTGAGCGATCACGTTGGCCGGAATGCGCAGCAAGGGCCGGATGAAGGGTCGCAAGCTTCAATGGAGCCGCGACTGATCGTCGCGGAAAACAACAACAAGCTCGGCGCCAGCTGGATGATGAGCCAGCTTCAATGGAGCC
>DASXKQ010000370.1:0-6995 GCA_036496745.1 Polyangiaceae bacterium
CGCTGCCGTCGGCCTTGCACACCTTGTGTCCGGTGCCGCGACAGATCCCGAGCTGCCCGTCGTCACAAGCGGTTCCCTTGTCCGGGAAGTCTTCGTCGACGAGACCGTCACAATCGTCGTCCAGGCCGTTGCACTTCTCGAACACGAAGCTGCCAGAGATGATCGTGGCCAGCGCATTCGCGAGCTCGCTCTTGGTGTTTGCGAAAAACGCGGTGTTGGTCCCGCCGCTCGCCGCGATGCTGTTCAGTTGAGCTTGCTCCGAGGCGAGCACCGAGAAACCGATCACGTAGGTCTTGATGCTGACGGTCGTCGGCATACCGGCGACGGTCTTCACCACACCCGCGTTGAGCTGTGCAGCGACCGCGGCGGGGTTGCCCTGGCAACTTTCGGCGCCGTCCGTGAGTAGAATCACGTTGTACTTGCGGCACGGCACGGCGTTGTCGCACGCGATGCGCGGCTTCAAGAAATCCAAGGTCGCCTGCAGTGAGCTCGCGAGCGGCGTCGGGCCGGTGGCACGGAGCTCGCAATCGCCGCCCACACACGCCGTGTCTGACTTGAAGTTCGTTTCCTTGTTGTCGAGCCACATCAAGTAGTTCGACAGCGGCTGCCCGAAGTCGACGAGGTACTGCGCGCCGCGATTGGGCGGCCCACAAGTGCCCGCGTAGTTGATGCAGTCGGTTTTATCGGACCAGCCGACGTTGATGTTCGTGCCCAAAGTCGCGAGCGAGTTGTTCGCCGTGTAGAGCTTGGACGGGATGCATTGCCCATCGGGATAGTAGTAAGGATAGGCGGGCGCGAGGTTGTCGGTCGGGTCGTCGTAGCTGCAGCAATTTTCGGCGCATTCGAACCAGTTGGCCGTCTGGCAGCTGCGCGCGGGTCCGGAGTCTTGATAGTAGCGGCCGAGCGCGTAGTCGCTGTCCGGGAACGCGGCGAGCACGTCCGTCAGCGCGCCCTTGGCCGCGAACAGGCGGGTCTGCGAGCCGCCGACACCGGGGTACTCTTGGGAGCCGTCCCCGAAGTGCGGCACGCCGGCCGAGTCGAGCACCATCGAACCTGACGTGTCGACGACGACCGCAAAGCGCGGACGAGTATCGGTGACCGGGCCGGCGCAACCGGCGACGGTCGGGCAAGCGTTGGGCACGCCAGCCGTGCAGGCAGGGATCGACGTGCCGTCTGGGCAAGTGATGTTGCCCAGTCCTTCGTCGATGTTGCCGTCGAAGTTGTTGTCCTTGCCGTCGCAGATCTCGCCGACGTACGCGGCGTCGATCTGGAGCTCACCCGCGCCTGCGCCGGCTTCGCCCGAGCAGATCGAGCAGATGCCGCCCGCGCCGCCGCGAACGTCGAAGATCGCTTTGGGATCGATGTTGTTCGTGCGCGATTGCACGTCGACGATGCCGCCGCCGCCACCGCCCGCGCAGTCGTCGCAGGTACCCGCGTTCTGCCGGTTGCGGCACTCCTCCTCGTTGTCGCCGAAGTCGAGGTAGTCGCAAATGGGCTGGTTGACGGGCACGCACTTCTTGCCCACGGTGCCGAGGTTCAGACACTCGCAGCTCGCGCCCGTGCAGCCCGTAGCGCAGTCGGCGACCGTGGTGCAGGTCTTGAACGCGGTCGGATTCTGAGAGCTGAGGATGCACACGTCGGCGAAGCTGCCGCCGAGGGTGACCTTGGTGTAGCCGGGGTCGCAAGCCGGTACGATATCGACGGTTGAGGACACGCGCGCCGGGATGCAGTTTGCCGGATCGCAACGCTTGAACGTGGCGCCCGACGCCGGTTCGGTGAATGTGCGGCAGAACTGACCGGTCGTGCCGCTGCCATTTCCCGTGCAGTCGGCGTCGCTCGTGCACTTCAAGGCTTTCGGTTGCGAGTCACCGCCGCGCCCGCCGCGCGCGGTGATGCGCGCCGTCGGACCGACGTTCACCGTGTCGCCGACCAGCAGCACCGTGCCGCCGGCACCGCCACCCGCGGAGTCGTTGCCGTCCGCGCAACCGCGGTTGCCGTCCGCATCGATACGACCGTTGACCGTGAGCACCCCGTTGATGGCCGCGTTCGCCGCGAACAGCACGATGCGGCCACCGCCCGCGCCGCCGTCGTTCAACTGGGGAGCCGTGAAGCCGTCGCCGTCGCGGCAACCCTTGTCACCGCCTGCGGCGCCGAACTCCGCATCGAGGATGTTGTGAAAGAACGACTGACCGGCGACCGTCGGTAATGCGTCACCGGTATTCGTGCCGTAGCAGTTGGCCGTTTGAGCGCTGCAGGTCGTCGCGCTCGTCTTCGTGCCGCACGACTCTTCCCACTCTTGCGGGAACGTGCACGTCTTATCGAGCGATTGATTGGTGGTGTTCGGGTTGTAGAGGAAGCAATCCTTCGTGCCTCTGCCGCCGTTGCCGAAGTGCGCGCCGCCGCCGCCCGAGTCCTTCACCGAGCAACCGCCGCGGCCGCCGGATAGTGGAAACGACGTCGGCCCAGGCCCGTCGTTGCACAAGTCCGGTTGATAGCCGCCGCCCTTCACCGTGACGCGCGACGTTTTGTCGATCGAGATCGAGGTCGCGCTCTTCAGCACGAGGTTGCCCTTCGCACCCTTGTTGGCCACGGTGTTGTCGTAGTTCGTGACGTAAATCACGGCGCCATTCGTGAGCGTCACGCTATCGAACGATTGCGTGCCGCCGTATTCGCAGGCCCTGCCGCCATCGCGAATCGTGCCGTTGGGACAGGTATTTGCGGTGGAACTACCGTCGATCGTCAACGGGACCGCCGCGGCGGTCAGGGAGACGAAGAGACCAGCAAGTGCCGTGAGCCCAGCAAACCCGAAACGAATTTTTTGCGCAGTCATCCAACCTTTCAACCTACACGTTTCCCCTGACGAGTGAAACGGTCATCTTCAGGTATTCTTGCGTGGCGCGGCGAGTGAGAGCGCGCGTTTTTTTGCGGCTGCGGCGCGACCGATGTAGGCGCGTGTCGTTTGCAGCGCTTGCGTGCGCTCGGATCGGGTGACAGCGTTCCCGCAATGCGCGCGGGACGTTCGGAAGCAGATGGCAGCCTGATCGTCGGGAACGTCGTGATTCCTGCGGCGGAGATCCGCTTTCGCGCGGTGCGCGCGTCGGGTCCGGGCGGTCAGAACGTGAACAAGGTGGCGAGCAAGGTCGAGCTACGGTTCGCCTTCGAACACTGCGTCGCGCTTCCAGTCGTGGCAAAAACGCGGATCCGCGAGCAGGCGTCGCGCCTCGACGCGGACGGCTGCTTACTGATCACGAGCCAACTCACGCGTAACCAACTCGTCAACCTGGAAGACGCTCGCCAAAAGCTTGCCGCGATCGTGCGGGCCGCCCTGGTTGTCCCCAAGCGCCGCCACAAGACTCGACCGAGCCGAGCTGCCCGCGCGGCGCGCGTCGACGACAAGCGCGCGCAGTCACAAAAAAAACAGAGTCGCAGAGCAGTCTACGATTGAGCAAGTACCGCGAACTCAGCCCTTCACATCGAACGGAGCGCGCGCCAGTTCGGTTCCGTCACTCGTCGATACGATCGCGATCCAGCGACCGGGCTCCGCGATCATGCGCGTGTTGCCCCACGTCCTAAATCGGAGTTGGCCGCCTGGCACGTTGAGCTTGACGTGACCGACAGTGGCCTGGGAATGCTCGTTCTCGAACAGGATCCGCACAGCGCGTGCTGACGGCCCTTCGTTCTCGAGTTCGACGAACGCGTAGATGGGAGCACCCCCGAGCGTGATCTCTTTGTCCTCGACCGGCTCGTGATTTTCGATTTTGCGCGTCACGACCAAACGACGCACGTGCAAGCTGCCAGTCGTAGCGCTGGAGGCCGCGCTGGGCGCGGGCGCGTTCTGCACCACGCTAGCGGCCGGCGCGCTTGCTGCGGGAGCGATCGCGCTCGGTACGGTCGGAATGCGCTCGTCATTCTGCCGAGCCTCAGCCGCGGTCGTGCCGCGCACGCTGCAAGCGACCCCGGTGATCGAGAAACCGATCGAAAACATGGCTGCAGCCAAAGCACTCACAGCAACCCAGCGCGTATTTTGTGGACCTTGCATCGTCACTCGCCTCCGACCGACTTGGCGCCGGCTGCTCTCGCTTGAGCAAACCGCGCGCCATCGCCGAAATGCCCTGAAAATCGGTAGACCCGCGCGATCCGCGTGGTCGCCGAGCCGCAGCGCGTGTCGGTCGTGCCTCGCCTAGTAGCCTGGCCTAAGTGCAAGGCGCCGTGGGCGAGCTGTCGCTGGCGCGAGTCGTGAGCTGGAGGTAGAAGGGGCCTCTCCCGGAGGAGTGGCCGAGCGGTTTAAGGCACCGGTTTTGAAAACCGGCGTACTCGCAAGGGTACCGTGGGTTCGAATCCCTCCTCCTCCGCCGCTAGTGCCCCGCTGGCTACCTTCTCAGCTCATAGCGCATGGCCACCGCCCCCGAGCCGAACTCCAGCCGGCTCACGAGCTTCAAGTCGACACGCTTCGATATTCCCGCGAACAAGGTCGGCCCGTGGCCCACTAACCTGGGCTGCACCACGAACTCGTACTCATCGATCAAGCCAAGCTCCGCCAATGTCAGCGCAAGCTTCACGCCTCCTACAAGCAGTCCCTTGCCCGACTCCCGCTTGAGCTGCTGAACGGATTTCGCCAGATCACCACGCACGAGCTCCGCGTTCCAATCGACGCGGTCTATCGTGCTCGACACGACGTACTTTTTTGCCGCGTCGATGCCACGAACGAAGGGAACCATCCAATCAGTCATCCAATCAGGCCGCGCTCCTGTCCGCGCCGGCGGTCGCCACGCTGCCTCCATCATTTCATAGGTCACTCGGCCAAAGAGGAGTGCATCGGCCCGCTCGAAGTTCTCGACCGCGTTACGAAACAAGTCCTGGTCCGGCGTTACTGCAAGATGATCGCAGCACCCGTCCAACGTGACGTTGATGGAATACCGAAGGGGTCGCATGACGCAAGGATACCGCCGATTGCGGATCTCCGGCTATCGTGATCTCCCCGATCGGCAGGCGCCGCGAGCTCGTTAGCGAATCTCGGCTAGGTGAATGCCAGCAATGTGCCGCCGAAGCCCTGTCACCGTGCCGTCCGGGGCAGCGACGCTCGCAGTCAAGCGGGAGTACTTCGCCGAAGAGTTGCTGGCTGAGATCCAGAAACCGTGGTCGAAGGCTCGAGTTCGGAGCTGGCCCACGATCACGTCGTCGAAGACGGTCTTCCCACGAGAACTGCGTGCGTTGTAATACGAATGAATGAGGAGCTCGACGCCGAGTGCTTGGTAGCGCTGATAGAGCGAGACGCGGTTCGAGTCGTTGCAGATCAGGAACCCACAGAGAGTTCCGGCGATTCGAACGGTCTTGAGCTGTCGGCCCGCGCTACAACGAGCCTTTTCGCCGTCCCTTTCACAGAGATGGATCTTGTCGTAAGTGACGGCGAGTGTTCCATCTGGGGCTATCACCCGTACGCAGTTCTTTGGTTTTTCGCCTGCTCGCCGGTACGAGCCAAACGCCAGCCAGATCGATTCTTGTGCAGACGCGGCGGCCAGTGCCGCCTCGGCACGAGTCAGCGCTTGCCAATCGAAGCCACGAAACGACGAGAAGTCCTTGCTCAAGTATCCGGTCAGCGCGGCCTCTGGAAAATGAATGAGCTGCGCCTTGGCTTTGGAGGCCTGGCGGATCTGCCGCACCATGAAGCTTAGATTGCGATTCACATCGCCGCATACGGGAAATTGCGCGACCGCGAGGCGAAGCATGCAGTAGCGTGCGTTACTACGTCAGTGTCGCAACGCAACATGCACTGGCGACGGGGAGAAATGCGCGCACGCGGTCGCTGTTGTGCTCGACAGCCAGTTCGCGCTGGCACATCCTGAGTGCGAGGGCGATCCCATGACGTATCGACGAACGAGCGCTGTTGCTGTGGCCTGGTTGCTTGCCTGCGGTTGCGGAGGCACAGATACGGGCAGTGGCGGAGCGAGCGCCGGCAATGCAGGCAACGGCGGAGCGAGCGCAGGCAACGCAGGCAACGGCGGAGCGAGCGCAGGCAACGGCGGAGCGAGCGCGGGCAACGGTGGAGCGAGCGCGGGCAGCGGCGGAGCGAGCGCGGGCAGCGGTGGAGCGAGCGCGGGCAACGCGGGTAGCGGTGGAGAGGTCGGCTGCGTACCAGCATGTGACGTGCAGAGTGTCTGTGTCCGCACTCAGACGGTGGGTGGCTGCGTCAGTTGCATGTCCCCACCCTCTTTCGCGTGCGCAAAGATACCGGCCGGGTGCGGTGCAACGGTTGATTGTACGTGCGCTTCGGCCCTATGCGGTTCTCGCAGTTGTCAAGCCGTCGCGCCCGGCGAGGCCGGACAACTCAATTGCTTACTTCTCGCTCCGTAGCTGGCCGAGCAAGGTAAAATCGTCTGCGACTCCGAACGGCGGAGGCGAGCGTCCCATTCAGGATCGTGACTGCGTGCTTCGTTGAGCCAGGAAAAGCACGTGACGCGCTCGGGATCCCGCGCGGGCTGCCACGCGCATCACCTCTACCTCGAAGCCGGCGGCAGAAAGCCGCCTCTCGAAGCGCGCGTTGGGTCCTGAGGACCAGACGGCGAGCACGCCCTCGGGTTGCAAGGCTCGATAGCAGGACTCTACGCCGTGCTCGCTGTAGATCCGCTGGTTCTTGGCGTGAGCGAGCGCAATCGGACCATTGTCCACGTCCAGCAGAATGACGTCGAACACCGCGCGCGAACGTTTGATCGTCTCGAAAACGTCGCCTACTACGACTTCGCAGCGCGGGTCGTCGAGCGGATGATCGTTGAGCAGAGCGAGGTGCGTCCGGTTCCAACCCACCAGCTCCGGCACGAGCTCAACGACCGTCACGATCGCATCACTCGTGACTCGATCCAGAACGGCGCGCAGAGTGAATCCGAGCCCCAAGCCGCCAACGAGCACTGCGCGCGGATCGATGACCCGCTCGAGCGCGTGTTCGGCGAGAGCTTCCTCGGAGTCGTGCATCCGACTCGACATCAGCGTGCGTCCATTGA
>DASXKQ010000371.1:0-16939 GCA_036496745.1 Polyangiaceae bacterium
TGAGCCGCGCGCGGCGACGCGAGCGTTGCGGGGCGACATGCGAACGGACTCGGCAATAACAAAACCAAACAGCTAGAGTGCATGCCAGCCCTGGCATGCACTTTAGCGCCGCACCGCGACTGCGCGAGGCTCGGAATCCGCCGGATCCTCGCCTTCTTCTGCGCTCGGCTCGGAGTCGAGCGCGAAGAGCTCGCTCAACGCAAGGCTCAGTTGGTCGAGCGGCAATGCCTCACCGTTGCGATCGATGGCGGCTTGGCGAAGGCGCACGGTCGGTTGGTGCAGCATGCGATTGAGCGCAGATTCGACCATGCGCTCGAGGGCGGCGCGTTCGTCCGGGCCCAGGTGTTTCAACTTGCCGCGCAGGCTGCGCGAGAGCTCTTCTTCCAGCGCGGCAGACAGTCGCGCGCGGAGCGCGACGATCGTGGGCGTGGCTTGCTCGGCGTCCGCCCAGCGATCGTAGCCCTCGGCTTCGCGCGCCACGATCGCTTCGGCCGCGTCGGCTTCGCGCGAGCGCGACGAGAGTGCCTCGGAGACGACCTGCGACAGATCGTCGACGTTGTACAAGAACTCGCCGTCGAGGCGCTCGATCGACGGATCGATGTCGCGCGGCACGGCCAAGTCGATGAAAAAGCGGTTCTTCCCGCGGCGCGCCTTGCGGCCTGAGGCGACCATTTCGTGATCGATCACGAAGCCGGGCGCGCTCGTGCTGCTCACGATCACGTCCGCGCCGCCGAGCGCCGATTTCAAGTCAGCCCAAGCGAGCGATTTACCGCCGACGCTGTCGGCGAGCTCCGCGACGCGCTCCGGCGTGCGACCGATCACCGACAATTGTGTGCCCGCTCCCTTGAGCAAACGAGCGACCGCCTCGGCCATCTCACCCGAGCCGACCAGCAACACCGCGCGACCGGACAACTCGCCGAAAATCTGGCGCGTGAGTTCGACGGCCACGCTCGGCACCGACACCTGGCCGCTGCCGATCGCGGTTTCGGTGCGCACGCGCTTGGCCGCGCGGATCACGCGCGGCAGCGTGCGGTGCAGAATCGAACCGACCGTACCGAGCTTGCGCGCGACGTCGTAGGCCTCCTTGACTTGGCCCAGGATCTGCGGTTCGCCCACCACCAGCGAATCGAGCGAGGCGGCGACGCGGAACAGGTGGCGCACCGCGGCGCCGCCGGTGTACGCATAGAGGTGGGGCTCGATCTCATGACCATGAGCCGCGAGCGCCTCGCGACACGTTTGGGCCACGCGCTCGAGCGCCTCCGCTCCCGCGCGTCCGGCCGCCACGAGCTCGACGCGATTGCAGGTCGAGATCAGGAGCGCCTCGCCGACTTCCGGTCGCTCGGTGAGCTGACGCAAAAAGCCCGGCAGCGCGTCCGAGCCCAACACCAGGCGTTCGCGAACGGCGATCGGCGCTGTGCGGTGCGACAGCCCGACGACGACGATCACGAGCTGCCTCCACCGAGCCGCACCGCGTAGAGCAGCATCACGAGCAGCATGCACACCACGCCCGCGAGCGTGCCGTACGTCGCGCGACGACCGCGCACGCCGGCCGCTTGGCGCAGAAAGAGCACGCCGGCCAGCAAGAGCCAGGTGGCGTAGCCGAGCAAGGTACGGAACAAATCGGCGTTGCCGTTTTCGCCGAGCCGGTGAACGAACAGCGCGCCCGTCACCACGCCGAACGTGAGGAGCGGGAAACCTGCGAGCAGCAAGCGATGTTCGGTGCGTTCCAGGAGATCGAGCGCAGGCAGGCGCGAGCCGCCGCTCTTCACGTGCTTTTTGCGCAGGCGACGCTCCTGCACGAGATAAAATGCGCCGGCCGCGCCCGCGATCAAGAACAGCCCAACACCCGAGACGTTGGCCGCGATGTGCAGGGCCAAAAGCCCGCGCGGCAAGGACGCCGCGGCCGCGCTCGCTTCGCCCACGAATTGCGCGCCGATCAGGAACGTGAGCGCAACCGGCGCAATGAACGCGCCAATCGCGTTCATCCGCAGACGCTTGCGTACGAGCAAATAGACCGTAACCGCGATCAACGCACTCAAGCTGAGCCCGAAGTGCAGCGACTCCACCGGGCAAACGCGCGAGAGCAAACTCGCCGTCACGATGTGCCCGGCGTGCGCCACTGCGCCGATCGCGAGCACGCGCGGCGCCCATTGCGCGCTCCGCACGCCGGGCTCGCGCCGCGCGAGCTCCAAGAAAAATAGCGTCGCCGCGACCGAGTACGCGATCACACCGAGAAAAAAAGCGATCGTCGCGGTGTCCTGCATGGGTCTACGCTCAAAGGTTTCGCACTAGGAACGACGCGAGCAGCTCTTCGTCGCTGCCCGGAGCGGGTACGTCGGGGCGCTTCAAGGGCACGAGCGGAAAGCTGTGCTCGGCGCGGTGCTCGGCGAACGAACCGATCGGCGAGCCAACGAAGCCCGGCACGACCTGATACGCATTGTCCGCGATGACCATCGACTCTCCGAGCAGCGAAGCACCGAGCTCCCCGAGATATGCGACGGTCTTCACCTTGCCCGTGATCTCGTGCGGATCGGGCAGACCGCTGACTTCGTCGAGCACGCGCGCGGCTTCCAGCAGACGATATTTGCGCCGCTCGCGCCGAATCGTGAGCGTGCCGAGAGACAACTCCACCTCGCCGACCGCCATCCAGCGGTTGAGAGCCTCCTGCGGAAAAAAGACGCGATTTCGGGCCATGGGCCTAGCCCAGAGCCTACTCCCCGGGGCGCGTCACGGCCAGGTCACCCGAAACGACCTCTCGCGTGGACTGGGTCACGAGCGCTATCGCGCTGTATTTCTCGGTGCTCAACACCCTGAGCTCAGCGACCGACTCCGCCGGGAACTTGCTGTCGTCACCGATCACCGGAGTGGTCTCGACCTCGGCCCACTGCGGCGTGTCGACTCGCATGCGATCGCGCGTCATGCGCGAGCCTGTCGTCAAACTCGCGCGCCAGCTGTCACCCTTGCGCAAGATGAACATGCGATTGCCCGTAACCAGTCCGTCCTCGCTACCGTGATCCAAAAAGACGACCTGGTCTTGCGCGAGGTAGACGTAAGGATAGAGGCTCGTCAGCACGCGCGCGGCGATTTGGCCAGTGGCCTTGTGCGGCGGAGTCACGGTAAAGCGTCGCGTCACGGGCCCGACCTTGGCGCCGCGCTCGATCACGTCCAGCGATTCGATGATCTCGGCTTCGGCGACGCGCGTCTGGGGGTTGAAGCTCTTCACCTTCACCGTTCCGCGCACCGACACGATCTGCCCGGGTGGCGTGCGCGCGCCCGGAACTTTGTCCGGCGGCCGCACCGCGTTGAACACGGTGAGCTGCTGCCCGGGTTGCAAATCCACCCCGGGCCGCATGATCAAAAACACGTGGTTGCCGTCGGCGAGCATCATCTGCTCTTCGGTGGCGCCGATCAGCTCGCCCCACACGTCGCGCTTCTCGTCGCCGAGAAAGCCTTGATCGCGCAAAAACACCGTGTCCTTCGGCACCGACGGACGACGGTTGATCAGCCGATTCGGATCTTGACCGTTGCCGAGCGCGATGGTCCCGGTGGCTACGGCCTGGGTGAGCGGCGCGTTCGGATCGCGGAGCCTGACTTGGTCGCCCGGGTAGATCCAGTGCGGGTTCAGGATCTGCGGGTTATAGCTCCACACCTTGGGCCACGCCCACGGGTTCGAGTAGTAGTGATCGCACAGATCCCAGAGCGTGTCGCCGCGTCGCACCACGTGCACCATGGGTGCTTCGGCGGCGTGTGCGTTGTCCTCGGGCAGAATGCCGTTGGTACCCGTGATCGTCTTCGAGTCGGTCGGCGCGCCGTTGGGAGCCGCAGCGTTCGTGTCTTGCGCGCCGGTCACGACGATCGGTCCCGTGGGAGCCTTGGCGCCTTCACCTGGATTGGCGCTGGTATAAGTGGACGTGCCGTTGTTGCTGGTCGTGATCACGACCGAGCCGCCGCTGTCGGCGGGCACCGTGGGCGCCGCCGTATCCGGCCCGAAACCCGCGGCCTGAGCGGACGCCGCGCCGAGCAAGGCGATGCCGCCTGCGCGGACGAGTACTCCGACCCTGGCTCGGAGCATCTCATTCTCCCCGGCGGCGTGGCGCGCCGCCAGCGGAATCCGCGTCGCCATCGACGCGGCTACCGTGAATGCGAATCATCGGGCGTGGCGCCTTGTCGTCGACGGCTTCACCCGCGGCGAGCTCGGCAACGGGCGCGCTCGACGGCAACGCGCTGTCGGAGGTTTGCGGTTCGAGCTTCACGACCTTGAGCGGCGGATGATCGACGATCTTGTCACTCGCGCTCGCGGCGGCCGGCGGCGTATCTTTGCGAAGTTCGAGGGCCTCGAGCCGCTCTTCCAAGCGATCGCCGTGATTTTGCAGGCGCGACACGTCGTTTTGCAGCGACGTGATGCGCTTTTCGAGCGCGTCATGATTGCCCGCACAACCCGCCGAAAGCGAGACTGAAAACACGCACAAGGCGCCTACACGACAAAGGGATCGCATCGCCCCGATCGTAGGACCATCTCCCTGCCCGGGCCAAAAAAGCGCACAACCTTGCGATAGTTTTGGGGATGCGGACGCCAAAAGCCGGGCCGCGCCCGCCGAATTCAGCGCGGCCCCAAGGGCTTCTGCCTGACCGCTCATCACATCTCGACAGGCAAACTGGCTGCGATCGTGGCAACCGGGAGCGCCGCGCAGGTCCTTTGTTTGTGTGTTCCACGTCGCTGCGCCCTGCAACACTCGCGACCTGGTGGAAAGCATGCGCCGGTTCCGCCGGCTCTCGTTGGGTCGCGGCCGCTGATTTCATTCCGAGATCTGCCGTTCCAAGATCGCAACGCCGCCTTGCGGGGCTTTGCCCCTGCGCCCCAGGATTCCAGCAGAAATGTGACTAATCCTGAGCCTTCCGCCCCGCGACTGGACGCTCCGCCCCGCGCCCGTTACTTTGAATTCGTGGCGCGTCGTCTTCGTCGTCCCGACCGACCCCGTCCGAAGCTCGACCTTCGCAAGACGCTGTTCGTCCTACCGAACCTGATCACGCTCGGCAGCGTTTTCTGCGGCTTCAACGCGATTCGTCTGGTGGCCAAGGATCAGCCCGGCGAGCTCGACGTATACCGCGCCGCCATTCTGCTCATCTTCGCGATGCTGTTCGACCTGATGGACGGCCGCGTCGCGCGTATGACCAAAACCCAGAGCGCGTTCGGGCTCCAGCTCGACTCCCTGGCGGACATCATCTCGTTCGGCGTGGCGCCCGCCCTGCTCGTTTACAAGTGGGTGCTCCACCGCGAGCCGATCCCCGGCATTCTGACCTCGTTCATGTTCGTGTCCTGTGCCTGCATACGCCTGGCGCGTTTCAACGTCCTGAGTTCGAGCAGCGGCTCCCCCGGCAAACCCGGCAAGTACATCATCGGCCTGCCCACGCCGCCTTCGTCCGGCATCCTGATCTCGCTGATCGTCGCCAACCACGGCGTGGGCGGCGCCCTCGGCGCCGAGCGCTACACCCTGCTCTTGTTCGCCGTCACGATCGGCCTCGGCCTGTTGATGGTCTCGAACGTGCGCTTCCGCTCGTTCAAAGATCTCCAGCTCAACACCGGCACGCTCCTGTTCGTCGCGCTCACGATCGGCTCGAGCGCGTTCGTGTGGCAGCGCTATCGACCACAATTCGTATTGATCTGGCTGCTCTCCGTGTACGTCCTGATCGGCCTCGTCGAATCTGTACGCGTGCTGGCGAGCCGCCTAGTCGGCGCCAAAGAGCGGAACTCCGCGCCGCCCATGGCGGGATAGTCACGGCATCGCGCGCGAGCACGTCGGTCAGTACATGGATACGTCGTCGACCCAGACGTCGAACCCGACCGGCACCGGCGTCACGAGGCCCCCGTCGCCGGAGGTCTGATAAGACGAGAATTCAATCTGCACTTTCAGGAGTTGATTCTTGTCGAACGTGTCCATGGTCACGTCCGGGCAGCCGCCATCGCCGCTCGCAGGAGTACAGAAGCCGTCGCGGTAGAGCCTGTTGAACGGCGCGTCACATTCGACCCAATTCGTCGCGGGCGCCAGCGAGCAGTACTCTCCGTAGTCATCGCCGTGTCGATTGGTTGCGGTGATGAGCTTCACGTGCACCGTGTTCGGGCTGTTGGAGAAGCCTTTGCCTCGCGTTCCCGTGGTCGTGCCGCGAAGCCAAAGGCGCAAACCCACATAGGCGGAGGCGTCGTAGGGTAGCGCGGCATTGCTCGAATCGTCGTTCAGGTCGAAACCGACGCCCGCGCCGTAGTCCTTGTAGCCGGAGCCGGTGGTATGAAATGCGCAATCACTCGCGCCCGCGCAGCCGCACGTCTCCGCTTGTCCGGTCCTCGTAGCGCCCGCCGTAGCGTCACCGTAGGTGAACCAGAAGGTGTTGACGTTGTTCGCGCCGGGCAAAGGCAGAATGCTCACGCTGCAGGCGGGCGATGCGGTGCCGCCGCCGTAGAGGTTGGGTATCTTGGTATCGCATTGATCGGTGGTGGCCGAGCTGCAGAGCGAGCCCGAGCCCGCTGTGCCCGCCCCTCCGCTCGTGCCCTTGCCGCTCGCGCCCGCCATGCCGCTACTGCCGCCACTTGCCGCCGCGCCGCCGCTTGCCGCCGCGCCGCCGCTCGCGCCCGCCATCCCGCTACTGCCGCCACTCGTGCTCTTGCCGCTCGCGCCCGCCATGCCGCTACTGCCGCCACTTGCTACCGCGCCGCCGCTCGCGCTCACCATGCCGCTACTGCCGCCGGTTGTGCCCTTGCCGCTCGCGCCCGCCATGCCGCTACTGTCCCCACTTGCTGCGACGCCGCCTCCCCCACCGACACCTGCCGCCCCGCCGGCGTCAAGCGACGACACCACATCGGCTCCAGGCAGCGCGCAGCTTGCCGCCACCAGGATCGCACTGAGCGTTACGGCATACGCGACGCGCATCAGAAAGCGCCCCTCAGAATGGTCGCATTCGGCGAAACCTCCAACGCCAGCCCGGGCGAATCGTTTCGCGAGGTCAGCAGCAAGACGACGCCCGTCGCAGCAAGCACGCCACCCGCGATGAATCCGATACTCGACAGCGTGCGCAGCGAGTTGTAGCTATTTACCGCGTCGGTTTCGCTCGGTAAGCAGTGGAGATTCGAGCACGCTCGGTTGCTCTTGATGTCGGCTTCCTTGCCTGCGGCCAGGGCGCCGGTGATCGCACCCACTGCGACTGCGGCGCCGCCTACGCCGACCGTCACCCAGCCCACGGTGTTGAGCGGGGAACGGGGCCGAGTCGTGAGTGCCGCCGCACCAGCACTCGTCGCGGACGTCGGTGTGGGCGGAGACGCGCCGCTCTGCGGTTGGTTGGCAGCGGGGGCTGAGCTCGCCCCAGGGGTCGGCCCAGAACCGGCGGCCCGAGGCTCAAAGTGCAGCAGAACCGGCGCTCGCTGGCCGACGGCGACTGTGACGTCCTGCGTGACCCGTGCGCTGCCGAGCGTGCCCTCCACGTGATGAGGGCCGGGGTTCACGGGGCGGTTCTCGCCGACGAGGACGCTCGATAGCGGCTGTCCATCGAGCGTCAACGTCACGGCTGACGCGTCCGCTCCTTCGATCTGCAGGACGATGGTTGGGATCTGCGGCACGAGCGCGTCGAGCTCGGACTGAGCGTCGGCTTGCGCCTGCTTCTGCACGACAACGTCGCCGCCTGAGATCGACAAGCGCGTGACCTCGGTGTAGCGCTCACCGGCCTCCACGAGTTTGCCGACTTTGGCGAGCGCGCGCGCCGACCAGAGACCGAGCGACGGCGCCTTGAGCACTTGATACGCCTTCTCCAGCTTGTCGTGAGCGGTCTCGTAGTCTCCGGCCTGATACGCGCTCACGCCGGTAGTGCCTAAACTGCGCGCGGCAGCGCGGGTCGCGTCATCGACCGATTGAGCGCGCGCGATCGAGGTCGTCCCGAGCAACGCTCCACACACGACGAATAGGCAAGCGCGAGAAAAGTGCCCCATTTCGTGTTCCCTTCTATGCCAATTTCGCGCTGGCCGCCAGCGCGTTCCGAAAGACGCAATGGGATGCCATCTCAGGCGGGAGTCCCGCAAGCGGCCTCAAGCTTCGCGAGCGCCCTCCGAGCCAGGCCGCGAAGTCCGCACGCTCTCGGTCCTGTCACTCCCGTTTGTAGCGCGGACCCTCGTCCTGGGATCAGTCAAAGCCGCGGACTCCAATACTATTGCCTAAATCAAAAAATAGAAATAGCTTCTTGTCGAGATGCCGGATTCGCGCAGCAAAGCCTCGGTCGCAAAGCCTCGCCTGAGGCGGCGCAAGGGCGAGCCCTCCCAATTGCCGTTGCGCTTCGGCGCGCGCAGTAGTGCGGATCCCCGCGGCGGAGCGCGTCCCGGCGCGGGGCGTCCCAGGTCGGCCACGTCCGGCGTGCCGCACCGCGCACGGCCGGCTCTGAGCCGCCATCACCCGTTGCACGTCACCCTCCGCGTTCGCAAGGACGCGGAGGGTCTGCGTCAGAAGCGCACTTTTCGGGCGATCCGTGCCGCGCTGGCGGCAGGGCGGGAGCGATTTGGATTCAGGGTCGTTCAATACTCCGTGCAGGGCAATCACATCCACCTGATCGCCGAGGCGAACGACCGCGTCGCGCTCACGCGCGGTCTGCAAGGGCTCACGATTCGTGTGGCGCTCGCCGTGAACAAAACACGCGCCCGCAAAGGGCGCGTATTTTGCGATCGGTATCACGCACGCACGCTGAAAACTCCGCTCGAAGTGCGCCACGCCCTGTTGTACGTGCTTAGAAACGACAGGCACCACCTCGCCCAACGAACCAAACAGAGCCTTCCGCCGTGGTCCTTCGACCCTTGTTCTTCTGCCGGCGAGTTTGACGGCTGGAGGGACTCCGAACTGTTGCGCCTAGCGCGGCAAAGCCGTCGTCCGAACCGCGACGGTGCGCTGCGGAGCACCGCGGAGCCCCGCTCGTTCCTACTGCGCGTCGGATGGCGACGTCATGGCCTGCTCGGTCTCGAGGCCGCGCCCGGTGCGTCGAGCGTGGCTCGCGAGGGCTTCGCGCGACGCGGCCGTCAGTCGGCCTGACACCCGTCAGCGCCCCGCTCGTCGCCCAGAACTGGTGCACGCGTGGCCCGAGTGAAGCAGCCCAATCATTCGGTAAGCGCGCTTTCGTACGACTCCATGGCGTGATCCTCGGCCGACGGTCGCGCGACTCGGAGCGTTTGCGCGTGCTACTGCGCGCGTGCGGCACGTGCTAGACACGCGCTGCCGTGTCTCTGTTGGAAGTCACCGATCTCGGCTTTGGTTACACGAACGAGCGCTTGTTCCAGGGCGTGAGTTTTCGGCTCGAGCCGGGCGAGCGCGCGGCGCTGGTCGCACCGAACGGAGCGGGCAAGAGCACGCTCTTGCGCGTGATCGCGCGGGAGCTCGAGCCGGATCAGGGCAGCGTGCTGCGCGAGCGCAATACGAGCCTCGGCTATTATCGGCAAGGACACGAGGTGCGCATGAGCGGCAGCGTGATGGACGCGCTGCTCGCCGGTTTCGGCGAGCTCGTCACGCTGCGCAGCGAGCTGCGCGCGGCGGAAACCGCTGCGGCGAGCGGTGACGAAGCGGCGCTCGGGCGTTTGTCGACGGCCATCGATCGCTATCAGCACGCGGGAGCCGATCAGCTCGAGCGCCGCGTGGAGATGATCGCGACGCGCCTCGGCTTTTCAGCGCGGGATCTGGAGCGCGAGGTCACGACGCTTTCGGGTGGGGAGCGTGGTCGGCTCTCGCTCGGCGTGGTGCTCGCGGGCGAGCCTGAATTGTTGATGCTCGACGAGCCGACCAATCACCTCGATCTCGATACGATCGAGTGGCTCGCGGGGCACTTGGTGGGCTGGCGCGGCGCGGTGCTGGTCGTGTCGCACGATCGCGCGTTTCTGGACGCGGTGTGTCCGATCACGTGCGAGCTCGGACGCACGACCTTTCGCGCGTATCCCCTGCCCTATACGCAGTACCACGAGGCGCGCGCGGACGACCTCGAGCGCGAACGGAAGCTCGCCGAAGAGCAAGCCGCGTTCGTCGCCAAGACCGAAGATTTCATTCGCAAGAACATCGCCGGGCAAAAGACCAAGCAAGCGCAGTCGCGCCGGCGCATGCTGGAAAAGCTAGACCGCGTCGATCGCCCCGAGGACGTCTGGGCGCGCGCCGAGCGCGTGCGCTTTCGCTTCGCGGAGACGCCGCGCAGCGGCGACATCGTGCTGGACGCCAAGGGGCTCGCCGCCGAGCGCGGGCCGAATCAGCTGTTCTCGGGTATCGATATCCTGGTGCGCCGCGGCGATCGCGTGGGCGTGGTCGGGCCGAACGGCTGCGGCAAATCCACGCTCTTGAAGCTGCTCGCGGGCCGCGGGGAAGCCGCCGATCGCGGTGACGTGCGGCGCGGCACGAATCTGTACGAAGGCTATTTCGATCAACACCTCGGCTCGCTCGATCCGAAAAAGACTTGCGTGGACGAAGTGCGTAGCGTGCGCGGCGACTTCAACGTCGACGGCGCGCGCCAGTACCTCGCGCGCTTCCGCTTCTACGGCGACGATCCGCTGCGCCAGGTCTCGAGCTTGTCCGGAGGCGAGAGTACGCGCCTCGCGCTCGCCAAGCTCTTGCTCGAGCCGCGCAATCTCTTGTTCTTGGACGAACCCACCAATCACCTGGACATTCCGGCGGCCGAGATCTTGGAAGAGGCCCTCTGTGATTTCGAGGGCACCGTGATCCTGATCTCGCACGACCGTCGCTTCTTGGAGACGGTCACGACGCGCACGCTCTGCTTCACGCCGAACGGCCTGGATCTGTACGACGGCGGCTTCAAAGATTACTCGGAGGCTCTGTTGCGCAAACAGCGTGCAGACGCCGAGGTCGCCGTGCAGCGCACCGAGCGCAGCGAACGCCAAGCGCGCAGCGAACGCCAAGCCAAAGCCACGGCGAACGCGACCGCCGCGCCGACCGCGAAGGATCACCAGAGCCGCAAGGCCGACGCGCGGGAGCTCGAGCGCAAGCACAAGCGCGTCAAGGAGCTCGAGCTTGCAATCGCCCAGGGAGAGGAGCAACTTGAGGCTTATCGTAAGGTTTTGCGCGAATCCGCTGGCGGAAACTGGGAACAGCTGCACGCTCAGGTGAACGAGGAACGAGCATTGGCGAGCAAGGTCGAGAAGATGACGGAAGAGTGGCTCACATTGTCGGAACTGCTCGCTCGCACGGACGCCGGAGGCGCCGCGTGACCTTCGCACGGTCGCTCAGCGCGCTGCTCGTCGCCGCACTCGCGCTCTCGTCGTGTCGCAAGCACGAAGCGCCGCAAGCGGACGCCACCGGCGCGACTCCCGAGCCCACGGAGCTGCCGCCGCTCGAGCTCCGCGACGACACGCCGAACCTGCTCCTTACCTGGATCGACGACAAAGGCGACTTCCACGTCGTGGAAAAGCCGGCGGACGTACCCAAGGACAGCCGCGACCAAGTGCGCGTCGTGGTCACGACCCGCGAAGACGGCACCGGCAAACTCGTCTACGTCGCCAATCTGAACGAGGTCACCGCGAGCGGCGCCTACCGCGTGAAGACCATGGCGCGCTCCGCGTGGGACGAGCTCGGCGCCAGCAAGCGCAAAGCGCGCCTCGAAGCGCTCGCACCGAGCGCGGTCCCTGCGCCATCGGGCTCGACGCCCGAGGCCGTGGCCAGCGCCGCCAAGAAAGCCTCGGCGAGCGGCATCACGGCCATCATCTACGGTGCCTCTTGGTGCAAGCCGTGCCACGACACCGCGCGCTACCTCAAGCAACGCGGCGTGACCGTGATCGACAAAGACATCGACGAAAACGAAGTCGCCAACGCCGAAATGCGCCAAAAACTCGCGCGCGCCGGCCGCTCGGGCTCGAGCATTCCGGTGATTGATCTAATGGGTCAGATCCTGATTGGGTTTAGCCCTTCAGCGCTGGATCAGGCCATTGACGCGGCGCGGGCGGCTAAGCCGCTTTGAGGGCCTATCGTCGCGACGGGCGCGCGTATTTGTTGAGCAGCTCGACGTCTAGCCGATCCTTGGTCCTCCCGGCGGCGAGCTTGTTTCGCAGCAATGCGGTTCGTCCGATAACGGGGATCAAGAGACCATCGGTTCGCACTTGGATCGCACCCTTGAGCGCGACTGCGAAGCTGACACCGCTTATGCCAGTCAAAATGTCGATGCGGCGCGGTTTGCGACCCAACATCCAGACGCGGTTTTTCTGCGCTAGCTCTTCGGCCGATGGCGCGACCTTGCCGAACCCAAACTCAGCGAGCGCCCTTAGAAGCTTTCGTGCGTTCGCGAGGGTCGGCTCGACCAACACGTCCAGATCCTCGGTGAACCGCGGCTCCGCGTGAATGGCGATCGCGTGACCACCGATCAAAAGGAATCGCGTTCCCGTAGAGATCAGCGCAGCCAAGAACTCGCGCCAGTCTTCGTTCAGGCGCAAAGTCCCCGAACCACTCTTGCCGGAGGCGTTCGACCTCCGCGAAGCGCGCTTCACGCGTCGTTCGGGAAATGTCCGCCCGGTCGAAGTCTTCACTCGCTTCGATGGTCGCGACCCGGATGACACGATCGATCCTCACTCCTAAGCACAATGGCAGATCAGGGATGGCAGGGCAAATCGAGACATCGACGAGAACGACGTCGCCGACGCCGAGATGCTCTTGATTGGGTTTAGCCCTTCAGCGCTGGATCAGGCGATCGACGCGGCGCGGGCGGCTAAGCCGCTTTGAGCTTTACTGCGTGACCGTCCAGCCTTGGACGGGATACCAAACCTCGAAATCGACTTCAAAGGGCGAAGCGATCGGCGACGATGTCGTGAGCTGTCCTGCGCCAGTGCAGTACGCATACAGTTCATTCCCTGCCGCGGTCAGCTCCGCCTCGCACATTTGAGCCAACGATGTGCCGCCACTCCAAACCCTGGCGGTGCCGACGTTCCCTCTCGAAGCGCTCGTGACGTTACCCACCAGGCTCGCTGGCAGTAACCAGAACAGTGCGCCGGTGGGAGTGGGCGCTCCAGTAAATATGGTCTCGACGCGCAATTGCACGCTGTCTCCAACCCGGCGCCACCGGGCGGTCGTGCTGCTGTTCGTAATGGAACCCGTTGGAGTCAAGGGCGAAGGTCCGGCATTGACGGCAAACTCGGTCCACGCGGTCACTTTCGGTACACCGGTCTCCAACGCCTTGATGCGGGTGTCGAGCGCGCCCGTCGCGGTCGTTGCTGACGTGGCGCTGGTCGCGCTATCGGCGCTCACCGCGTGATCCGTCTCCACCGCGTACGGCACGGCGCCGAGCGGCGTTCGTCCGAGCGTCGTGCCGTCGACGAGCACCTCCGCCCAGATGTTCTTGTTAGCGTGCACCTTCGCCGTACAGGATGGGTCGAGCGCAATCGTGAACCTACCCGCAGTGAGCGCAGCTGCCATCGCCTTGGTGTCGCACAGGCTGTTACCGGCGGTGACCGCGTCCCACAGCGTGATCTCGATGTTCTTGCTCGTGGCGGTGAGCGGCACACCCGTCGCGTCCGTGAGCAGGCCCGAGTAGCTCAGCGTATTCGTCGCCGGGATACCCGCGGCGCGCACGCGCTCGACGACGAGTGTCGCCACACTGCCGAGCGCGATGGCAAAAACGAGTGAACCTATCAGGGTATTGCGTTTCATGGTCGAAGGCCTCCGGATACGCAGACCGTGCCGCTGGGCAGGTTGCCGCAGATAGTGGGTGTGTATTCGAGCCCGTGCTCCGCCAAGCGCACGCTCGTGTTGCTGAGCACGGCCGTGCTGACCGTCACGATGCTACCGTTCAGTTTGGCCCCGGCGCACATACCGTTGCTACAAGCGGGGGTTTGACCGCCACATGGGGTTTGCGGTGTCCACGTATTGTTGATGCACTGTGACGGCGTGTTGTCCGCGTCGCAGCGCGGTGGGTCGGTGTCGAGACAGTCGACGCAGCCGGTGCCGTCCTTGCAGACCTGAGAGCCCATGCAGGCGGGAGTGCACGTGGCGCCTCCAGCTCCCGCGTTGCCGCTCGCGCCCGCGCTGCCCCCGCTGCTCGTATCGCCCGCGTCCCCCGCCGAGCCCGCGCTGCCGCTCATTCCGCTCGTGCCGGCCACACCGCTCGAGCCCGCCGCACCCGCACTCCCACTCGCTCCGCCGGTCATGCTGCCGGCGTTGCCTGCACTCGTACTGCCACTACTGCCGGCGCTGCCCGACGTGCCGCCTGCGCCGGCTTGTGCCTCGGACACAGTTCGGTTGCTCGTGCCGCAAGCAACGAGCACGAGAGCCGTGAACGGCAAGAACCATCGCCGTGATGTCGCTCGACTCTGAGAGAATAGGCCCCGATACATCGCGAGTTCGTTCGAACGATCAGCGTGAAATCTACGCGCGCGACAGCTTGTACCACTAGAGTCGGCTGGACGAAAGAGCTGGCTAGGCGGTCGCAAGGTCGGTCATACCTTTTCGCAGCCGGATCTCCTGATCGCCGCTACCGCGCTGCACCACGGCCTGACGGTCGTGTCGCGTGACACCGCGGACTACGAAAAGGCGCGCGTACCGATCGTGAATCCGTGGAAACCGCTACCTCGGTAGGCAGACGGCGCGCTCGACGAAGCTTCACACCGAGGCAAGCACCAGCGGCAAGCCTGCTTTTCGGATCAGCGCAAAGTCCCGATCGAGCGTCAGCAAAGAGATCTGATGAGTCAACGCATACACCGCGATCAACAGATCGAGCGTCTTGACCTGAGCGCCTCGGCGCGCGAGGGAAAAGCCGAGATCGCCGGCGTCTTCCCACAAGGCGGCGGGTTGTTCGAGCAGGTGGCACGCGCCGAGCAGCGGGAGAACTTGCCTGCGTTCGCGCGCGCTGCGAATCCCCCGGCGTAACTCGCTGAGCACAGGCCCGCACAGCGCCACCTCGTTGTCGTCGAGTAGAGAAGCGACGAGACTCGCCAGCGGCTCACGCCCACGGAAGAACTCTACCCACGCGGAAGTGTCGACGAGGATCAACGTCGAGTTCTCTCCAGATCGAGCTCGATCTGCACGCGGCCGCGCAGGGAACGGAGCGCAGAGCGGCGGCGCTTTCGGTCGAGCTCGAGCAAACCCTCGACAATGGTCTCCGTAATTCCGCGACCAGTAATAGCGCGGGCGCGCTGCAGCACGGCGGCCGGCACATTGACCGTGACCTTTTTGACGGTGTTTGGCACTATACCAGTATATCATATGGTCTTTACTGGTCGATCGACCATATCAGGTCCGGCAACCGATCGCTCAGCGCACCGCGTCGCAACCGACCCCGTGGGCGTACGCGAGTCCGTCGCTTTTCTTGGTGTTCGCGCGAGCGCCCAAGCCCTCAGCCACTCACGAGTCCAAACATCCATGCTCAGTCGCAGGCTTTGCCTCATGGCGCTCGGCCTAGCCGCGACCGCCGAACGCAGCGCGTCCGCGCAGACGCGCAGCTCGAGCGGCCCAGCAACGCCACCCGAACAAGGCCCAATCACAGACAGCGCCGCAACAGCGCACACGCTCGTGGTTCACCTGATCCCGCTCGGCACGATTTCGCCGGAGACAGTCGAACAAACGGCGCGCGGGCTTCGCGAGCACGCGCCGGTGACCGTAGCGATCGAGGCGCGACAGCCGCTCCCCGCAAGCGCGGAGTCGTCCGAAAAAAAGCGTTACCGCGCGGAACGTATTTTGGGCTGGTTGCCGCGGCTCGCGATCGGTCCGGGTAAGCTGCTCGCCGTCACGGACGTCGATATCGTGACTCGCAAGGGCCAGGCGCCGAACTGGGGCATTTTGGGTCTCGGCGCGATCGACGGTCGGGCGTGCTTGCTCTCCACATTTCGCATGAAGCGCGCGTGGGAAAAGGGCGGCGCGCCCGAGGCGCTCGTGCGACAACGGCTGTGGAAGACGTCAGTGCACGAGCTGGGGCACACGCTCGGGCTCGAACATTGCCCGAACCGCGGCTGTATCATGGAAGACGGCCACGGCACCGTGAGGACCAGCGACCGCGAAAGCGCACTCTGTCCCAGCTGTGCGCGGCGCTTCGCCGCGGCGATCGCCGCTCAATAGCCGGTGAGACACTTGGATACCTTCTAGGGAAAGGTGTTTGCCCCGCGGAGCGCAGGCTTCATCGCTCACTTTGTGTTGCGAGAAGGGGTCGCGTATCATCGCGCGATGACTCGATGCACCGGCTGGCGAGCGTTTTCACCCCGTCGGATATTAGGAAGCGTGGCGATCGCGCTCGCGTTCTCGCTCGGCTCGCTGGGCCAGGCGCACGCGGCCGACACCTCCGCCGAGGACGAAGCTCACAAGCACTTCAAGGTCGGTATTTCCTACCTGCAGGATCCGGAGGGAGAGCGCTACGAGGAAGCGTACGGCGAGTTCAAGCTAGCCTACGAGCTGTCCCACTCGGCCAAAGTGCTCGGCAATATCGGGCTGTGCGCGATGAAGCTCGAGCGCGACGGCGAGTCCATCAACGCCTATACGCGCTACCTCAGCGAAGTGCCAGACATCGACCCCGACGAGCGAGCGCAGATCGAACGCGATCTGACGGCGATGCAGGCGAGCGCCGTACATATCAGCATCGAGGTGCATCAGGCGGACGCGTCACTCTCCGACACACGCGCGACCGTGCAAGGCAAGAACATCCAAAATAACTACAGCCCGACGCTCGGCAAGAGCGAGCTCATCGTGCGCTCGGGGCACCACCTGATGTCGCTAAGAGTCGCTGGCCAAGAACAAGCGAGCTGGGAGTTCAGCGCCGAGCCGGGCAGCAAGCTGACTCACGACTTCGTCCCCGCCCCGCAAAACGCCGCCGCCTCCGTCCGCGGCACGACTCCCTCACGCGCCTCACACTCGCGCACTGTTCCCTTGGTCGTCGCGGGCGTGGGCGTCGCGGCCGTCGCCGCCGGCGGTGTTTTCGGTCTCCTCACACTCGGCAAGGTGCGCGATCTCGAGAA
>DASXKQ010000372.1:0-29596 GCA_036496745.1 Polyangiaceae bacterium
GCCTCCCCCGACGTGCCCACCGTATCCGTGCCACTCGCGCTGCCAACAGCCGTGTACGTCTTCGCCTTATTGGTGGTCGTATCGCCCGTTGACGGACGCACAGCGGTGGAGTCCGCTGTGGCGTCTGTTGGGACGTCGGAGGCGTGCGCAATAGGGCGAGTGGCGCTCTCCGTAGCAGTCGCAACAGAGGGATCCGTTGCCGCGCTCGGCGCAGCTGTTGCGTCGGTGTTCGTCTCGGTCGGAGTGAGATGCTCCGAAGCTGTCGAGTGATGCTCGGCGGTGGATCCTGCGGCGAATGCGACGGCGGGGGATAGGGTGGAGTGGAGAAAGAAGAAGAGGGTTAGGGCGGCGAGAGGGCGGTGGGGGGCGAGCGGATCCTGGAAGCCGCGCTGCGCCCTCACTAAGGACTTATCGCGGCTTCCATAGGCGGTTTCTCGAGAATTCATCGACTTGCCCTCGGACCTCTACATGCGCACTCCTCAGTTACCCGGGCTGCGGTCGACTTTGGACCAGTAGCTGTAGTTCATTACGATTTGGACGTCGTTGACGTTTTCCCAGACGAGCTGAGGTTCATCGAGAATGCGCAGTCGATAGCTGCCGCTCAGCGGACGACCGGAGAACTCCGGTTTTAGGAACGGCGACTGAGAGACCATATCCTTGTCCGATGAGCTCATCGGTAAGGTGATGAAGCGCTCCGCGGCCAGCGCCTTTGCCCCGCGAATATTTCCGGAACCAAAGTCGAAACAACGAATACCTCCCTCGTAGTCGTCGAGAGGCACGTTGTAAGCGACGTGTTGGAGATCGTAGTTGACGTAGGCAGAGCCATTGCAGCTTGCATCCTGGGCTCGACTGCAGTCGATTACGCCGGTGCCGACTACGTTCACCGCAATGGTGTTGTTGCGATAGTTGAAGTTCCCTGGCGCAAGCTTCCCGACCAACGAGGATGAACCTTGATTGAGGAGCTGCGTGTCGATGGCGAGCGTGTCGCCCAGCTCGAACCAGCAGCCGAGCGTGTCGCACACGTGCTTGAAGCGAGTGCGGAATTGGTCCGGCGTGTCGACGGGGCACTTGCCCGTCGTGTGCTGAAGCGATCCAGCGTTCGAGACGTAGTTGGTTGCTCCGCCGGCATTGTCCGCGACGACCTCCAGCTGGACGTTAGCAATGGCGACGGCCGAGCTCATATTTCCGGGCGGTCCGGCTGTGAATACGACTTGGTAGTCCCCGTCCGCGGGAGCGATGACGTCGACGGTATGTCGATCACTCCAAGTCAATCCATCCTGCGATTGAGGGGTGAAACTGTCACCGGCAACAATACTCCAATTTGAATCAAACACTCCGGCCGTGTACTGAGCTGGGGTGGTGTTCTGACCTGGAGTGAACGGCGTGCCGTCGGGATTGCGTGCCATGTCCCACCAGGAGAGCACGTAGTGGGTAGCGGATTTCAAAGTCACCGTTTGGAAGACGGCTTCCGTTGGAGCAATCGGGGAGGACGGAGCGCCACCATCCGGAGAGGTCAGGGGCGCAGGGGGATAGGTCACGTGAGACAAGAGACTCGCACCACCCTCGCCGTTTGGTGGTCGGACAGGTAAAAGAGAACCGCCTGTGCCGGGGTTGTTGAGCATGGACCCGGCACTCACCTGCACGCACGAACTCGACGTGCCGGCGTCTCCTCCTGCAGCCGCGGCACAGGCAGTAGTTCGCCAGCCGCCATGAGCCGTGAACCCGGGGGCATTGAGGTCGGGTGTCGCCGCCGTGAGTTGATCTGAGTAAAGTAGGAGGTTGGTCGAGGCCGCGTTGCATTGCGTCAGGCTCGATTGCAGATCCTCTCGCAGGGAGACAACCGCAACGTCATTCGAATTGGCAAACGGGAATTGCACGTTATAGAACTGGACGAACTGCCGGAGCTTGTCGACGTAGTCGCCTACGAACTGATTCGCGAGCCCTTTGATCAAGTCGAGTTCGCCCGGGCTGCTTGATGGCTGGCCGGAGCCCTCTCTCAGCTTGTCGTAGTTGACGCCTTGGACGCTGCACAGATCATCCACCCACGTGGCGGGTGCCTCGAGCGGACCGATGTTCTGGTGCAGCTCGTCGAGCCGGACGCCAAGGCGCTGCTCGATGGAAAGGCGGGCCAAGTACGCGGTACGCTTGGCGCCCTCTAGCGCGAGGCCATAGCGCTGCTTGGTCAGGTCGAATTGACGTCGATAGACGGTGTTCACGTGCAGCGGTACTTGCTTGCCGTTCTGCTCCATGAAATCCGCTCCGGCCGCCTTTGCCAGATCGAGGGTCGCCTGAGACGAGTTTTGATGCAGCGAAGCAATGTCCTGGAGAGCCGCGTCATCGTTGTTCTTGAGCCCCGTGATATTGTCGTTGACGGTTTGGTAGAGGGTCGCTGTCGTCGTGGCAAGGCTCAGTACTGCTTGTGCCTCGCCGTTTTCCTGCATTGCGTTTGCGTTGGTGGCCTGACCAACCAGCACATCGTCCATTTTCTGGGCGGCGTCGATGTCTATGTCGGCCGCTTTGATGTTAAACCCCGCTTGAACTATTTCGCCCGCGGCGCGAGCAGCGCCTGCGAAGTCAGGTTTCACACCACCCAGTACCGACGCGACGCCCGTCACCGCGCCCGCTGCAATTTGCGCGTATGCCGCACTCTTGCTGACGAGTGCCAGAGCCCGCTGTCGGTCATTGTCGATCTTCGAGGCAGCGATCGTCAGCTGCTGGCCGTTGTTCTGGAGTTGTACGGCCTCGAGCTCGAGCCGCGCGTGCTTAATGGCGTCCGAAATCTGCTGGAGCGTGCTCCCCAATGTAGAAAAGCCATTCTCGAGTAGGTTCAGTTTTTGCTCGAGATCGAGCAGGAGTTTACCTCGTTCGCCGGCCGTAACGGCACCGACGTCGCTTTGTCCACTTTGGCTCAACGTCACGACGTCGACCGGAACGTCCACCAAATAAAGAGCGCTTGCGATTTGATCAATATCGTAGCCGAGCTGGTTCACCCAGCTTTCGAGTTGTCGAATGTCATTCGTTCCCGTGATTGCGGGTGGCGCGTTTGCAAGACTCGCCCCAACGCGCTGGTTCGCGGCGATACATGACACCGAAAGTGCGTTGACCAACGCGCCCATTGCGTTGGCCCGCGCCGAAGCACCGCTTCCGACATCCGTGTTCAAGAACAGCTCTACGCGCTCCTCGGGCGGGCACATCGTTGGCTTGAGCCGGTCTTTCCACATCCCGAAGGATTCCCCAGCTGGGAAGAATTGAGAGCCCCAGGTAAAAGTCTCGCAACCCGTGTCGATGATTGCGGCGCTGCCTGCGTTGTTGACGGGCGTGAAATTGTTTCCGGCGCCGGGGCAAGTTGTTGGCTTGGTGTCCCAGGCGAACCAATTGGGCACCTGCTTGTCCGAGCTGCCCGTCGCCTCGTCGATGGTGAACCAGGCGTCGCCAACAATTTGATATATGGTGCCTCCGCCCGGCGGGTCACAGAAGTTATTGGCTAGAATTCCCTGATTAGGAAGAACGCATCGGCTCCGGAAGCGCGGAATGGCCGTATTTATCAGGTTATTTGAGTCGAATGCCGGAGCCAGGAACGTTGCGGGGCCGCACGTTTCGCCGCTCTCCCAATTGTCGTAAGTATAGAAGAAGACCGGGGAGGTTGGCGCGTGTACGCATACGGAGCGACCGTGCGCAAAGCCGCCGTCTCCACAAAACTTGAACTGTTTGGGAGAATCGGCTGAACTGTCTTGGCTCGCCGTCGTGAGGAACGTGGCGCTCTCCACATCCCCGACGAAGTTGGTGTCATTGACGTTGTTGTAACTCGTGCTGCGATCTGTCAGCCACCCCGCCAGAGAGTCACGCGTCGATGAATCCAAGCCTGGGACGAGGTTCGCGTCGAAGGCCATCGGCGCATTGTCCGTCTGCGTGTATAGGTACGCTCCTGTCGTGAATAGCTGGTTGTAAGTTGTTGCTAGCCAGCCTTTCGTATGCGACCGAATATTTGCAAGCGCCCCTGGGCTTGTCTCGGGAAACGACCTCGCCGGCTGCATGGCTCCTTGCTGGTCGGGCCCCCACGGGGAAAGGGTTTTGTCAGCTGCTAGCGCACCGCCCCCAAGGTCATTGGTCAGGGTATATAGTGTGTCGGCACCGTCCGTGCCATTCGCCTGGAAATAGCTCGGCCCATACAGGGCCGGCGCTGGGATCGGTGCCGATCGAAGCGAGCTCGCCTCGCGGTTTGCTATCGGCACAGGCAGACTAAAAACGCCAGCAGGGATTTGCCCAGCCAGTGCTCCCATGTAGAACAACGTCTGCTCGATGCGATCGCGCATGGCGGTGTGGGCGAGCAGATCAGCGGCAATCGCCGTGTTTGGCCCTACGGGAAAGAGCTCGCCCATGTAGTTTCCGAGTTCGGAACAGCCGTTCGTCGAAGGTCCACCTGCCGTAGTTGCGTTTGCGGGAACCGTGTAGTTCGGTAGCTTTAGACACTCAGGCCAAATATCTCGGAGCGGGCTGCTAGCGTCCACAATCGCTGGGATGGGAGTCGGCCAATTTAGTTGCGCCTTTAGCCAAGGATCCGGATCGACGTCCACATCGCTCGAAGCGACCGGGCGCTTGCCAATGGTCAGCACCCATTGCCCGTTCGGATGCTCTTCGAGCCGAATGCCCTGCAGCGCCGCCGAGATGGCGGATGCCGAGGCATAGGACTGGCGCGTAGCGTTACCGAAACTACCCTGGTTAACGAAACCAGCACCGAGAGAACCGCGAATATCAGCGCAAGCTTGAGTGATGCTGCTCCCGGGGGGGCTCACGGCGCTGGTGCTGAAATTCAAGCCGGCGTGCGTCACCGGCGAGGTACGCGGGTGCGCGCAAAAAGGAGGCCGCGCCGCCGGAGTAGAGGCGGGGCCGCAGTAAGTATCCCAAATCAACCCAGTGGAATCACTCTCCGGGTCGTTCGTGCCTGTCGGGGTAGCGGTACTTCCAGGTGCCTTGCTAGAGAATGGGTCCGACCGCAGAAACACAATGTCTGCAGTCTTTGGGTTTACGCACTCGTTGAGTTGCTGGTCCTGCGGCGGGACGACGTTGCCGCCTTGCGTCGATACGTCATCGACGCTCGTATACGCTCCGCAAAGATTACCCAGGTCCTCGGTCGCCGATTCCTTGCGCAGGTCCTGATCGAGCCCTTGCTGGATGAGTTGAGCGCCTAACGAATCCGCCTTCTGAGCCGCTTGATCGGCAAGGTCAAGATAGTTCTTCCAGGAATCATCAATGTCGGTCGTGGTACCCATCGAATTGAGTTCGTTCGCGAGAGGCACGAACTCGTCACGCTTCATCCCGGCAATGCAATAGTCCTGGGGCAACGAGAGCGGTGCAATGTTCGTGCAGCTGCGCGTCGTCTGCTGGGCCTGACCTACACCAAAGACTGCATTAGCCAACTCGCGCTGTTCGTCGCTGACCGCTTCTACCACCCAATCATCTGGCGAAATGGGTGTCCGCAGCCAACCCAGCACGCGGCCGGGCTTGCCAGCGAACGGTAGCAGCACCACATGGGCGCCTGGAGTTTGGTCCGTAGGGTATGGAAACGTGAGTTTGATAGTTGGGTTATCCAAACCAACTGATTGCGTCGGAGCTAGCGTTACAGTCGACACAGTAGGGTTCGCCGGAACGGACGCGATCGATTGTGGGCACGACTTCCGGATACCAGCCAGACAATCTGCTGGCGCTGAAATAGCAACTTCTGAGTTCGTGTCGAAGACGCCCGGCACCAACACGATTCGACTCCCGAGCTCCTCTTTGGAATCGGCCCCGAGATCCTGTGGGGCAATGTTGACCAGATAGAGATTCTGGCTTGCCGGGGCCGTGGTCGCATCGTATTGGGTGAGTATAGTTCCAGGCCCCGCCCAGCTTCGAACTTCGGCCGCCGCCAGGGTCGCAAAGTTCTGTACGTCACTGAGGTTCGCAACGGACGAGGCTTCTGAAGCGATCGTGGCGAGCTGCCGTCGGAAGCCCTCCGCCATCATGAACGCGTTTTGAAATCCGGATACGTCTTCGGAATTCGGTCCAAGTGCGTACTCAAGGTCGCTTGCGTTCGATCCGGTTCCTTGGGACGAGGATGGGTAGACGCCACACTGGCCGTCATTTTGAACGGTGCCGAGGCTGGCCATTACGTCGACGCTCAGATCAGCTCGCGGGATGCCCCCCGAGATGACCACACCGCCAAGGGCCTCGATCGCGCAACTCGCGTTGGTCTGCGCACATGACCGCCGCGTGAGCCCTGCGCGATCCGCTTTGTCGATGACACCTTGGCGAAGTTCGCCGACCAAGTCATTGCCCCCGTTAGGGGCTGTATCCATGTCTGCCCCTGCGACGAGCCGAAAAGCATCGTAGGTCCGCGCAATGCCGAACGCGAGCTCCGCATCTGAAATGCCGGCTAAGATGTTGCTTAGAGCTTGTCCTGCGTTACTGGCGGAGAATGCGGCGCTATCCGCTGGCACGGTTGGATCTGGTCTTGCGGCGTCAGCTGCATCGCTCATCAGCAATTGAGTGATTGCGTTACGGAGCTGGGCTGAAAACGTATTGCTGCCCGCGTCAACGCCGCTCTCCGTGGCAACTTGCGCGAGTACCGGCTCGCTCGCAGTCGGTATGACGATACCAGCACTGTCCAATATGGTCTGAGCAAGCGTTTCGCCTCCGGTCTTTGGCGCTGCATCATCCCATCGCGAGGATATACCGGGAATATCGAAAACCAGATCGAGTGCGCCGCGGCCGAAAGCGCTTGTAAGAACCTGTCCTGAAACGGGAAAACAATGTGGATCGTCGCGCGTTGCGCCGTGTGGCGCCCAGTCCACTTGGATCTTGGGGCCAAACTGTTCACCGTTTGCGAAGAGCTCAGAGAAACTCGAGAATGAGTAGTTGCCTATCTCTAGTCGACCAAAAATGGTCCTCAGCGCGTGGCGCAGCGTATTGTATGGATTTTGATTCGGATCGGCGCTGAGTGGGAGGTAGCCGTTCGCTTGGGGGGCTGGCGCACCCCAGGCTTGGCGAGCGCCAGCATGCATATCTCCAGCAGCGCTCGCTTGTTGCTGTGCCCCTGAGATATCATCGCGAACCGAGCGCTCGACCAGATCTTTTGCGAGGCGCGCAGCGCCCACCAGCACCTGCGCCTTTCGTTTCAATCGAACGCTACCTGCCGCTCGAAGGTCGCCTGGATCTGCCACGTTGATCGGATTGGGATCGAAATAGGGGTCGGTCAGCGTCCCGGAGAATGTCCCGTCTCTAGAAGAGCCAGCGCCCGCGAAGATTCCCTTTGCGCCTAGGCCACCGTTGGCCATTGCTGCGTACTCGTGGATGCAGGTCGACTCGAAGCCGACCGAAGCGGGCGGGGGTACGGAGAACGAACGTGAAGTAGTGTCGAGCTTGAGAACATGCGCCAGCGCATTTAACGCTATGTCGCGTGCGATGAACAAATCTGCTGTGCGTTGTGGCGGAATTGTGACGGTAATTGTTTCGGGAATCTTTGGGTCAGAGTTTCCACCCGTCCACGTGACAGTGCCTGGAGAGTCTCCGATCTGTGCGAGCCTATCCGCCGCACAAAGGAGGGTCTCCTGCATGAGTAGTTGGACATCGCAGGGCATTTTCAGTGGGTCGTTTTCGTCCCCGCTCGAGCCAAACTGGCCAAAGATGTAGTAGTTGGGCGAGGGGTGCTCTTCCAAGTCTCGGATTAGCCATGGTGCGCGATCGACAAATAAGGTATCCACGCTGAGCGCATTGCTATCCTGATCTGCGGTGTTGAGACATGATACTGTTGACCAGTAGAGCAGCGACCAACCCGGAGCGTAGTTGAACTTAACATCCTGCTCGGCAGTATCAACCGGAGTGCCTCCGTCCTGTTCCACGGTGGCTTCCAAATGGCGTCCGGGTGGGGAGAAGGCGCCTAGACCGGTCGGGGCCGCCGCGCCCGCATCCTTGGTGGTTTCCAATCCTAGGGCTCCCCAGGTTCCCCAATCCACGGGGGGAATCCGACTCCACCCTGACCGCTCGGGGTGACCATCAATTTTTACGAGCGCGGTGATGCCGTAGGGTGAGTCCGTCGGAGGTGGTAGTCGTGTTGGGCCACTTGTCGTCTGAGTTTTGGCGCCTCCGCCGCCGCAAGCACAAATTGCCAGCGAGACAATGCTTGTTGCTACCAGGTGTCCCCTATCTCGGAAGCGGTTCAATGCATATTTCATTTGTTTCTTCTCACGGACAGGGACCGGTTTGCACGTTGATATTGATCGCTGGGGCGTTTGAATCGGTAGTCCAGATAACTTCGTTGTCGAGTGCTGCATTACCGGTTAAAGGCATGCAGCTTGAGACGTAGCCGCTGAAGGGCTCGCACCCGTAGGGATCTGAAGCAGACCCAAAGTACCAGGGAGGTGAAATGGCAATGTGTCCGTTGCTTGCAGATTCTGACTGCGCCAAAATATCAAGTGCGTACACAACCGCAGTGCCCGATGAACACGTGCAATTGGGGTCTGAGCCTGGGTGAGAGGGGGTTCGAGCGACCACAGCCCCGCTCTGGAACACAGGGACTTGCACATAGCGACGGCACTTGTCACTACTCGCCGTCGAGTATGGACAGTCCCCCTTCATGCCGCCGCATTGCTCTGAACAGTCCACTGCAATCGGCGTCGCTGGACACGGGTCATCCCCCGCACTGAGCCCACCACCACTGCCGCCCGCATTCGCTCCACCCGCTCCTTCCCCTCCCGCCCCACAATCACACCCTCCCCAATTCCCGTCACTCCCACAAAGCTGCCCGCCACTACACGCCCCAGGCCCGGTACACGTCCGCGTGTCGCCTTGCGTGCAAACAGCACTGCTCGACCCAGCGACGCCGCCGGTATTCATGCCGCTGACTCCGCTTCCTGCGGCTCCGCCGCTCCCTGCCGTGCTGACGCCCGCATTTCCTGCGGGGGACGCGCCGCTGGTGCCCGCGCCGCTTAGGCCGCCCGCGCCGGCTGCGGGGACAAGCTCAGTGGTCGAGCTCTTCGACCCGCATGATACCGCCAGCGCTATAATGAGGGCCGCGCATGCGGTGACGGGGATCGTGATGAGTCGCTTGGATGAGGGGGATCGATGCTCCATGGGCTCCTCAGTGCTCGCCGATTGGCGGCAGAGTCAAGCTGCGTTCCGCGTGCCCCGCGCTCCCCATGAATGGACGTCCCTTCCCGTTTCGTTGATTGCTTTGCAGTCCTACCCTAGCTACCCGAAACCGGAGCGGAGTTTCCACAGTTCACGGCAATCGGTCAAGTGGGAAAAGTGGTTGCGCAAAATTCGATCGACGTGAGTCGGCTTCGCTCACGCGGTGCGTGCACGCGATGTGCGCGTTCCATTTCGTGTTCGCGGTGCGGCTTGCGTTGAACGCGGGGCAAAGCGCGACGCGTGAGTTGGAAGATCTCCAACTCATGTGTTGATTGAGCGGACACGAAGTGTCCGGACAGTGCGTGTCCGGTGGATTGCGAAATGGTTACGAAACAGAATCGGCCCAACACGATCGATTGTCGCCACTGAAAATGAGCGAGAATCCCCGCTGATTGCCAGTTTTCGTCTCAGATTGAGACTCTCGAGGGCGCCTTGACTGGGGCTCACAGCCCACACGCGAGGAAGGATCTAACAATCGCCTCGCCGGCCGGCCGATGAGCGAGCGCACCACCCGTCACTCATCCGTTTCGGACCTCCACGATGCCCTCACTCGACCACGACGCGCTGATTCTTCTGTTTCACAATCAGCCCGCGCTCGCGGCTCAGCTCTTGCGGGATTCGCTGCATGTCGCGCTGCCCGAGTACACCGAGATCCGCCTGGCCTCGTCCGATCTCACGGAGGTCGTGCCCGCGGAGTTTCGCGCGGACGCGGTCATTCTGTGTGCGCGCTCGGAGCCGGTGCTCGGGGTGATCGTCGAAGCGCAATTGTCGCGCGACGAGCGGAAGCGCTTTACCTGGCCTGCCTATGTGGCCGTCTTACGCGCACGCTATGAGTGCCCGGTCGAGCTGCTCGTCGTCGCGCCGGATCGCGCAGTCGCCGCCTGGGCTGCTACGCCGATCGTGCTCGACCTCGGCGCGACCGTGCTCCGTCCACGCGTGCTCGGCCCTGACGGCATTCCGATTGTCACCGATCACGCGCTGGCCGCGCAGGCCCCGGAGCTGGCCGTGCTTTCGGTGTGTGCGCACGGCGAGGGTGACACCGAAACCGCCGCAAGCATTGCCCGCGCCGCCGTCACAGCCATCGAGGGAGTGCCCGACGACCTGCGCGTGATATACTCTTACATCATAGAAAACGCTCTCAGCGCCGCAGCCAGAAAGGCCTTCGAAATGCACCCGGACATGTCGAAATTCATCAAGGAGAGCAATTGGATGCGCCCCTACTACGAGAAGGGCGTTGCAGAGGGCCGCGCCGAGGGCGAGCTCCGCGGCCGCGCCGAAGGCGAGCTCCGCGGCAAAGCCAAGGCCGTCCTCGACGTGCTCAGTGGACGCGGCATCGCGGTCACCGACAGCGAGCGAGAGCAGATCCTCGCAGCAACGGACGCAGAGCTCGTGAGCACCTGGATTCAGAAGGCGCTGACAGTCACTTCGGTCGCCGAGCTACTCGCGTAAACACGCGCACGCGGCTGAACCGCGCGCTGAACGCTACCGCACCGCCAACGAAGCCCGCGCGGCCGCCGCTCCCGCGCGCTGCCGCGCCGCAAAGAGCACGCCGCCGTACGCGAGCGCGAACACGCCGAGGGTCGCGAACACGACCGTGTTGCTCGTGCCGAGCAGTTTGAGCGAGGAGCCGAGCAGGACGACGATCAGCGCGGGGCGAATGAGGCTATCGGGGGCGCGGGAGGAGACTTGGGCGCCGATGAATACGCCGGGGATGCTGCCGACGAGGATCGAGGCGGTGAGCGCGAGTTTGAGATCGCCGAAGAGCGCGTGGCCGAGCGCGGCGGAAGCGACGAGCGGAATGGCTTGCACCAGATCGGTGCCGACGAGCTCCGACAGGCGCAGGCGTGGATAGAGCATGAGCAGGAGAATGATCATCAGCGAGCCGGAGCCCACCGAGGTGACGCCCACGACGAGGCCGCCCGCGATGCCGATCAGCATGGTGGGTAGTTTTTTGACGACCAGCGGTTGCATGCTGTCGCCCGGTTTGCGACCGCGCGTGAGCAGCGGGCGAATGACGAGGCCGGCCGCGACGACGAGCAGCGCGAGACCGAGCGCGAGCTTGACGTGACCCTGTAGCGCCTCACCGCTGCCCGACGACTTGAGGAGCAACACGCCGAGGAACGCGGAGGGCACCGAGCCCGTAACGAGCCACTTGACGAGCTCGGTGTTGACCGAGCCACGGCGCCAATGCACGCCGCCCCCGACGGGCTTCATGATCATCGCCGCGAGCAGATCGCTCGACACGGCGGCGAGCGGCGGCACCTTGAACAAGAGCACCAGGATCGGCGTCATCAGCGCGCCGCCGCCCATGCCCGTGAGCCCGACGACGAAGCCGACGAACAGCCCCGCGCCGGCGATCCCGAGGTCGAGATGATTCGTGATGAAGTCGAGCATTGGCCTACGCGCCGGAGCATAAGCCTACTAAGCGAATAGAGAAAGTGCGAAAATTGCGACTTTATTAATAACTATTCGTAATTACTATATATTTTTTAACACACAAATGGGTCGTGGTCGCGTCGCTGAGACGAGTTCTTCGTTCTTTTGGGGGGCTGCCCCGAGGCACCCGCGTGCACCAGTGCGCCGCGGCCAGAGCGCGGACGAGTTGCGGCAGCGAAGCGCGTCGATACGCACTCGCGGTGTCGCTCGCGGTACGAACTCTGGAGCGACGGCTAATGCGCGCCCAGGCCCGCGCCGCCCGGCCCGTCCGGCAAACTCGGACGCGCTTCGGGTTCGTGAGTCGAGGTTTCGCCGGCGCGGTCGAGCGCGAATTTGAAGAGGACGGGGCCGACCATTTCGTTGATGGCGACGGAGGCGATCGCGAGGGAGCGGAAGCCGTCGCCGAAGCTCGGGAAGGTTTTCGAGATGAGCAGGCCGAGGCCGAGCGCGAGGCCCGCTTGCGAAACGAGCGACGACCAACCCCAATTGCGGATCAGCGCCGGATCATCCGCGATGCGGCTACTGATGCGTCCACCGACCACCGTGAAGAAGGTGCGTGTGCCGCACAGCGCAACGGCAACGGGCCATTTGGCCTGGAGCAAAGGAATATCGAGATGCGCGCCGGCTGTGGCAAAGAACACGACGAACACGACGCTGCCTGTCTGTTCGATCGCGTGAATCAGCTTGGGTCCTTGATCGGACATGTTCTGGACCACGAAGCCCGCGGCCAAAAAGGCGAGCAGCGAATCGACACCGATGTAGCTGAAAGTGTCACTCAGGCCGAAACCGATCGCGAGCAGCACGAGCAAAAGCTGGCGTCCGACCAAGCGCAGATAGATCGAGAGCGCGAGGCCGAGCGTGGTGCCGACCGCGATGCTGCCCAGGATTTCGTGGCCGAGGATGTTGAAGTCGTCGAGCGAGATGCCGCCGCTGCCGTTGATCATCGGGCGGGCGAGCATCATCATGGTGGCAACCAGGATCACGACGACCACGTCCGAGAGCATGATGAACGCGAGGGAGAACGACGCGAGCGGGCCCTTCGCCCGCGTTTGCGCCAAAATACCGAGCAGCGCGGACGGGCTCCGGCTCACCGCCAGCACGCCCCACAGGAGCGCGACCGCGACTACGGCCTGCGTCGTGAGGCCGTGCGTGAACGGCAAAAAGCGCGCGACCGCGAGGAACATGCCCGCCGCCATCACGAGTACGAGCGTGCTCTGAATCAGCGTCGCCCAGAGTAGGCTGCGCGCCACGACGCGCAACGTGGACACACGCAGCTCGGCGCCACCGGCGAGCGCGATCAAGGACAGCGCGAGCGTGTTGATCGGCGAGAGCTGCACGACCGTTTCGTGATCGATCAAATGCAGCACGTGCGGTCCGGCCAAGATGCCGGCAAACAGGTAGCCGGACAGATGCGGCAGGCCGATGGTCTCGACGAGCTCGCTGAGCAGCGTGCCCGCGAGCAGCAAAAAGCCGACCGCGGCGACCGTGCCGAGGTGCGCCTCGAGCTCGGGCGTGAAGCGTTTGACGCCGTACAAGACGCCGAAGGTCACCGCCAGCGACGCGGCCTGAATCAGCCGGGTCGCGGCGTTTTTTCGGCCGCCGCCGTGGCCGCTCAAGCTCGGCTCTCCGCGCTGGGGCGACCCGCGTCGCTCTCGGGGGAAGGCGGCGCTTCGGGCGTGATTTCGCCGACTCGCGTGAGCGCGCGACGGAGCGCCGCCGGGCCCAGCCATTCGCCGAGCAAGACGCCGAGCGCGGCCAGCAAGAGCAGCGCGTCACCGACCACGCCTGGATGCCGGAGCGCGATCGAGAGGCCGGTCGCGACGGCGAGCGCGCCGGTCGAGAGCATGCTGACGCCCAGCTCGAGGCCCGCGCTCTTGGCGGGAGCGCCGAGTAGCGACGCGAGCAGGCCCACGCCGACGCGAGCGAGGACTTTGGCGACCAGCGCCGCCGCCACCACGATCAGCACGAGCGACGGCAACTTGACGTTGACGTAGGCGCCGGCGAGCAAGATCAGCGGGAGCAGTACGGGCTTTTCCGTGGGCGTGACCATGGCCTTGATGTCGAGGTGATGGCGCGACACGACCGCCAGCGTGAGGCCCATCGTGAACATGACGCTGAGCGGCGAGAGGCCGAGCCGCTCGGCGGCGCCCGTGCCGAGCAGGGACGTGCCGAGCAAGAGTCCCCAACTTTCGTCGCGACGAAATTCACGACCGAGCAGCAACGTGGAGGTGAGCCCGAGCAGCACGCCGAGCCCGAGCGTGACCGCTACGCGCCCGCCCACCGAGAAATCGACCAAGCCGGCACCGGGCAACCAGGCGCACACGACCGCGAGCATGATCGCCGGAAAGGCCGCGCTCGAGCGCGCGACATCGGCGGCAAAATCCGCGAGTTTGCCCTTGGCGCCATGTCGTTCGACGACCCAGCGCACGCTGTGGCGCGTCGTTTCCGAGCAGACCAGACCCGCCGTCGCCGCGAGCGCGATCAGGTCGACGCGTGAGAGCTTGAGCAACATCGACGCGACGTACAACACCGCCGCGGAGACCGCCGCGCTGACGAGCGCGGAGAGCATGATGCCGACCGCGACGTGAGGCAGCGGCACGCGCCGCATGCCGACGCGGCGGTAACTGACGCCCAGCACGAGGCCGAGCCATCCCACGCCCACGAGCAGCACCGGTTCGAAGGTGTCGAGCAGTGAGCGAGGCAGCGCGGACAGCACTTGTGGCCCGAGCACGAAGCCGAGCACGAGGTACTCCGCGCCGGAGGCCAAACCAAAACCCCGAATCGCGCGTCCGCCCACCAGAATGCTGCCCATGTAGGACAGCACGAGCAGCCCGAGGAGCAGCCAGATCTGGTTCACGGATTCACCGGGTGCCGAGCTCGACCGAGATCCACACCGGCCGCCTTGAGGTCGTCGAGCAGCGCTTCAGCGAGTTTGCGGCGCGCGTCGAGCGAGTCGAAGGCCGCGCTCAGCCGGTAGTGCGCGCCATCGGCGTCGAACGCGAGCAGGTCGAGCTCGGCGTCGACCGCGACCTTGTGCGCCGCCTCGACCAGAATTGCGCGAGCGCGCGCTTGCTCGGCGCTGGTCGCGACACACACGTCGAGGTGCAAGCGCGGCCTGGCCCCGAGCACGCGTAGCGGGCGCGTCAAACACCACAAATGCGGGATACGCCACTCCGCGCGATCGCCGTCGAGCAGGCGGATTTCCAGGAGATTGATGCTGGTGATGCGGCCCACGATCTCGCCGAATTGCGCGAACTCGCTCGGGCGCACGCGCCGGCCGAACAGGACGATCGCGCCCAATAGGCCGGACGCGAGCAGCGGCGTGCACGAGACGCCGAGCGCGATCAAGAAGATCGCGCCCGCGCGGCTGAGCGCGCCGTTCGGATCGCCGGTGACCACGGGAGCCGCGAAGACCAACGCGGCGACGACGATCGCGCCGCGCAAGAGCACGCTGGTCGGCGCGGCCAAATCCGGAGGCAGCCAAGGTAGCGGCGTTTCACCGCGCGACACGCTGGCGAAGAACAGACCCACGAAGCGCACCAGCACGAACACGGTCAGCGCGGCCACCACGGCCACCACCAGCAGCGGCAACGTCGTCGCGACGCGCTCCATCAGCTGTGACACGGGTGCCAGCACGAACCCGGTCAAGCGCTGCGTGTAGTTCTGCGTCGCCTCGAACAGCGACAGCACGATCACGAGCCAGGCGTAGGCGATGCCGGCCATGGCGAGCCAGGACGCGATGCTGAGCGCCATCACGGCGCTCGAGCGCAGCGTGGCCGGCCGCACGACTTCGATGTTTTGCACGCGGATCGACAGGTCGCGATCCGAGCGTTGATCCAGAAAGTGCCGCGCCTGCTCCGCGAATTGGCCGACCTTGCGCAGCAAGTAGAAGGCGAGCAGCCCGAGCGATACGACCAGCGAAATCGAGAAAATGCTCTTGGCGACCGCCGCGCGCCGGCGCTCCGCGTCCACGGCGCCCTGGACCTTGCCGGCAATCGCCGTCGCGTACACGTCGAGTGAGGCGGCTTGTGCGGCGGTCGCGTCGGCCGCGTCGAGCTCGACGATCGGCGCTTTTCCCAGCACAACGACGCGCGACTCGCCTTGCGGCGCCACCGTGACCATCGACGTCTTGTCGACCTTCAGCGCGCGCTCGAGGGCTTCGCCCGCTTCGCGAGCGCGCGTAGCCGCGGTCTTGTCGCCGCGCGCGACGCTGAGCGTGAACACGGTCGTATCGCCGATCTGCGCGGGTGACTGCACGACGGGGGGCGCCTCGGCCTCCGCCGACGCGGACGGCGCGGGAACGGCAGGCGCGGTCGACGCGGACGGCGCGGGCTCCGCAGAAGGCGCGGGCTCGGCCGACGCCGACGGCGCGGGTGCGGCGTCGCTCTCGGCCGCAACGGGTGCGGCGGCGTCGACGAGCGCGGCTCCCGTTGCCGGCGCCGACGGAGCCGGCGCAGCGCCCGCTGACGGCACGGCCGATGCCGGCGGCACCGCTGTGCCGGCAGGAGCCCGAGCGGACGGCGCAACCGGCGCAGACGGCGGCGCGACCCGCGGCGCGGGACTCGGTGTCGGAGCGCGCGGCGCGCTGGGCGCGATCGGCGCCGGTGCAGGCACTGCGGTGGCGGCAGGAGCCTGAGCCTCGGCTAACGACACCGAAAGAGCGATCAGCGAGAGCGCGAAAGAGCCGACCAGAGTCTTGCGAAAGAGGGGCGCCACCATGCGCGAGCTTCGACTGCCTAGTTGCGAATCGCAAGCTCGTTTCGAGCGCAAAAACACGCCCCAACACCCGAAAAAACCACGACCGCCGCCTTTCGCAGAAAAACTCACCTCGGTCGAGCGGCCGTCCAGTGAGCCGTGCAACCGGGGACATCCCGAACACTCAAGCCAGCGACATCCCCGGACGCATTTTGGAGTTCATCGAGCTCCGAGACAACCGTCGGCTCGCGGCCAAGTCGCAGCCGCGACCAGTCTGACGGATCCCGAACTCACGCACCTCGGCGTCGTCGGACAGCCTCAAACCGACGCGCAGCGACATCCTCGCTACGACCTACAAGGGCTCCATCCGCTCTTCGGCAAAGACGCGCCCCGAGACCCCTATCTCGTCCCACTTTCTTTGATTAATGCCTAATCAAGTGCTAGAAAGTCGTCATGGTGCTCGAGTCGCGTTCATCGGGCTGCGTCGTTCGGCTCGGATCGAAATCAAGGACGCACTCCCGTGTCTAAGCAGAGCTCCGTGTCCGGTCGCGGTGGCAAAGCACGCCCCAAGCAGCTCACTTTGGCGCTGCCGCCGCCGCCACCTCCAGCGCCCACGTGGGGCGGCCGGCGCGCAGGCGCTGGGCGCAAACCCGCGCCGGGACGCGCCCGGGTACGCCACGCGGCGCGACCGAAGCACGCTCACGCGCATCCCGTGCACGTCGTGTTGCGCTCGAAATTTCGGCCGCTGCGCAGCCAATTCACGTTCCCTACCGTGGAGCGTGTGCTCGCGCGAGCAACGCGAGCGCGTCTCGGCTTCCGCATCGTCCACTTTTCAATGCAGGCCGATCACTTGCATTTGATCGTCGAGGCGAGCGACCAGCACGCGCTCTCTCGGGGCATGCAGGGTCTGGCCATTCGCATCGCGCGTCAGCTCAATAAACTCGTGAACCGCAGCGGGAAGGTGTGGGCGGATCGCTTCTTCGCACGCGCGCTCACTTCGCCGCGCAGCGTGCGCAACGCGCTCGCGTGCGTGCTCAATAACTTCAGAAAGCATCGCGCCCGCGGCGCGGCGCGCATCGACCCGTATTCGTCCGCGCCGTACTTCGATGGGTTTCGCGAGCTCCGCGGCCTAGCTCCGCGCGACGCGCTGCGCACGCCCACGTTACCGCTCGCGCCGCGCGGCCTTTCGCCACCGGAAACAACACGCGATGTGCCCGTGGTCAGAGCCAAAACGTGGCTGGCGCGCGTCGGTTGGCGGCGCGCAGGTCTCGTCTGTATTTCCGTGCCCGAACAGCGAACCTAGACGCGCTCGAGCCGCTTCGGCGCGCGCGACTGAACCCGTCGCGGACGACTGAGCCCGACGCGGAGCCGCGGACGACTAAGTACGTCGCGGAATGAGCGCTCGACGCACGACCGAGCCCGACTCACGGCCGCACCGCCTGAGCTCCGCGCGAGAACGGAGCGATGAGTACCTCGGGAAGCGCCTTGCAATGCTCGGAGACGCTGCGTCTTGTCGTGCCAGGCGGCGACCACCACCAATAGGACGAATCCTCTCGGGCTTGGAGCCCGGCAGCGCGGGTCAATGAGTCCACGAATGACTCACACCCGAACCTCCTTGCCCAAGGCCGCCCCGCACCTTGTGCACGCGCGCTGCTTCCGGGGCAGCCCCTTCCCCCTCTCGAGGAGCGCAAAAGCAACCGGTGCCCGGCGCGCCCGGCGCGCAGAGCGACCGGCGCTCGCGCAGGGGCGCGCGGGGCGACGGGCGTCTGAAAGGCGTCGGCGGATTCGCCGGGATTTGGCTGCGTTTGGCTTTGAGCGCGGAGCGGGCACTCCGGCTGGCGAAGCGCGCCTCGGAAGGCTAGCTTACGCCCCCCGAATGACCGCAGCGCATCCTGACCGTCTCGTATTGCACATTGCCGGCGCCGATCGCCCGGGCGTCACGGCGCGCTTGTCCGAGATCATCGCCGAGGAGAGCGCGGAGCTCGTCAATATCGGTCAGTCGGTGCTGCACGGCTATTTGATGCTGAGCGCGATCGTCGACATTCCGCGCAACTCATACGCGCTCCGCCGGCTGTTGTTTGCCGCCGCCGATCTCGGCTTGCGCTTCGAGGTCACGCCGTTTCAAGGGGGCGCGGCGGAAACATTGCCGGGCGGTGAGCAGCACACGCTCGCCGTCACGGTGCTCGGCCAGCTCGGTGACGGCGCGGCCACCGCGCAGATCACGCGCTTCATGGCGTCGCGCTCGATGAACATCCGCGAGATCCGCTCGCTCAACGAGCACGAGCTGAGCGGCCTCGAGCTGATCGTGGATTTGCCCGCGGGCGGCGAGCTCAACAACGGCGAGCTCGCCGCGCTGCGCGGGCGGCTCTTGCGGCTCGGAATGGAGCTCGGCGTCGATCTGGCGGTGCAGCGCGACGACATTTTCCGGCGCAGCAAGCGGCTCGTGTGCATGGACGTCGATTCGACGTTCGTGAAGGGCGAGTTCATCGACGAGCTGGCGGATCTGGTCGGCGTGAAGGAACAAGTGTCGCAGATCACGGCGCGCGCGATGCGCGGGGAAATCGACTTCAAGCAAGCGCTCGCCGAGCGCGTGAAGCTGCTCGCGGGGCTGCCGTTCAGCCGCGCCAAGGAGCTGATCGCCAAATTCGAGCTCACGCCGGGCGCGGATCGCTTCGTCAAGATTTTGCATAGCCTGGGCTTCAAGGTGGGCCTGGTCAGCGGCGGCTTCACGTTCTTCGTGGTCGACGAGTTGAAGCAGCGCTTCGGCCTCGATTTCGCATTCGCCAACGAGCTCGAGGTCTCGGGCGACAAATTGACGGGCAACGTGCGCGGCACGATCGTCGACGGTGAGCGCAAGGCGCAGGTGCTCAAGGACATGGCGCAGGTCTACAGCTGTCGCCTCGAGCAAACCGTCGCTATCGGCGACGGCGCCAACGACGTTTTGATGCTGCAGACCGCCGGCCTCGGCATCGCCTTCCGCGCCAAACCCAAGCTGCAAGAAGTGGCGGACATGAGCCTCAACCACCACGAGCGGCTCGACACGCTCTTGTTCTTGATGGGCTTCAACGCGCGGGATTTGCGCGGGTTCTGAGCTCACGCCCGATCGAGCGCAAACAGCTGCATGTTGGCGAGCACGACGCGCTCGCTCGGCGCCGACTGCGCGATCAGGCTGCGGATCTGTTGGAAAAAAGCGTGGTGGAGGTCTTGCACCCGCTGCAGGTCCGCGGCCGACAGCGCAAACACGTTGTACGAGAACACGCCGGGCGCGCCCGCTTCGAGACGCGTCGCCGCCACCTGCATCCACCAGGCTTTGACGCGCCGTGCGGCGGCTACGTCCCTGCGCGTGTCGACCATGCGCGTCTCGCGCAGGGTCCAGCGCCCGCGCTTCTTGGCGATCTGGCCGGTGAGCGCCAAGAGCTCGAGGCAGCGGCGCTCTTCAGCCAGCGAGATGCCGATGCGCTTGGCGATCCAGCCGGGCGTGCTGCGCGGCAGCGATCGATATTCGGTCAGCTCCAGGCAGCGCAGAACCGCCTGAGACCAGGGAGCCTCGTATGCCGCGCGACGCGCCAACTCGAGCTCGCGCCACGGCTTGGCGAGCGAAGGCAAGAGCGCCGGGTCGACGAAGGCCGCGATGAAGTCGAGCGCGCGCAGCGAAGTCGCTTCGACCATGCGCAGGAAATCCGGAAGCCGCGGCTCGGCCTCGGCCTTGAGCCATCGCGACACCGCAAAGCGGCTGACCGACGCTGCACGCGATAGCTCCAGGATGGCCGTGCGACCTTTTAGATCGCTGAGCAGCGTGGCAACTCCATCACGGCTCGCGATGGCGACGTTCTCGAGCCAAACGGGCGGCGTCCGGTAGAAGCGAGTGAGCGCGGCTTCGACGTCGATGCCCGCGCGTGAAGCCGCGCGCAGCGCGTGTGCCGCGGTGGGAAACCCGCGACTCGCCTCCCAGCTGTGCACGACGTTGCTGCGATAGCCGAGCTTGCGGCTGAAGGCTGCCTGGGAGCGCTTGCCGCGAATGGCTCGGATGAATTCAGCCGAAACCAAGTGCCAATCGAGCTGCATACATGGAGATTCGCACATTGATTCGCATTCTGGGAGATGAAATGTGCATCTCGGCTCTAGCGCTACGCGTCGCCGTCGCTCATAGTCCGCAGATGAGCTTCACCTGGGGATGCTGGTCGTGGCCTCTGGCGGTCGCGCTCACACTTTCGGCGTGCTCCACCACGGGCGGCCAGACGGGTGAGGACGACTACGCTCCCTGTTCGACTACGGCCACGACGCTCTCCGCCGACGCCGTGTCACCGCTCGGTTTTTCGGCGAACGACGTGCTCGAGTACGCGGCGGGACAACACGACAGCACACTCAGTTGGCATGCGCTCGACAGTTCCTCTTCCCCGTGTTCGGGTCAGACCTCGATCGCCACGGTCGGCAGCTACAGCCCGGGCGCGGGCCAAAGCGCCGTCTCGCTCACTCTCGCCTACGCCGATGGCAATATTCTCTTCACTCACCAGTCGCTGCTCCCTCTGGCTTCTGGGAACCCCTACGCCAACTGCTACGACTCGCTGAACATCGACGTCGTGGCCACCCTGACGACCAGTGACGGCGCGCTCGACGAATCGTTCACCACCACGCTGCAAGCGAGTTCTGCGCGGGTCGCGGATTGGTCGGCCAGCCTCGACTTGTCCAAGCTCAACGGTTCCTTCCGGGCGCTGCCAGCTCCCCCGAGGATCGCGGAAACGCTGGATCTGCAAGGCCGCGTCGCCAGCTGGGGCACCCTCGGTTACCTGAGCGGCAGTTTCGAGCTGCCGATCGGCTACGGCGACGGAGTGCCAGCAGATCAACTGCTGTGCAGCGCCGACGTCAAATATGGGGACTGGGGTGCGGACGCGACGTGCTTTGGCCTCCAAGTTCCGCTGAGCATGGCGATTGACGGGTTTTCCGGCGCTGACGCGCTCGCGTTGATCAACGATTCCCCACCCGTGCCCATGCAGTGGGGGGGCACCGTGGGCAACAATGGGCAGGCCAACCTGAAGTTGAACGCGAGCGCCGGGCAGACCGTCTGCGCGGGCTTCCCGATCGAGCAGGGTGGACGCGCGGTACTGACCTTGGCTGGTGAGCTCGCTGCCACGACGGATGATTCGCTCTTGAATACCGATCTGCCCATCCAAATCCAAGCGTTTCCCAATGCGAATGGCGCGCTTGCGAGCGTCACACTGACGGTGAGCGCTCCCTACGACTCCGCAGTGCCGCTCGCGGACATGTACACGCACTTTGGCTTCACTGCTCCGGCCCTCGATCAATACGACTCGGCGTCGTGCTCCTTCGACAGCACGCTGACGCCGAACAAGACGGGCACCCAGATTCAAGGAAGGTTCGAGATCCTTGGGCACCCCACGTCTTGCACTCAATCCGGGGCTACGGCTGCAGCTTGCCCAGGTGACACTTTAGAACTGGGAAGCTGGCACGCGCCGTAGAGGATCGCGCGTGCTTCAGCGCTTGCGCGCGAGCAAAAGTCCGTCGCCGATGGTGACCATGCTGGAGCTCACGCGCACATCCTTCGCGATTTTCTGATTGAGCGCGCGGATTGCGACGGTGTCTGCGTCTTGCACGGCGGGATCCGCCACGCGACCGCTCCAGAGCGCGTTGTCGATGGCGATCAGGCCACCCGTTCTCAAGAGCTGCAGGCAGCGCTCGTAGTAGCCGTCGTAGTTGGTCTTGTCGGCGTCGATGAACGCAAAGTCGTATTGGCCTTTTTCGCCCTTCGCGAGCAGCGCGTCCAGCGTGGCGAGCGCGGGACCGAGCCGGAGGTCGATCTTGGAGGCGACGCCGGCCTCTTGCCAGAAGGGCCGACCGATCGACGTCCATTCGTCGCTCACGTCACAGGCGACGAGCTTGCCGTCGGCGGGCAATGCGCGCGCCGTCACGAGCGAGCTGTAGCCCGTGAACACGCCGACCTCGATCGCGCGCTTGGCTCCGAGCAGCTCGACCAAGAGCGCCATGAAATGTCCCTGTTCCGGCGAGATCTGCATACCGGCCATCGGCATGCTCGCCGTCGTCTCCCGCAGCTTGCGCAGCACGGGCGGCTCCTGCACGCAGACGTCGAGTAAATAGTCGTACAGGGAATCGGTGATCTGGATCGTGCGGGCGGACATGCCCGGGAGCATAGTAATCGCTGGGATTCGCGCAAGCTCGGCGCTTGGCTTTGGCGCGCGCGTGACGATCGGCGTAGGCTCTCGCGCATGTACCACGCCATGTTCGGTCAGATGAAGAAGGAACTCGGACAACTCGACAAGTGGCTGGAGGCCGCGACGGCTTTCGCCAAGGAAAAATCCTTCGAGCCCAACAACTACTTGAGCTTTCGGCTCGCGCCCGACCAATTCGCGTTCGCGCGCCAAGTGCAGACCGCCTGCGATACGGCCAAGCTCGCCGCCTCACGCCTGAGCGGCAAAGACGCACCGAAGCACGCCGACAACGAGCAAACGCTCGACGAGCTCCGAACTCGCGTGCGCGAGGTGATCGGCTATCTCGACACGTTCTCCGCCAAAGACTTCGAGGGCGCCGCGACGCGCTCGGTGACGCAGCCGCGCTGGGAAGGCAAGACGATGGCCGGCGCCGATTACTTCCTCGAGCACGCCGTGCCAAACTTCTTCTTTCACCTCACGCACGCGTACGCGATCCTGCGTCACAACGGCGTCAACATCGGCAAGCGCGACTACCTCGGCGCGCTCAGCCTGCGTGCTCCCTGACGCGAGCGCGCCGTCGCGCCACGTGTTTTGCGCTGACGCGCTGGCTTGGCTCGCCGAGCACTCGGCCGAGCCACAAACCAGCGTAGTCACGTCGTTGCCGGACCTGTCCGAGCTGCCCGCGCTCGCGCTCGACGCCTGGCAGGAGTGGTTCCAAGCCACGGTCTCTACGATCGTGCGCTGGCTACCGCCCGCGGGCGTCGCGATTTTCTTTCAGAGCGACATCGTGCTCGGACCGCGCTGGGTCGACAAAGGTCACCTGGTTCAGTGCGGCGCGGAGCGCGCGGGGGGCGTGCTGCTCTGGCACCGCATCGTCTGTCGGCGGCCACCCGACACGGCCTCACTCGGCCGCGCGAGCTACTCCCACTTGCTGTGCATTGCTCGAGAGCTACCCGCGGCGCGGCCCACACACGCCGCCGCGCACGTGCTCTCCGACGCAGGACCCACGTCGTGGAGCCGCGGCATGGGACAGGCCGCGTGTCGTGCGGCGTGTCGCTATCTGCGCGACGAGACCGACACACGGCGGATCGTCGATCCGTTCTGCGGCCAGGGCGCGCTCCTCGCGATCGCCAATGAGCTCGGCTTCGACGCGATCGGCGTCGAGCTGTCAGCCAAGCGTTGCCGCGCGGCGAGGCGGGCGGGAGTGGACGAGATCTGAGGGTTGGCTGGTGAAAGAGCGGGGGGCGGAGGCGAAGGCAGAGCTAGAGGGGTGGTTTGGGCAGAGCGGGAGGTTTGGGGCAGAGCGGGGGGTTGGTTGCCTCGCGACGCTCGCGTGCACAAGTATTGTACCGGCCTGTGCTCAGGGTTGGGCGGGTGTGAGGGTGAGCGGGCGGGATGCTCGGGGTGTTTGAGTGTGCTGCTGTGCTCGGCCGCTGCAAGGGGCTGCCGCCCGCGCTCCGCGCGGCGCCTGCGGCGCCCTTGCACCGGCCTGCGCGCAGCAGCGGGGCCCGAGGGCGTCCCCGAGCGGGATGCTGCAAAGGAGCTCATCATGACACTCAAGATTTATCCGGTTGTTCTCGAGTTGGTTCGTAGGCTCGCGCCGGTGCTGCCCAGGTTGAAGGCCAGAAGCGCTTCGCTCGCGGACCAGTTCGAGCGCGCGCTCATCAGCGTGCCGCTCAATGTCGCGGAGGGCGCTTACTCGCGCGGTAGGAATCGGCAGGCTCGGTATCAATCAGCGGCCGCGTCGGCGCGCGAGGCGCTCGCTTGTTGGGAGACCGCTCAAGCCTTCGGCTGGCTCGGGCCTATGGACCCGGAGCTCATGGCGCTTTTTCACCGCGTCATCGGCACGCTCGTACGCCTCGTCGAACCGCGCAATTGAGCTCGCGCGAAGCGCGATGTAGCCAGCCCGATGGGACCCGGCTTCGCCCGGAGACCTTTCACCGAGCGGTTCGACAGAGCGCCGTAAAACGATGTTTCCGAGCGCTTCTCTACTTCGGATCCGACGCCTTCGCCGTGTGATCGATGATTTTGCGCGCGAGGCTGACGTCGACGCCGAGCCGCTCGAAGGGTTCGAGGTCCGGGCTGCGTCCGGCTTGGATCGCGTCGACCACTGCGTCGGCGATCATGACCAGGCGCACGTGGAGTGAGCCGGCGGCTTGCGGGTCGTGGTGAGCCGCGCAGGCGTCCACGATTTCAGCCGGTAATTTCCAGGCGATCGCGACGTCGGCACCGGCCGCGCAATGGTAGCGCTGCACGAGCTCCTTGACGTGGCTCGGGCCCTCCGCGGGTTTGGGCATCGCGTCGAGGATGCGGTAAATGCGCGACTCGCCGATGTCGTGCAAGAGGCCGCTCATGTAGTCGTAGTCGGTCTGGATACCGAGCTCACGCGCCGCGATGCGCGCGGCGACGGCCGCGACCACGCTGCGTTTGAACGATGCTTGAACCATCGATTGGTAGCGCTTCAAACCGCCCGCCGAAGCCGCATAGACCACCTGAAACAAAAGATCGCGCGTGTTGGCCAGACCGAGGCGCACAATCGCCGATTGCGTCGAGGACGTGAGCAAGCCGCGCCAATAGACCACGCTGTTGGCAACCGACAGAAAGCGCGCCGCAATCGGCGGATCCGTGTCGACCAGCTCGGCGAGATCCCCGATGCGCGCGTCGTGGTCGTTGGCCAGGCGCAGTGCGGATTGCGCGACCTGCGGCAGCACGGGCAGCGCGGTACGCCCGCCGCGCAAGCGCTTCACGAGCTCGCGCTCGGTCTCGGACATTTCGGACGTCGGTTCCACGAGCGCGAGCGAGGGCAGCGCCGCCTGCTCGGGTTCTCCTGCCGGCGCCTGACTCGGTACGAACTCGGGAAAACCGGTCATCCCGAGCGCCTCTCCCAGTTGATCAGAATCGGCGGATCCGGCGCGACCGGCAGGGACGGCGAGGCCGGCTTCTGACTGTCGCCGACCGGCAACGGCTGTCCCGGCGCGACCATGATCACGCGATTGCGCCCGCTGCGCTTGGCGGCGTAGAGCGCCAGATCGGCGCGATGCACGAGCTCTTGGGGGGTTTCGTCGAGCTGGCGCGGATCGAACACGGTCGTGCCGATGCTGATCGTGATGTGGCTCGGTCCGGGCGCTGGCGCGATCATCTCTTCTACCGCGCGGCGCAAGCGCTCGGCGACGAGACGCGCCGATTCCGGCCCGGCTCCGCCGACGATCGCCACGAACTCCTCACCGCCATAACGGCCGACCACGTCGCCCGGGCGCAAGCCGTTCTTGAGCACGGCGGCGACCGCGACCAGCACGCGGTCACCCGCCTCGTGACCGTAGCGATCGTTGATCGACTTGAAGTGGTCCAGATCCATGAACAGCACGCCGAAGCGCTCGCGCGCGGTGCAGCGCTGAGTGACGGTTGCCTCCAACGAGCGGCGATTGAGCAAGCCCGTGAGTCCGTCGTTTTGCGCGTCTCGCCGCAAGCTGTCGCGCTCGTTGCGCAGGCGATAGAGCGCGTCGTAAAAACGCTTGTTGCGGAGCTGTACTCGAATGCGCGCGCGCAGCTCGACGGGCCGCGCCGAGGTGGACATGAAATCGTCGGCGCCCGCCAAGAGACCGCGCGCAACCGCGGCTTCATCGGCTTCCTCGGCCAGGATGATGACCGGGAAATGCCGGCGCGGATCGCTGGCGCGCAGATCCCCGCACAGCTCGAGTCCGCTCGCGCTCGGCAGCTCCGCCGCGAGCAGGATCAGATCCGGCTCGTACTCAGCGGTGAGCCGGAGCAGCTCGTCGCCGTCACTCAGGTATACGGAGTCGTAGCCCTCGGCGTCGAGCAACGCTTTGAGAGACAGACGGCGCTCCTCGCTCGACTCGACGACCAAGACGCGGCCGGACCGTTCGGCGATCGGTGGATTCGTCGACAGGCGAAGCAGGTCGGAGCTCGGATAAGGCAGCATTTGGAAAGGGCGGTTTCCCTTGCGCCTTCTCAAAACGGATCATTTCGCCATGTCCTAAGCCCGCGCGGCTCCGAATGACGCGCGGGGGCCGGGTCGCGGGCCGTTCGCGGGATTTATCCGGGATCGCTGAAGATCCGGCCGAGCCGACCGTTCACGAAATCTAGAGAGCCATGTTCTGGAAAAAGTCGTCCGCGACTCCGCCGGAGGCCCCTGTGTCGGCCCGAGCTTCCACGCCGAGCGCGGCCAGCAGCGACGACGCTGCGCTCGATACGGTGGTGCGTCTGCTGCAAAGCTTCGGCGAGCACGCTTTCGACACCGACAAAGTCAGCGCCGCGGACACCCGCTCGGAGTGCGAGGGTTGGGCGAAGCGACTCAGCGTCGGGGAAGGTCGCACTGGAGACGACGACGCCAAGGAGTTTCGCCGCGACTTCGGCGGGGCACGGCGTTATTTTGCCGCCCAGCGCGCGAACGAACGCGATTTCGTGGGCCGCAGCCTGGGCAATCTGCGCGAAGCCGTGCAGGCATTTGCGCGCTGCCTGACCACGTCCGTGAGCGCGGATCGCGCGGCCGACCAGCGCGTGGGAACCGAGCTCGGCAAGCTCGTCGGCGCTTTTCAATCGAACGACGCAGCCGCGATTCGGCGCGAAGCCGAGAGCGTCGTCTCGGTCGTGCAAGAGGTGATCGCGGCGCGCGCTGCGAGCCAGGCGCGCCTGCTCGACGAGCTCAGCCAAAAGGTGAGTGAGCTGCGCGCCGAGCTGCAGGAGGTTCGGGAAAAAGCCGCGCTCGACCCGCTGACGCAGCTCTACAACCGCGCCTCGCTCGACGCGCACCTCGACCGCGTCGCGGATCTGTCGTTTTTGCTGAGCTCGAATCCGTGCCTACTGATGATCGACGTCGATCACTTCAAAGCCACGAACGACAGCCATGGCCACGCCGTCGGTGATCAGGTGCTGCGCCGCGTGGCCGACGAACTGGTGCGCAATTTCCTGCGCCGCGAGGACTTCGTAGCGCGCTACGGCGGCGAGGAATTCGTGGTGGTGATCCCGGACTCGTCGCTACACAACGCGGTGCAACGCGCCGAACGCGTCCGGCAGGCGATTTCCGAGCTCGAGATCGTGAACGGCGCGCAGCGCGTGCCCGTGACGGTCTCGATCGGACTCGCCGCGCAAGCCAGCGGCGACACCGGGACGAGCTGGCTCGCGCGCGCGGACGCTGCCCTGTACGAGGCCAAAAACGCGGGGCGCAACTGCGTCCGCGTGTCGCGCGAACAAGCCCCGCTGCTCAGCCTGCCACCCGTGTCGAAACCGCCCGTCTCCGGCGGCCGCTCGTCGCCGCCGAACTCGCGCAAGATCGCGTAGTCAGGTTTTCGGCGCGACGTAGTCGGGAGGCTTGCTGGCGCCCTCGCCCCAGAAAAACTTTTCGAGCTCGGTCATCCAGACGCGTTGACCGCTCTCACTGGTCACGTCCAGCCGGTATTCGTTGATGATCATTTTCGAGTGCTCGAGCCACTGCCTCCAGGCTTGCTTGGAGACGGAGTCGAACACTTTCTGGCCGAGCTCACCCTTGAACGGGGGCTTCTCGAGCCCCTCTGCTTCGTGGCCGAGCTTGATGCATTGAACGGTTCGCGACATTGGAGGCGGGAATCTTGCCGCTCAGGGCGCGGGCGTCAACTGATAGGGTTGTTCGACGACGATCGTGTAGGACTCCGCGCCACGGAAGATCCGACCACTGATTTCGCTCGCGTGATGAGCGCGAGCCGCCACGACCACTCCCACAACTGCCGCCGCGGACAGCGCTGGGGTGCCGGCTGCGTCGGTCAGCACGTCGCCGTCCCGTACGCCCAGACCGAGCACGCTCACGCCGCGCAGCTGCAAACCCGCGGGCCTCACGCCGTTGGCCGGGACCGGGACCGCGTGCGGCAGGGCGCGGCGTTCGGCCAAGGCGAGCACGCGCTCGGCCGAGACGCGCACGTCGGCGACTTGCCTAGAACGGCGCGCGTGGCGACCTGCGCGTTTGGCCGGCAGCCCGTCGTCGACCGGCGCTTCGAGCGGGAGCGCGATGTCACTGAACAGCTCGAGCGGCTCGTCTTCCGGCTGCGCGCTGGGCGCGAGCGGCGCCGCGAGCGCGGCAAGCTCGGCGCCCACGTGGCTGGCCGCTTGGTCCGCGAGCACGTGCAAGCGCCAGCTGAGCGCTGCGAAAGGTAGCGCGAGTGCCAACCACGCGGCGTGCATTCGGAGTTTGGATGAGGGGTGCAACATGACAGCTACGAACGCTGGCGCCAGTGGCCGGCAAAGGTCTTGCCCACCTCGTCACAGGTAGGATCGGTGACAATCAGCTCCGGGCGCGCCTCTCGACAATACACGATCGTATTTTGGCGGAAAGTGCGGCCAATCGTGATTGCTTCATCTCTTTCGATGCCGTGTACGAGCCAGGCGGGCTCGCGCCAGACGCCCTCGGGCTCCTCGTCGTAACCGACGCAGTGTTCGACGCGGTAGCAGCCGAGCACCAACAGATCCCGCAGTACTTGCTGGCGCGTGTCGTTGACTCGCCGCGGCAGCAGCATCGAACGCGGATTGTACGCGGTCAAAAGCGCGAACTTCGAACGCAAGAGCAGCGGCAGCGCGCCCGAATCCTTCACGATTTCGCCATCGATGCTCACGCGCAGCACGCTCGTGTCGTTCGGCAGCTCGTAAACCGTCGCGAAATAGGAACGGAGCAGGTTCTGATCCAAGGTGCGTCGTTTTCTAGTATTTTTTGGGTTTCCCTGCCACTTCGCGCGAGAGCGCACGCTGCTCCGTTGAAAACACTCCTTTCGGACGGCAGTTGTCGAACCGCTCGGTGAAAGGTCTCCGGGCGAAGCCGGGTCCCCACTCGGCCGCGGGCATACGGGCTGGCTACATCGCGCTTCGCGCGAGCTCAATTGCGCGGTTCGACGAGGCGTACGAGCGTGCCGATGACCCGCTGAAAGAGAGCGAGGAGCTCTGGGTCCAGCGCGCGCTCGAACTGGTCCGCGAGCGAAGCGCTTCTGGCCTTCAACCTGGGCAGCACCGGCGCGAGCCTACGAACCAACTCGAGAACAACCGGATAAATCTTGAGAGTCATGATGAGCTCCTTTGCGGCATCCCTCTCGGGGACGCCCTAGGCCCCGCTGCTGCGCGCAGGCCGGTGCAAGGGC
>DASXKQ010000373.1:0-6611 GCA_036496745.1 Polyangiaceae bacterium
TGCGCTTGCCGCCGAAGTACTGCAGGCTGAGCCTCTGCAGATGGGAAAACGCGCGGTTGCGCAAATCTGCGCTGATCAGCTCGCTCACCCAAGCCAGCACTGCGCCCTGCGCCCAAGCCAAGAGCCAGGCGAGGATCGCGGCCAGCGCGAGCGCGCCCAGGTAGACGAATAGCGCGTGGTACACGGAGCCCGGAACGACGCCGTGCGCCGTCTGCCACGGCACGAGCACCTCGTCGACGAGCGGCATCGTCAAATAAGGTGGGATCAACCCGACCGCAGTCGTGCCCAGCGTGAGCGCGAGGCCGAGCCCGACAGCGCCGAAGCGTTTGCGCGTGAATAAGAGCAAGCGCCAGAGCGGCCGACCGCGCGGTGCGGCGTCGGGCGGCGCGAAGTCGTCCGCGTCGGGAGCGTCGGACTCGGCGCGCGCAGCGCCTTGGCACGCCGCTAAGAACTCGGCGCTGAAATCGCTCGCCGACCGCGCAACAGCCAAAGTGTAGTGACAACGCAGCGCGACGCGGTCTCCGTCGAAGATGCGCAGCTCCGTAACACCCGCGTGTTCGTGCCGCTCGATGCGCAGGGATGGCGTGAGGGGGATCACCTGCCATTTGCCGTTCCCTTGCTCGACGCGCAGCGCACCCGTCGTGAGCAACCACCGGCTTTGTCGATACGCGAGCCGCTCGTCGAGATCCGGCTCGAACAGCGCGCGCACGAGCTCGCCCTTCGGGAGCTCGACTCCGGCAGGTATTTCCAAGGGGGAAAGTTGCGGCGATGTCAAAACGATGACTCTTTGGGCTGGGACTCTAGCTTGGAAGGAATAGGATTGGCGCCCCCTCAGGCTCACCACATGCAGATTCGAACCATCAAACGACTCGTCGGCCCGAACATCTGGGCAAACTACCCGCTGCTCGAGGTGTGGGTGGACCTCGGTCGCTACGAAGATTTTCCGTCGAATACGCTGCCCGGCTTCAACGACAAGATCATGGGCTGGCTGCCCACCATGATCGAGCATCGCTGCGGGATCGGCGAGCGCGGCGGTTTCTTTCAGCGTTTGCGCGGCGGCACCTGGCTCGGCCACGTCCTCGAGCATGTGACGCTCGAGATTCAATCGCTGGCGCACATGCCCGTGGGCTACGGCCGGGCGCGCGAGACGAGCGAGCGCGGCGTGTACAAGGTCTTGATCGAGGTCGAAGATTTTCGCTTCGGCGAGGCGTGCGTGAAGGTTGCGCACGACATGATCATGGCCGCCGCCGAAGAGCGCGACTTCGATCTGCCTTCCGCTCTGAAAAAACTGCGCACGCTCGCCGACGACTACTGTTACGGGCCGAGCACGCAAGCGATCGTGAGCGCGGCCAAGGCGCGCGGCATCCCGGCCTTGCGCTTGACCGAGGGCAACCTGGTGCAACTCGGCTACGGCAAACCGCAGCGTCGGATCTGGACCGCGGAAACCGACGCGACCAGTGCCGTCGCCGAGAGCATCGCGCACGACAAGGAGCTGGCGCGCACGCTCTTGAGCTCGGTGGGCGTGCCGATCGTCGAAGGCCGCAACGTGACGAGCCCCGAAAATGCCTGGGAGGTCGCGCAAGAGCTCGGCTTGCCGGTAGTGGTCAAGCCTCGCAACGGCAACAAGGGGCGCGGCGTCTCGATTCGTTTGGAAGATCGCGCCTCGGTCGAAGCCGCTTACCGTATCGCGGAAAAGGAATACGTCGCCGGCGAGGTCGTGGTCGAGCGCTTCATTCCAGGGCGTCAGTACCGCGTGCTCGTCGTCGGCGACCGCGCGGTAGCGGCGAGCGGCGGTCAAGCGCACCAGGTTACCGGGGACGGCGTGAGCACGGTCGCGGAACTCGTCGCCAAGGTCAACGCCGATCCGCAACGCGGCGACGACTCGCAGCAGCCGCTCGGCGTGCTCGTGCTCGACGAAATCGCGCTCGAGCTCCTGCGCCGGCAGGGCTTCGAGCCGAGCTCGGTGCTGCCGGACGGGCGCGCCGCGGTCCTGCGCTACAACGGCGATCTCACGGTCGACGAAACGGACCGCATGCACGCCGACGTGGCGGCGCAGTGCGTGCTCGCCGTGCGCACCATCGGTCTCGACATCGCCGGCATCGATTTGATCGCGGAGGACATCAGTCGGCCCTTGTCCGCTCAGGGCGGCGCCCTGATCGAAGTGAACTCGAGCCCCGGCTTGATCATGCACCTGAAGCCGCTGGTCGGCTCCCCGCGGCCCGTGGGCGAGGCGATCGTAAACCACCTGTTTGCCAAGACCCAGAGCGGACGCGTGCCGCTCGTCGCCGTGTCGGGTACGAACGGTAAGACCGCCGTAGCGTCTCTGATCTCGGACATCCTCGCGAGCGTGGGACGAAACGTCGGCCACGCGAGCTCGCTGGGGCTCACGATCGGTGAGCGCGCTCTGAGCGCGCAAGACGGCGCCAATGCCGAAAGCACGCGCCGCGCGCTGATGAATCCGTTCGTCGACGCAATCGTAGCCGAAGTCTCCGAGCCGCAGGTGATCGAGGAGGGGCTCGCCTTCGATCGCTGCGAAGTAGCCGTGATCACCAACCTTGGCAGCGGCGATCACCTCGGGCGCACGTTCGTGGAGGAGCTCAGCGTCGTTCAAAAAGCCGTGCGCGCGCCCGCCGACATCGTGTTGCCGAGCGGGTACGCCGTGCTCAACGCCGAGGACCCCGGCGTGCTCGAGATCGCCGAGCAGATCAAACCCAAATTCCAGGGCAAGCTATGCTACTTTGCTCGCACGCTGAGCGCGCTACCCGCCGAGCACCTGGCTGCGGGAGGCCGAGCCGTGGTCGTCGACGGGTCCGACGTGGTGTCCCTGCACGGAACCCGGCGCGAGACCGTGCTCGGTTTGGCGCCGCTCACCTGCCCCGTGCTCGGGCTGCCCGACTTCCTGCTGGACGACCTGCTCGCCGTGGTCGCGGCCGGCGTGGCCCTCGGTTTGACGCCCACCCAGATCAAGAGCGGCGTCACACGCGCTATCGGCGGATCCGATGGGGTCGCCCTGTTCGACGCCCCGTCGGGCGCCTGCGTGCTCGTGACTCCAGCTCGAAATGCGAGCTCTCTCGGGGCTTGGTCGGAGAGCCTGCGTCGGATTTTCCCAGAGCGGCGACTTACAGCTCTCCTAGAACCGCCTGCGGACTGGAGCAGCGCGGATGCTGCGCGGATGACGGCGGTGGTTCTGCAATATTTCTCGGAGGTTGCCACTGTAGTGAATAGCGGGAGCCTTCCCTACGTTGAAGAGTTGGAGGCTAAACTTGGAGGCTCCAATTGCCGGTCGATTGGCCGGCTCGAGACGATGCCAGCTGCTTTGAATGCCCTGTTAGAAGGCCGCGGGAGCGGGGATCTGCTATGCGTCTGCCCCGCGACAGGTACTGGTTACACCAGCGCTCTGGCCGGTCTCGACTCGAAAGGCATCGGCCGAAGGAGAGTCGGCGGTCTCCCCTCCGTAAGACACTTCCGATGAAACTCGAGTCCATTCGCTCGCTCCGCGGCCCCAACCTCTGGTCCGACCACACTGCTCTCGAAGCAGCTGTGCTCACGGCCGAAACCGTCCCGCCACCCGACGCCTTTTTCCGTCTGTGCGGCGCGATACCCCACGACGTTCAGGCCCAATTGTTTCGCGACGTCGGCGAGCCTGGCGCGCTCGCGTTCTGGCCGCGCGTGCTGGAAAAGCTCACGCTGGGCCTGCTCCAGGCAGCGGGCTGCGAGGTCGCCTACAGCCGCACCGTCGAGGTCGTCCGAGGCCGTGAGTACCGCGTGGTTTGCGAGTACGCCGAGGAGACGAGCGGCAAGCGCGCCCTCCAGCTGGCCCTCGAGTTGATCGAGGCGGCTCGGGCGTCACGCCCGAGCGACTTCGCGGCGGAAGTCCACGCCCTGCGCAAGCTGAACGAGGACGTGCGCCTCGGACCGAGCACCGGCTCGATCACCCGCGCCGCCGAGGCCCGCCGCATCCCGGTGCGCAGAATGACCAACGGCAGCCTGGTGCAGCTCGGCTACGGCGCGCGGGCGCGGCGCATCTGGGCGGCCGAAACCGACCGCACGAGCGCGGTCGCCGAGTCCATCGCGCAAGACAAAGAGCTCACCAAGTCCCTGCTGTCGACGATCGGCATTCCGGTGCCCCAGGGCTTGCCGGCGCTCAACGCCGAACAAGCGTGGGAGATCGCTCAGCAGATCGGCCTGCCTGTCGTGGTCAAGCCTCGCAAGGGCAACCAGGGTCGCGGCGTCTCCGTCCGGCTCGCCACGCGCGAGGCGGTCATGGCGGCATTCGAGATCGCCTTTTCCAGCGATGGCGAAGTGATCGTCGAGCGTCATCTGGTGGGCGCGGATTTTCGGTTGCTCGTGGTCGGTGGACGCCTCGTCGCGGCCGCCCGTCGCGAACCACCCCAGGTCACGGGTGACGGCACGCGCTCCATCGCCGAGCTCGTCGCACAGGAAAACCTCGACCCACGCCGCGGTGACGACCATTCGACTTCCCTCAGCAAGCTGCGTCTCGACGAGATCGGCCGCGAAATGCTGGCCGAGCAGGGTCTCGAAGTGAGCAGCGTGCCGGCCAAGGGCCAGCTGGTCGTGCTGCGCCGCAACGCCAACCTCAGCACCGGCGGCAGCGCGACGGACGTGACCGACAGCGTGCATCCCGACGTCGCGCGGCGCGCGATCGAGGCCGCGCAAATGATCGGTCTCGACATTGCGGGCATCGACGTGGTCGCCCTCAACATCGAAGAGCCGCTCGAGAAAACCGGCGGCGGCATCGTGGAGGTCAACGCGGCCCCGGGCCTGCGCATGCACCTCGAGCCGTCACACGGCAAGGGGCGCGCCGTGGGCGCGGCGATCGTCGACACCATGTTCGCGCCCGGCGACGACGCGCGCATCCCGATCGTCGCGATCACCGGCACCAACGGCAAGACCACGACCACGCGTTGCGTGGCCCACTTGCTCCGTCAACGCGGCCTGCGCGTCGGTATGACCTGCACGGACGGCATCTATATCGAAGGCCATCGCATCGACTCGGGCGACTGCAGCGGACCGAAGAGCGCCCGCACCGTGCTCGCTCACCCGCGCGTCGACGCGGCGGTGCTGGAGACCGCGCGGGGCGGCATGCTGCGCGAAGGCCTCGGCTTCGACCTGTGCGACGTCGCGATCGTCACCAACGTGGGTGAGGGCGACCACCTCGGCATCGGCGGCATCCACAGCGCCGAGGAGCTCGCCAAGGTGAAGTCACTGCCTGTGCGGCGTGTTTCGGAGCGCGGCTGCGCCGTGCTGAACGCCGACGATCCGCTGGTGGTCGGCATGGCGAGCCTCTGCCGCGGCACGGTGATCTACTTTAGCCGCCACGCCAAATCGCCGCGTATCGTCAGCCACCTGGCGGCAGGCGGTAAAGCCGTGTTCGTGCGCGACGGCTACATCGTGATCGCGAACGGCAATGACGAGCGCCGCGTGGCCCACGTCGAACAAATTCCGCTCACGCACGGTGGCCGCATCGGCTTCCAGGTCGACAACGTGCTCGCCGCCGTGGCCGCCGGCTATTGGCTCGGCCTACCGACGGACGCGCTCCGCTTCGGCATCCAGACCTTCCAGAGCGATCTCGGGACCGTGCCGGGCCGCTTCAACGTGCTGACGCACCAGGGCAGCACGATCATCCTCGACTACGGGCACAACTCTTCCGCGCTGATCGCGCTGGAAGAAGCGATCGAGAACATGCCGCACCGCCGGCGCAAGGTCGTCTACACGGCCGCCGGCGATCGCCGCGACGAAGACATCCGTCGTCAGGCCGAGATCATCGGTTCGTTCTTCGACGACATCTACATCTACGAAGACCAATGCACGCGCGGTCGCGCTCCCGGTGAAGTGATGCGCCTGATGCGCGAAGGCTTCGACCAAGCCGAACGTCAGCGCCGCATCATCCAGAAATCCGGCGAGCTTGCCTCGATCGCCGCCGCGATCTCGAGCCTCGAACCCGGTGATCTGATCCTGTGCCAGGTCGATCAAGTCGAGCTCGCGCTCGCCTTCGTGAACCGCCTCTTCCAGCAAGCCGCGCAGCGCCCCAAGGCGCCCATCGCGCAGTTTGCGGCGGCTGCGTTGGCGGCCTTCGGGATTATTGGTTGAGCGGGAACTGAGAGCGCAGCGCGGGCTGAGGGGTCATTCCCCGGTATGAGCGAAAGATACGGGGCCGTCGCTCTGGGGCAAGGTCCGCTGACACTGGTGCCGGTGGCGACCGCTCAAGTAGCATGAAGCAGCCGTGACCCGGTTCGCGACGCATCGAACGACTTTACGACCTTCACATGGGGGAGGATTCGTTTTCATCGCGCTTGCGTGTGCTAGCCTGCTGCGTTGCTCGAGACAGCAACTGTCGACGCCTCCGCCCGATTTGCGCGAAGCAGTTGCCGATTGGCGTAGGGTCTGGGGCGCGCAAACGGAGGCTGGCGCGCTCTGCCATGTTACGGGACGCCTAGTTGGCGTGAACCCAGTCGGTTTGGTGACGGCGTGGCGCGCGTCGGGTACAAATCGATCTGGCGGCCAAGCGGACTCGCTCCCAGCCGTGGCAGCTGTCGAGAGTGACGGAAGTTGGGTGCTGGAGCTGTCCGTGGGCACTAGCTATGAGCTTT
>DASXKQ010000374.1:0-8320 GCA_036496745.1 Polyangiaceae bacterium
GATCAATCGGCGGCCAGCGCTTCCTACAAGGGGCTCGCCATGGTGACGAACGGCAGCACGGCGATGATCGCCGCGGCGAACTTCTTCAGCGGCAAGGTCGACGTGTTCGACACGGACTATGCGCCCGTCACCGGCGGGAAATTCACCGATCCGCAAGTGCCGGCGGGTTTCGCGCCGTTCAATGTCGTGGCCATGGAAGGCAAGGTCTTCGTCTCGTACGCCAAGCAGGACGCGACCAAGAGCGACGAGATCGACGAAGTCGGCGCGGGTTACGTGAGCGTGTTCAACACCGACGGCACGCTGGCGAGCCATTTGCTCGGGCAGGGCGTGCTCAATGCGCCGTGGGGCCTCGCGGTCGCGCCCGCGGGCTTCGGCGATCTCGGCGGAAGCTTGCTGGTCGGCAACTTCGGCGACGGCAAGGTACACGCCTACGACCTAGCAACGGGCGAAATGATCGGTCAGCTCGTCAAGCCCTCGGGCGCCGAGCTCGTGATCGACGGGCTCTGGGCGCTCGCGTTCGGACCCAACGTCGCAACCGCCGATCTGACCCAGCAGCTATTTTTCACCGCCGGTCCTGCCGACGAAACCCACGGCCTGTTCGGAAAGTTGACGGCCGCTCAATAAACATTGAGCGCGAGCTCCGGGCCTAGCCCGTGGTTCGGGGCGCGGTAGCGCAAGCGATTGCGTTACCGCGCCCGCCCCGTTCGAGGCAGATAAAGAAGGCGCCACGCGCCGCGTGGCGTCTAGGCCGGCAATACCGGCTATCGGTGCTAGGCGGAAGCGCCTAGATTCCGCGGAGTGCATACAACGCGCACGGCGGAGACGCTCTACTCGAGCAGCGCGTGGGGCCGCCGAACATGACGCGGGTGCTACCTCTGGTCGCGTGGTTGTGTTTGTTGCAACAGAGCGCACTGGCGCAAGGCGAGACTCCAACCGCGGGCGCCACCAAGCACACGAAACGGCCGCGCCATGCCCCGCCACCCTGGCAGCGCCGCGCAGAGTCGCTCGGCCTCGTGCTCCCAACATCGACTTTTTCGAACCCGCGCCCCGACCCGCAAGAGTCGAGCTCGACGCTCGGCGACACCAACGCGAAGTGCGTCGTGTTCGGCCCGCATGACTACCTGCACGACGGGGCCTATCTACGTCTGAGCTTTGGCCTCAGCTATGTGTCGATCTGGGGCAACGGGCCTGCGGGGCGAGCATCGCTAAGCGGGCAGGGTTCATCGTTTTCGGTTCGGTTCGGCGGCACGATTGCAAGTTCACTCGTGCTCGGAGCAGTCTTGGAGGTAACCACCGTCTCGGATTCGTTCCATGGGGCACCAGCTGGAGCTCCGGGCGAGGCGGACGGTGGCGTCCCCCTTCTGGGCATGTTCGGTGATTGGTATCCCAATCCACGCGGTGGTTGGCACGTGGGAAGCAGCCTGGGCTTGGGCGGCTATTCGTTTCGGGACACCGTGGGCAGGGACTACACGGCGGTTTCACCCACGTTCGCGCCGTTCGGCGGCTACGACAACTGGATCGGTCCACAGTACTCACTCGGCCTCTCCGCGATCGCCTCGTTTGCGCCGAGCACGAAAGCCACGGATCGGCAGGGCAACGATACCTTCTACCGCTTCGCCGTTGCGTATTTCGGGCTCCAAACGTCGCTGCTCTGGCACTGAGTCATGTCGCGCAACGCTTGGCTTGGTCTGTGCGCAGCGATCCTCAGCGGTTGCACGAATCTATCGGTTTGGCTCGACGGACCCGAGCCGAGAGAGGGGAGCGCCACGCTGCCTCAGGTGTTGGACTCCGGAGGACGCGTGCTCAGCGCGCCACGCGTCGTGCCGATTTTTTTTGCGGGCGACTCTGCGCAGAGCGAAATAGAGCAATTCCTGGCTGCCCTGCCCGGCTCATCCTATTGGTCAGCTACCACCGGCGAGTACGGCGTGGGCGACGTGAGCATCGCTCCATCCGTCGTGGTGCCCGATCTGCCATCGACCGCGATAGATGACAGCGAGATCGAGCAATGGTTGGCTGCTCACATCGACGGCGCTAATCCAGCGTGGCCCAGACGTCAGGCAGATGACATCTACCTCGTCATCTATCCCCAGACGACGACCGTCACCGCGGATGACGAAGCCGGTTGCGTCGATTTCGGCGGCTACCACTACGAGGGACACCTCGACTCGAGCTCCAATAATCTGCCTCCAAGCTTTGCGTACGTCGTGATCCCAGCCTGCCCAGATATCGGACTGAGCCCAACAAGCACCATCTCTCACGAGCTAATCGAAGCGAGCACTGATCCATTCCCGGTGTCGGCGCCGGCTTTTTTCAACGTGGATCAGGATCATCTGGCGTGGGCGTTCTACGTTGCGCCATCGGGACCAATCGCGGCTGGCGAGGTCGCCGATCTCTGCAACACGGAACTGTATGGGGCGGCGCTCGAGTTGCTTCTAGGCGGCTTTCCCGTACAGCGCTCGTGGTCGAATGCAGCCGCGAGCGCCCGTCGCGATCCATGCGTCCCGAGCCCGAGCGATCCCTACTTCAACGCGGCGCCGGAGCTCCGCGACCGTGCGATACTGGCGCCGTATCCGGGCCAGCTGGGCTATCTAACCGACGGGATCGAGGTGCCACTGGGCGTCAGTCGCACGATCGAGGTGCACGCGTTTTCGACAGCACCCCGAGCGAGCTGGTTCGTGGGCGCCTACGAACCTCGCGCGTCGTCTGACCTGCCAGCCACGCTCGCGTTCACATGGGATCGCCAGACGGCGAACGACGGGGACGTGCTCCATGTGACGATCACGCGCCTCGCTGAAGGCCCGGCTGGCGGCTCGCAGATGGCTGTGTATTCGACCGAGGACGAGCCCGGCAGCGCGAGTGGCACGATGTGGCCGGGCTTCGTCGCGAACTGAGCTGGGCGATGACGAATCGCAAGCCTCGCCTTGCCGCCGCGAACCCCCGAGCCTAATAGCCGAGCATGATCGTCGACGAATCGAGCGTGGAGCTCGCGACCCGCGCGGGCTCGATGCGCGTGTACATTCACAAGCCCGTCGCGGCGGGGCCGTGGCCGGGTGTCGTACTCTTCTCGGAGATATTTCAGCGCACAGGGCCCATCGCGCGCATGGCCGCGTTGTTCGCGGGCAACGGCTATGTCGTGGCCGTGCCGGAGATTTTTCACGAGCTCGAGCCCGCGGGGACCGTGCTCGCCTACGACCAGGCCGGCGCCGAACGCGGTAACGCGCACAAAGTCGGTAAGACTTGCGCAGCGTACGACGATGACGCGCGCGTCAGCTTGGACCATCTGGCGTCGCGCACCGATTGCTCCGGTAAATTGCTGACGATGGGCGTGTGCATCGGCGGTCACCTGGCCTTTCGCTGCGCACTCGATCGCCGCGTGCGCGCGGCCGCGTGCTTCTATGCCACCGACCTACACAAGGGTTCGCTCGGTCAGGGTGGCGACGATTCGCTCGCGCGTAGCGGCGAGATCGAAGGCGAGCTGCTGATGATCTGGGGCAAGCAAGATCCTCACATCCCGGCCGAGGGTCGCACCAAGATCCACGCACGCCTCGACGAGACCGCACGTCGCTTCACGTGGCACGAATTCAACGCGCAGCACGCCTTCTTGCGCGACGAAGGACCGCGCTACGATCCCGAGCTCGCGTTGCTTTCGTATCGCATGGCGCTGGATCTATTCGCGCGTGTTTGAACGATCCGTGGCGCAAGTTGCGCCACGCGCCGCTGAACTCGCGTGTGCTGCGAGACGAGTCCGCGTGTCGTGACGAGCGCTCGCGCGATCTCGCGTTATGATCTGCGTGTGCTCACGTGTCTACGCACTACGAATTCGTGATCGCAAAGTCCGCACAGGACAAGCAGCAAGCGTACCGGCTGCGCCACGAGATCTTCGTGCGTGAGCTGGGTGCGTTCACGGCGAGCACGCGTGAGGTCGAAGTCGACGAATTCGACGCGCGCGCTACCCACATTTTGGCCAAATGCGGCGACCAGGTCGTCGGAACCTGCCGCGTCCTGCCGAGCATGCCAACACCCAGCAACGACGGCAGCCGGTTCGCGACGCCGGGCGAAGCGCACTACGACTACGAGCCCTTCCGCCGCGACGGTCTGCCCATGGTCGAGGTATCGCGCTCCTCGGTATTGCCCGAGCATCGCGGGTCCGCGGTGCTCGGCAAGCTGTGGAAGGCGGCTTACGCTTGCGCAAAGCGCCTCGGCGCCACGCACTTCATGTCCGTCGTTCACGTAGGGCACACCGACAGTTTGCGCGACGCTCAGCTCGTTTACGCGCTGCTGGCTCGTCGCGGTCTGCTGCACCCTCGCTACGATCTGCGGCCACGCGGGAACGAGAGCGGCCCATCCGCACCGCGGTGGCCTCTCTTCTCCGACGCCGAGCGGAGCGCCGAAGACGCGCTGCGGCTGCCCCCGGTGCTGCGTCTCTTTCACCGCTTCGGCTTGCGCGCGTGCGGCAAGCCGGTGTTCATGCCCGAGATCGGGCGCGTGGGGCTGGCGATGCTCGCCGGCCCCGACACCTTCTCGGCGGCCACTATCATGTTTTTCGAAGCGCACGATGCCTCGATCAAGGTCGACTGAGCGTGACCCTCGCGCGCATCCTCCGTGCTCTGTTCGTGCTGGTCGCCGTCGCGGGCGTCGTGGCGTGGCTATTGCCGTGGGTCCTTTACGCGGCCTCCACGCCATTTCCGACCCGCTTGCCCGCCACGGCTCTCTTCTTCGCCGTGGTCAGCGAAAAACTCTGGTCGTCCTTCGTGCGCATGCCGGACAAGGTCGCGGTGAAGGCGGACAAAGACTGGACGGTCGCCGCCGTCGGTCTCGCCTATGCCTCCGTGATTTTTACGCTCATCCTTCACGTTTACGCGCGGCGCGTCGGGCTACCCTCGATCTCGGCTGCGATCGCTGGTGGTTTGATCTACTTGCTGGCGCTCGTTCTGCGCTTGGCCGCGCTCCGCTCTTTGGGAGCCGCTTGGTCGATACAGCTCGATCGAGCGGACGCGGCGGGCCCGATCGTGCGAGCCGGACCCTATCGCTTCATACGCCATCCCATCTACCTCGGCGCGATGCTCGAGACCGTGGGCGTCGCTCTACTGTTCCAATCCGTTTGGGCTTTGCTCGTCGCGCTCTGCCTCTTCTGTCCTGCCGAGCTCGCGCGGGCGCGATTCGAAGAGCGCTATCTCCGCGTTCGCTTCGGCAGCGCGTACGCCGAGTACGCCCGCGATGTGGGCGGCTTCGTCCCGCGCCTTCGAGCCTAACTCGGCGCCTGCACGTAGTCCTCCGTTTCGCCTCAGCCGACCTTCATTTCAAGCGTTGCGCGGCCGCGCGGATCTCGGCTTCGGTCGGCGTCTTGGCGGCTCCGCGCGGATCTCGGCTATTTTGAAATTGGACCATCCAGCCCGGATACTCAGCGGGCAGGGCGCTGGCTTCGTCGAGCTGAGCAATCTGCTCGGGCGAAAGGCGCAGCTCGGTCGCGGCGAGATTGTCGACGAGTTGTTCCTTCTTCTTCGCGCCGATGATGACGCTGGTCACGAACGGGCGCGTGAGTTGCCACCCGAGCGCGACGCGCGCGACGGACGTGCCGGTCGCTTCCGCCACGCTGCGCAGCGCGCTGAGCACTCGCGGCAAGCGTTCGAGGTTCACGGGCGGAAAATCGAACGAGGCGCGACGCGCGTCCGCAGGTCCTTTCTTGTCGGGGTCGAACTTGCCCGACAAGAGACCGCCGGCGAGCGGGCTCCACGGCAAGATCGCAACGCCCTCCGCCTGGCAGAGCGGCGCGATCTCACGCTCGATGTCGCGGCCCGCAATGGAATAGTAGACCTGCGCGCTCTGGAAACGCGAAAGCTCATTCTGTTCGGCGAAGGTGATGGCCTTCGCCGCGACCCACGCCGGCAGGTTGCTGAACCCGACGTAGCGCGCCTTGCCCGAACGCACGACGGCGTCGAGAGCGCGCACGGTTTCCTCGATGGGCGTCGCGGGATCGAAGCCGTGGATCTGATAGAGATCGACGTGCTCGAGCCCCAGACGTCGCAAACTCGCGTCGATGCTGGCCAGAATGTGTGCGCGCGAGAGCCCGACTTGATTCACGCCAGGCCCCACGCGCCCGCGGACTTTGGTGGCGATCACCACTTGCTCGCGCGGTCGATTGAGCGATTTCAGCGCGGCGCCCACGAGCCGCTCGCTCTCTCCCTCCGAATAAACATCGGCGGTGTCGATGAAGTTCACGCCCGCGTCGAGCGCCGTCCCAACGAGCTCCTCCGACTCTCGTTCACCGAGCCGACCGATGGCCTGCCACATACCCTCGCCGCCGCCGAACGTCATCGAACCGAGACAGAGTTCCGAAACGTACAGACCCGTCTTGCCGAGAGGATTGTAACGCATGCCGGAAGCCTAAGACGTCGAGCCCAGAGCGCCAGCCCTGAAATCGCTCTTGAGTCTCGCCGCTAGTGATCCGTGCTACGCTGCTCCCTCAAATGGTGGTGCTGAATAGGATTAGGGCTGCGAGCAAAGGCTCGTGTCTACGTTTGCTTGCGCTCTCCGGCTGCGCTCTGTTCGTTGCGCCGACCGCGTGCGGTGGGGCCAGCGTGCCTTCCCTCGAGACGACGGGGTGTCACGCCGACAGTGATTGCGGAGACAATCGCGTCTGCGTGATGGGCGCATGTGTCGATCCCCTACCGGTCGACGCGGGTGGGAGCACGGGCACCGCGGGCACGGGTGTCGGTGGCTCGGGCGTGTACACCGGTGGCACCGCTGGTGTCTTCACCGGTGGCACGGCCGGCGCAGAGGTCGGTGGCTTCGCTGGGCGACCGGGTCGAGGTGGCAGCGGTGGTGCGAGCGCGGGCTTCGGTGGCGTCGCGGGTTCGACCGCGGGCGCCGGTGGCGCGAGCGCGGGCGCCGGTGGCGTGAGCGCAGGCAGCGGAGGCGTCGCGGGCTCCGCAGGTAAAGCGGGCTCCGCGGGGACGGCGGGGACCAACGCGGGCACGGGTGGAATTGGCGGAAGCAGCGGAACGAGCGGCAGCGCGGGCAGCGGCGGTACCGACAATTCCGTCTGCAACACGGAGTGCGCGGCCGAAGAAAACTATCCGTGCGCCGGAGCGCCCACGGAAAGCGCTTGCGTCAGCCAATGCATCGTCTCTCGCGCGGGGCGCGCGGGATGCCTCCCGCAAGACGCCGCCTTCCGTCTCTGTTTCGCGACACAGCCGGAGATATGTGCGTCGGCCGGAACGCGGAGCATCGCCGGCGGCAGCTGCTCCACGGAAAGCACGACGCTACAGCAGTGCCTCGCCAACTGAGTCGGCCGACTCAGCGCGTCTCTGACGCGAGGCTCTGCACGATTGCCAAGATGTTGCCCTCGGTGTCTTTGAACCAGGCGGCTTTGGCGCCGCCTGCCGTCGCGATGCCGTCCTTCATGCCCGGCATGTCGTATTGCTCGAGGCGCACGCCCTTGGCCTTGAGCTCGGCGACCTCTTGCTCGATGTTGGCGACTTGCCAAAATGCTTGGCTCGCAGCCGACGTGCCGGCATTCGGCGTGGGATAGACGAAGCACGCGGTGCCACCCGCGCACTCGTAGGTGACGCCGCCGCCGACCTCGCGCCCCGGCAGAAAGCCGAGCGTGTCCTCGTAGAAACGCCGAGCGCGCGCGATGTCTTGGGCGGGAATGTACGCAAATATCGGAGATTTTTGCAGCATGGCGAACTCCTCGGGCTTGCGAACGGGTTGATGGTCGCACATTCTCGCAGAGTTCGGCAGAGCCTTCGGCGTCGCGGCTCGCATCCGCGTTCATCAACGCAGCCATCGCTGAGGGCGCGCTTGCCGCGCAGCGAGCGTGCCGAGCACTTTCGGGAACCTTTCGACGGCCTGTAGATAGTCGTGCCGGGGCACGCTGCCCCGTTGCAAGCAGCAGCGTGATCTCGTCCAGGTCGTCAGCGAGCACAAACAGGTCGTGTGCGTGAGGGGCTAGGCGCCAAGAGCGAGCTCGCGCGAATCGATCGGCAGAAGCTCCGTAGGACGTACGACGAATCGCGCGTCCGTGCGAAGGGTCCTGCGGCTCATGAGCAAAGCACGCAACGGAAAGGTCATTCGCCCGGCTCGCCTGACGGCTCGCGAGCTGGCGCGCCTGTCGACCTTGTTGCGTGAGGCGCGCGCGCTCAGAGACGTCGCGACGTGGCGCCGAGCGAAGGCGGTGCTCGGCTACGCGCAGGGACGCTCGGCGATCACGATGGCAACTCAATTGTGCGTCGACCGCTCGGCGGTCACCAAATGGGTAGGTTGGTACGCGGCCCACGGCACGGACGCCCTTCGGACGCGGCAGATCCCGGGGCGCGCG